>DKGH01000195.1 GCA_002453165.1 Verrucomicrobia bacterium UBA6775
TTCCAGCTTGGGCAGGTGCAGCAAAGGGCCGGACCATGCCCCAGCACAGATGATCAGTTGCGCCGCAGTGTGAGTGCCGGACGAGGTTTGGACTGTGACGCTGTGAGTGTCATGCGACCAGCCAAGAACCGGTTCGTTGGTGAGCAGGGTGGCGCCGTGTTGTTGGGCGGCACGGGCGTAGGATTCGACAGCACGCTCGGAGAGGAGGTAGCCGCCCTCCGGTTCGAGCGCACCGACCATCGCCTCGGGCAGGGTGAACTGCGGGAACTGCTGCGCCAACTCTGTGTGCGTCAAGGTGGAGTAGCGGAGATCGTATTTTTCGGAGGCGAGTTTGACGCCGCTGATCGCCTCGCGATCGGGGAAACCCATGTACAGCACGCCGGTCTTGTGGAGCAGTCGCGTGCCGGTTTCCTGTTCGATCTCATCCCACAGCCGGTACGCCTCCTTGAGCAGCGGCACGTAGTCGGGGTGCTCCTGATAAGTCAGGCGGATGACGCGGGTGTTGCCGTTGTAGGAGGAATTGGTGTTGGGCACCGGTTGGCTGTCGATGCCGAGCACCCTGGCGCCGCGCTTGGCCAAGTGCAGGCAGGCGGCCGCGCCCATCGAGCCGATGCCGACGACGATGACATCGTGGTGCGAACTCATTTGGCGCCGCGCTTCTTGAGAAGCTTGACCTGTGTGCGCCGCTTGGCCAAGTCGAGCAGTTGGGCGGGCGTGGCGAAGCGGGAGATGTTCAGGTAGTCCGGTTGATCTTTGTCGTTGGCGGGATAGTCGCGGAGGTTGATTTTGTGGATGCCGTCCTCGAACAACGCCGCGACAGTAACGAGGCTGGCGGTGTGGCCGTAGCCCCAAAGCTCAAGTGGGGCGTCGCTGCAGAGGTCGAGTTGGCGGGTGGCGGCGATGCACTGCCGGATGTCGAGCGCCTGCTGCCCGGCGAGCGTTTGGCCAAGCAGCATGAATCGTCGACGCGTCTGGGTGATGTGACGCTCGTTTTGGGTGAGTCGGGTCAGCCCGGTGCCGCGCGGCATGAAGGTGACGTATACCTCGGGGTGTTCGCGGACGAACTTCATCTGGCGCGCGAGGTTGGCGCGGAGTTTGTCGGGGATCGGTGCGCTGGCATCTATGCCGGCGAGTTTCAATTCCTCACTCCATTGCTCGGTGAAGGCCGGGCGGCCAAGATTCAAGTAGCGGTTCCAGCCGGCTTCGTCCGGCATCTCGATGTGCACCGCCTCCGGCTTGGCCAAGCCGGCCTTGTGGGCGATGTACATCCGCAGTCGGACGTGTGGCTGGCTGTCAAAGTCGAACGCGGCAAAGCGGACACCGTCGTGAACGACCTCCCATGCCTTGCGGAGATTCAGTTCGGTGTCGCCGCTTGGCCAGGCGCCGAACGATTTGTGCCGGATGACCTTGAGTACGGCGGGGTCGGCGGTTTCTTCGCCGGATGCGATTCGCGGGAATGAGTCGTGGATGGTCGTGGTGCGCTCGTCAGCGGGGTCGGTCTTGTACACCTTGAGTTGTTGCGGGGTGAATTCCTTGCTGGCCAAAGTGGTGATAGGGCCGGTGTCGCCCTTGAGATGTTTGTTGAACCAGTTGAAGGCGGGGATGCGGAGTTCCTGCGAGTCGGAATGGCCGCCGGGCGTGATGGCCAGCCCGAGGTTTTGCGGCTTGCCGTGCAGTTCGTAAATGCGCGCGACCTTGGTGTGCAGTCGGGTGATGCCGTCGATCGGGAAAATGCCGTCGCGGTCGGTGTTCAGAATGAGCAACGGCCGTGGCGCGACGAGTGCGGCGACTTGCGCAAAGTCCCAGCGGTAGGTGTTCACCTGGAACATGCAATCGCAATGCCCCTCGACAACGCCATCGACCACATGGTTTTTCAGGTCGGTGATGCCGGCGACCGGCGCGGCGGCCTTGATACGCTCGTCGAGTGTGGCGATCCACCAACTGTACGCGCCGCCGCCGCTGCGTCCGGTGACACCGATGCGGTTTTTGTCGACAAAGTCCAGCGACTCGAGGAGGTCGATCGCGCGGATGCCGTTCCATGCCTCGACACCGGCGGGGGTGTAGCCGCGCGAATTCCACCACCACATGCGATGCCGGTAGGTGCCGTGGTGGATGCCCTCAAGTTCGCCAAGTTGGATCGTGTCGATCGTGAGGCAAACGTAGCCGTTGCGGGCGAACCACGCGCCGTGATGTTGGTAGTGAGTCTTGTTGCCGTAATTGACGCCGTCGATTTGCACCCGGCCGTGGCCGCAGACGTAGAGGATCGCCGGGGCGGGGGCGGTGAGTTTTTTTGGCACGTAAAGATTGCCGGTGACGTACAGGCCGGGGCTGGACTGGTAGTGAAGCTTGCGTACCTCGAACTCGTCGTGCTGCACCGTGCCGGTGATCTTCACCTGCAACGGCGTGCGCTCCGGCAACGGGTCGAGCCCGAGCATCTCGCGGAGTTGGCGGCGGTATTCGTTTTTCTTTTCGTTCCAGTCGCCGAGCGTCCTGATCTCGGCGAGGTCGGCCTTGGCCAAGCGCTTGGTTTCGTTCTCGAAATACCGGGCGAAAATCCGGTCTCCCGGCGTTTTCATTTCGGCCGCTTGGCCAAGCGAAATCACGGCGGCCAGTGCCATTGGAAGAAAGAGAGCTATTGATTTCATTTTTGCGCTTGGCCAAGCGTAGCGTGGCGGGAGGATCAAACAAGCATTTGCCGCCGGTTCACGGCTCGCCGCGTCGCCGGTTGGTCGTTACGATGGCGGCAGATGAGCACCGACAAACTCGAACCGATCATCAGCGTGTGCGTTTACACGACCCCGGAGGCGGAGGAGCCGGTGGCGGCAATGCTGGAGTGGGTGTTCGAGACGACGCCGTCGGTCTGGTCGGACACGATCACCCATCAGGCCAAGGTCACCGTTTATCTCGAGCGCGATGCGATTAATGCGGAGGAAGAGGAGGCGCTGCGGAAAGGGATCGAGGTGATCCGTGAGTCGGGGATCGACGCCGGGGGTGGCCTTTGGGACGTGCTGCCGGTCAAGCGCGAGGATTGGTCGGAGTCTTGGAAGAAACATTTTCACCCTATCGAGATCAGTGATCGACTGTTGCTCAAGCCGGACTGGGAACAGGTTGAGGCCAAGCCGGGGCAGGCGGTGGTGACTTTGAATCCGGGGCTCAGTTTCGGCACGGGGCATCACCCGACCACTTTATTTTGCCTGAAACAGTTGTCCGCCAACGCGCCGAAGGGCGAACCACGATCGTTTCTCGATGCCGGAACCGGGTCGGGCATCCTCGCGATCTCCGCGGCCAAGCTGGGATACACTCCGATTGAGGCGTGGGATTTCGATCCGCAGGCGGTGGGAGTGGCACGCGAAAACGCCGAGCAAAATGAGCTGGCCGGTTCGTTGGTATTTGATGTGCGCGATTTGACGGAGATGACAGCCGGAGGCCGGCAGTTTGATGTGATCTGTGCGAACCTGATTGATGATCTGCTGATTGCGGAGCGCGAAAAACTCACGTCCTGGCTGGCGCCGGGTGGGCAGTTGATACTAGCTGGTATCCTGATCGAGCAGTTCCCTAGCGTGCAAAAGGCCTTTTGTGAATTGGGGATGGAACTGCTAGAGTCTGAGACACTTGACGAGTGGCGCTCGGGTGTCTTCCGTTTTTCCTGAAAAACCTTTGAACGGCCTAGGCGGGACGGTGTCAGAACCGCAACCGTCATCATGTATGATTTGATACATGCAGGGGCTTGGCTTGCAACAAGCAGGGATGGTCTTCCCATCCTGCCCAGCGGTTTCTTCCCTTTACCCCTTTTTCCATGAAGAAAAATACCGAGATCGTTTCCGGCCTCGTCAGCGAGGAGCACCCCTTTCATCAGGTTCAAACCCAGCCGGGCAAGGTGAAAAAACACCGATATGAACGGAGAAAGGTCCGGAACATTTTGAAGATTGCGGATTGGGGCGAGGCGGAGGAATACTAGGAGGCGATTTGAACAGCTCCGGCGTGGTGCCGGTCAGTCCCTGGTTAGTTCGTCGACGTTGCGATAGGTGGAGTCGAGTTGATCCACCAGTTCGTCGGTGATTTCCACGCCTTCCTCGCGCAGGGCGAGGATGGTTGAGCCAAGCACGGTCGGGAGGCGCGGTTGGCTGAGCAACACTTGGAATTGGTCGCGCAGGGTTTCCTCGAACGCCTTTTGCGCATGGCTGTTGAACAGCAACACGCCGCCGGAAAAGAAAACCGGCAGGGGGGAGATATCGAGTCCGGATTTTTCAACCGTGCGGATGGTTAGTTTGCCGACTTCTGTTCCCGCTTCCCGGCAGATACCCTGATAAACGTCGTCGGTGTTGCCAAGTGTCTTGTCCAGACGGGAGGCAAGTATTGCGAACTTGGCCCTGTTGAACTCCGGGTGGTAAATGATGGGCACGATGCCTTGGATGTTTTTGATCTCGTACCACTCGCACAGGGTGGAAGTGATGGCGGTTTCCGGGCCGGTTCCCTCGAAGTCATCGATGGCAGCGCGGATGGCTTTCACGGCGATCCAGTAGGCGCTGCCCACATCGTCGAGCAACGGCCCCCAGCCGCCGCGGTGGGTAAATTCCGAGTCGAGGTTGCCTGCGATAATGCTCGTGCCGGTTCCGCAGATGACGAGCACGCCGGGTTTGCCAAGCGTGGCCGCCTGAAAACCGGCGACACTGTCGCCCACAAGGCGGGTTTGTTTCCACGGATAGATTTTGCCAAAAAGCTTCTCCTTTTGATCGACTGTGGCTTCGCTGAAAATGCCCGCGGCCGATACGTTGTAACGGACTACCTCGTTGGCAAACGGGAGTTGGAGTTCCAGTTCGCGGACCAGTTCGTTCATGCGCCGGCGTACCTCTTTTTGGTAGGAACCGGTAAAGTTCATGGAGGCGGAATGAACGACGGCGAGGACGCGGCCATCGAGGGTGGCAGCAACGCCGTGGCTGTAAGTGGCGCCGCCATCGATGCCAATTACCAATGGTAAGGGAGTCTCCATTCCGTTCGTGGCCAAGCGTTTGGCCAAGCACGCGGGCGGACTCTGCCGCAATCGGTGCAGCATGGCAATCCGCACCGAGGTTTGAGGGATTGTGGTGTTTGCGCTTGGCCAAGGGCAGAAAAGTGCAATTAAAGGCTTGGATGAAGCCGGTGGTTCGGGTAGCCATTTGCGCCTTTCCCCGCTTGCCGGGGTGTGCAGGAGGAGTTTACCGACTTTAACTTTGGCTTGAGCGCGCGTAGACTTTCCACCCTTTTAGGACCTTTGGCGGTTTTGATTAATTTTCTGTGGCAGCAAGAGACGACTACCTGGTAGATACACTTGCCGAAATGGGCGTGGTAACGGACGAGGAATTGGCCCTCGCCCAGGATGAATCCATGTCCAGCGGGGAAGGTGTGGTTGATACCCTGATCGCAAAGGGGGTGGTCATGCCCATTCAGGTTTCGCAGGCCAAGGCGGCCCAGTTTGGGACGGAGTTCATCGAACTCGGAGAACAGACCATCGAGGATGATGTTGTTTCCGCCGTGCCTCGCAATGTCGCCCATCAATACAAGGTGGTTCCTCTCTACATGGATGAGTTGAGCGTCACCGTGGCGATGGCTGATCCCTCAGACTTGGATGCTATCGACGGGCTTGGCCAGACGCTTGGTATGGAGGTTAACGTTAACGTGGCCGATGAGGAGGAGATCGAGGCTGCTCTCAAGCAATACTACGGGGCGGCCAAGGACGACAGTGTCAGCAAGTTATTACAGGACATCACCGAAGGGGAGGTGCAGATCAGCACGATCGGCGAAGTGGACATGGCGGACGACGATGACGCTGTCGATGCCGACACGCCGATCATTAAGTTGGTGAACACGCTCATCGTGGAGGCGTTTCGAATGGAGGCGTCTGATATCCACCTTGAACCAATGGCGGATCGGTTCCGTGTTCGTTACCGCATCGACGGTGTCTGCCACGAGCAACCAGCCCCGCCCCGTAAATTACAGGCTGCAGTCATCAGTCGTCTGAAGATTATGTCCGAGATGGACATAGCGGAAAAACGGATTCCGCAGGACGGCCGTATCCAGGCAAACGTCGGCGGCAAAACGATTGACCTTCGTGTAAACTGTCTGCCGACCACGCACGGTGAGAGCATCGTCATGCGTCTGTTGGACAAGGAAGGTTTAAAACTTGGTCTTGGTCAGTTGGGATTCCTCGCAGATGACCAGCAGACGTTTGAGAATTTGATTCAATTGCCGGATGGCATCCTGCTGGTGACGGGGCCGACCGGTTCCGGCAAGACGACCACGCTTTATTCCTGTCTCAACTACATTAACAAACCGGACCGGAAGATCATCACGGTGGAGGATCCGGTTGAGTACCAGTTGGAAGGTATTAATCAGGTTCAGGTGAACACTGCGGTGGATTTGACTTTCGCGAATGCGCTCCGTGCCATGTTGCGTCAGGCGCCCAATGTGGTGATGCTCGGTGAGATTCGTGACTTGGAGACTGCGTCCATCGCGATTAACGCCTCTCTGACTGGTCACTTGGTGTTCTCCACCCTGCATACTAATTCCGCGACGGCGGCAGTTGCGCGTTTGATTGATATTGGTGTGAAACCATTTCTCATCGCATCAGCAACGCGTTGCCTAATGGCTCAAAGACTAGTTCGAAAGATTTGTGCTAAGTGCGAGGGGCCTACTGATCCGGACACTTCCGAGTTAGGCGCGCTGGGGCTTGATATAAATAACATCAAGGATCCTAATTTCAAAGTAGGCAAGGGCTGTGCTAAATGTAACAATACAGGTTACAAGGGCAGATTTGGCTTATTTGAGGTTTATGTGATGGAGGATGAGGGTCGGAAACTGGTTATTAATAAGGAAACTTCAGGGGTAATTCAAAACCATGCCAGAAAAGTGGGTATGCGCACACTTCGAGAAGATGGCGCCAGAAAGGCTATTGCTGGGATGACAACCCCTAAAGAGGTTTTGCGGGTCACTGTAGGAGATGAGAATTGATAGGATAGCATAGTATGTCATACGCAATGTCAGATTTATTGCACCTCATCGTGCAAGAGGGGGGGTCGGATATACATATCCGTGTAGGTGTTCCTCCAGCCATGCGGTTGCACGGCATCCTGCAAAAGGTGGACGGGCCGGCGTTGACCAACGAGACTGCCGAGGAACTGATGCGTTCCATTACTTCTGACGAAAGCATCCAGGAGGTGCGCGAGCGGGGTGGAGCTGACTTCGCGTTTGCGTTTGGTGAACTGGCGCGTTTTCGCGTGAGCGTGTTTAAGGAGAAGGGCCGTTTCGCGATGGTGTTGCGGCAAATCCCGACCACGTTGCTGACGTTTGAGCAGATCGGTTTGCCGCCGTCCGTCAAGGAACTCCTCTACAAGCCTCGTGGCATGGTGCTGGTGACTGGGCCGACCGGATCCGGCAAAAGTACCACGCTTGCCTCGATGATCGATATCATCAATATTGAGCGTGACGACGCCCATATCATCACGATCGAGGATCCGATTGAATTTTATCACAACCACAAGAACGCGATTATCACCCAGCGTGAAATTCACGTGGACGTCCCCAGCTTCGGTGAGTCGCTCAGGCGCGCGCTGCGTCAGGATCCCGATGTTATTCTCGTGGGTGAGATGCGTGACTTGGAGACGATTGAGGCGGCCATCACGGCTGCGGAGACTGGTCACTTGGTGTTTGGAACGCTGCACACAACCGGCGCTGCAAAGACGATCGACCGTGTTGTGAATGCGTTTCCAACCAACCAGCAGAACACTATTCGTATTCAGTTGTCCACGGTGTTGGAGTCAGTGATCTCGCAGTTGCTTTGTCCGAGGGCGGACAAGCCCGGACGTGTGGCGGTGTTCGAGATTATGAACCGCACGCCGTCCATCGCGGCTCTGATTCGTGATAACAAGACCTATCGAATCAACTCGGACATCCAGACCGGCGCCAAGTACGGGATGGTGAATCTCGATTCCTACCTGTTAGAGAAATATCAGGCCGGTTTGATTGCCGAGGATGAAGTAATTACCAAGGCGCAGGATCCCGGCACAATCATGGACAAGTTGCGGGCTGTTCAGGCGGGTATGATGGCTGAGGAGGAGGAAAATGAGGAGTAATGGCTGATTTTACCGCAATTCCACT
>DKGH01000129.1 GCA_002453165.1 Verrucomicrobia bacterium UBA6775
GATAGGGTTTAATCCAAGATCCTTTAACCATCCATCAATAGAGTTTTGGGGCTTGTTGCTGTCGCATTTTTTACTGGATAATTGTTCGGCAAAATCATTGTCCCAGTCAGGGTCAAGCCCTAGGTCATTTAGCATCTGCAAATCTTTCTCCACTGGTTGATTTAGCGTTGTTAGGTAATTTCCAACCATAAGAGCACTAGCACCTGCGGTGAATACCATGCTCTGCATGTCACGTAAGTTTACTGTGCGACCACCGGCTATCATAATTTCTTTTTGCGGAAGGATAAATCTAAAAACAGCGATAGTTTTGAGAATCTCCATCGGCGGGAGCGGTTCCTGATTTTCCATCGGAGTACCGGGTATGGGGTTGAGGATGTTAACAGGCACTACGTTGGCGTCGATTTCACGAATTTCCATAGCTAAATCCACACGATCTTCGCGTTCCTCGCCCATGCCGATAATGCCGCCTGAGCAAATACTGATGCCGGCGTTTTTTAAGAATTTAATCGTCTTGAGGCGGTCCTCGAATGTGTGTGTCGTGCAGTGCTCTGGGAAAAAACGGCGTGAACTCTCGAGGTTGTGCCCGTAGCAGGATAGGCCGGCTTCCTTGAGACGGTCGGCAACTTCTTGCGTCTCAATTAGGCCAAGCGATGCATCGGGGCGCGATTTGCCGTTTTCCTTCATCTCGCGGATGCGTTCACAGACTTCGTCGAGCATTGGCCCTTCCTTAAGGCCTCGCCATGCAGCAACCAGTCCAACGGCAGTTACGCTGTTGTCCTTAGCCTCGCTCATGGCGTTCTGTACCGGCTCGGGATCCACAAAACTGTATCGTGGTGAACCAGTTTGGAAGGCGGCAGATTGAGAGCAAAACGAGCAGTTTTCAGAGCAAGCACCAGCCTTGGCGTTGACAATGGAGCAAAGGTGAATCTTATTGCCCTTGAAGTGTTCCCGGATGCGATTGGCCCATGCAAGTAGATCCATTATGTCAGCGTTCGACTCGATATTAACCAGTTCAAGTGCCTCCTTGCGGTTGATATTACCACCGTCTAGTATGCGTTGACCTAACTTGGCTAAACGATTCCTAGTCATTAAATTAGTGTTGGCTTTTACCAAAGTCTCACTCATGTGGCCGGCAATTTAGCCAAAACCAAGCTTTTGGCCAAGCGAGTTTGAATCCGGTCAAGCGCTGGCTTACAACCGGCGGACGTGGACAAGGATCTATTTGGCAACGACAAAAATCACGACCTAGCCGGGCTGTTGAAGCGGTTCTTCGGCTACGAGTCGTTTCGGCCGCTGCAGGAGGAGGTGATGCGCGAGGCCTTGGCCGGGAACGACACATTCGTGCTGATGCCGACCGGCGGCGGCAAATCGCTTTGCTACCAGTTGCCGGCTTTGGCCAAGGGCGGATTGACCATCGTTGTCTCGCCGCTGATCGCTCTGATGAAAGATCAGGTCGACGCACTTGAGGAGGCCGGTGTGTCGGCTACCTACCTTAATTCCACTCTTTCCGCCACCGAGTCGCGCGAGCGTTTGGCCAAGCTGTACAACGGTGAGTACCGCCTGCTGTACGTTGCGCCGGAGCGGCTGATGCTGCCGGAGATGCTCGAGCGCCTGGCCGAGTGGAAGCCGGGGCTGATCGCCATCGACGAGGCACACTGCATCAGCGAGTGGGGCCACGACTTTCGCCCGGAGTACCGGCAGATCGCCACACTGCGCGGCCGTTTTCCTGAGACACCGGTGATGGCGCTGACTGCCACCGCGACAGATCGCGTGAGGCAGGACATCGTCTCGCAATTGCAGCTTCGCAATCCGAGTCGTTTCGTCGCCAGTTTCAATCGCGGCAACCTCATCTACCGGGTGGTCGCTCGCAGCCAGCCGCTGAACCAGATTCTGGACGTAGCCAAGCGGCACGACGGCGAGAGCGGCATCATTTACTGCGCGAGCCGGAATGCCACCGAGCGTTTGGCTAAGCGGCTCTCCGAGCAGGGCCTGCCCTGTGCCGCCTACCACGCCGGGCTCGATGCCACGACGCGCTCCAAAAATCAGGAGGCATTCATCCGCGACGAGATTCAAATCGTCTGCGCCACGATTGCGTTTGGTATGGGCATCGACAAACCGGACGTGCGTTTTGTGATTCATCACGACCTGCCGAAAAACATCGAGGGCTACTATCAGGAGACCGGCCGGGCCGGGCGCGACGGTCTGCCGGCGGAGTGTGTGCTGCTGTTCAATGCATCGGACGTCGCTAAGCAGTTCGGTTTCATCGAGGAAAAAACGGACGAGCAGGAGCAGCGCGTTGCTCGGGATCTACTACAGCAGATGGTGCACTACGCCGAGACGCGAGACTGCCGCCGCCGCACGTTGCTCGCCTACTTCAGCGAATCGTTCGCCGACGAAAACTGCGGCGGCTGCGACAACTGCCTCGATCCCAAGGAGACCTTCGACGGGACGGTCGCAGCGCAAAAATTCCTCGCGTGCCTCTATCGCATTCGCGAGCGGAGCGGCTTTGGCTTCGGGCTGAACCACGTCATTGAGGTGCTCACCGGAGCCAACACCGAGGCCATCCGTAAATGGGGGCACGACCAGGTTTCCACCTACGGCATCGGGGATGAATTCGGCCGGGACGAATGGAAGGTCATCGGCCGGGAACTGATGCGCCTTGGGTTGGCGCAATTGACTTCCGGCCGGATGAGCGTGGTCGAGTTGACCCAGGCCGGTCGCGACTGGCTCGGCAGCAGGGAACCAATTGAACTGACCCGCCCGACGGTGGCCAAGCCAAAGAGCAGCGCGGCGCGTTCCCGCAGCGAGCGCGCCGGCGAAATCCAGTGCGACGAGATGCTGTTTCAACGACTGCGCGAGCTTAGGATGGAACTTGCGGCCAAGCGGGGTCTGCCGGCGTACATGATTTTTGGCGACGTCGCCCTGCGCGAGATGGCACGAGACTGCCCGACGACCCTCGAGGCGTTCAGTCTTACCAGCGGTGTGGGCGAGAAAAAACAGGCCGAGTACGGCGAACAATTCATCAGCGAAATCGCCGCCTACCTCACGGAGAAGGAGTAGGGCGCCGCTCTGATTTTGTTGGCGTCGCTTGGCCAAGCGCATTAGCTTCTGCGCCGCATTTCGGCCGGGCGCATTCTCTAACCTGAGCGCTTGGCCAGGCGGTAATTCAAAATGTCTACCATTGGAGTTGGGATCATCGGCTGCGGCGGCATCGCGCTGCAGAATCATCTTCCGGGGCTGGAACTGTGCGCGGACACCAGGCTCGTCGGCCTGTGCGACAACAGCGCGGAAGTGCTGGAAAAGGCAGTGCAGCAGACCGGCGCTCCGGTGCACACGACCGATTACAACGAACTGGTGCAGCGCGACGACATTCACGCCGTCATCATCGCCACGCCCAACTTCACCCACGCGCCGATGGCGATTGCCGCCATGCAAAACGGCAAGCATGTACTCTGCGAAAAGCCGCTTGGCATGGATCAGGCCGAGACTCTCGATATGCTGCGTTGTGCCCGCGAGAACGACGTCCGCCACATGACCGCCTTCACCTACCGGTTCGTGCCGGCGATGCGCTACATGAAGCACCTCGTCGACACCGGCGGCATCGGGCAGCCGTACCACATCCGCACCTGCCGCCTGCAGGACTGGGGCGACCGCAACATCGGCTGGCGGCAGCTCAAAAAAATGGCCGGCTCCGGTGAACTGGGCGACATGCTCTCGCACCGGCTCGACTACGCTCACTTTTTGATTGGCGACATGAAACGCATCACCGCCGACACCCGCCGGTTCATTGACGACCGCCAGGGACTGGAGTCCGACCTTGAGGACTGGGTCACCGTCATGGCGGAATTTGAGAACAACGCCACCGGTGTGCTCGAGAGCAGCAAGCTCGCCACCGGTCGGGGCGAAGGCGCGCGCAGTCAGGACTACTGCGAGATCAACGGCAGTGACGCCTCGATGGTGTTCCAGCTTGAGAATCCGAATCGTTTTCAAATCGCACGCAAGGGTCAGGCCGGTCTGGAGACGATCGACGTGCCTAACGAGTACCTCACCTGGCCCGGTTCCACCCGCGATCCCTCACAGGGCGATCCGGGAATCGCCTTTCGCTGGGATCAGGATTTTGAGTTCATCGATGCCATTCGCAACCAGCGCGAGTGCGAGCCATCCTTCCTTCAGGGCGCCCGTGTGCAGACCGTGATGGATCTCGCCCTCAAGGCCTCCGCCGAGAAGGCGTGGTTCGATATCGACTACCCCGAGGGCTGACATGATTCTTCTCTTGGCCAAGCTCGTTGGGTTACTGCTTTGCCTCGCCGCGCTTGGCCAAGCGCATGCCCGCAAACCCAACATAGTCATCCTGCTTGCGGACGACCTTGGCTATGGCGAATTGGGCTGCCAGGGCAACCCGGAGATTCCCACTCCGCACATCGATTCCATCGCGGCCAACGGCGTGCGCTTCACCGACGGCTACGTCACCGGGCCGTTCTGTAGCACGTCACGCGCGGGGCTGCTCACGGGTCGATACCAAAACCGATTCGGCTACGAGTTCAACCCCATCGGTCACCACAATGAATTACCCGGAGTCGGCCTGCCGCGCAACGAGGAGACGCTGGCCGAACTGCTGCGAAATGTCGGCTATGTCAATGGCTTGATTGGTAAATGGCACCTTGGCGGACAGGCTGAGTTTCATCCGTTCAGACATGGGTTCGACGAGTTTTTCGGGTTCACCCATGAGGGGCATTACTTCGTGCCATACCCGTGGCTCGGCACCACCACTTGGTTGAGGCGCGCGGTACTGCCCGGTGGCGGTAAAGGCCGATTTGTAACCGCTAACGGCAGGGTCATTTACTCCACCCACATGGGCAACACTGAGCCGGCTTACGATGCCAACAACCCGATCGTGCGCGGAGGCCAGCCGGTTAACGAGAGCGACTACCTCACCGATGCGTTCACCCGCGAGGCGGTCGATTTCATCGATCGAAACAAGACGCATCCATTCTTTTTGTACGTCGCCTACAACGCCGTGCACAGTCCATTGCAGGCTGCGGACAAGTACATGGAAAAGTTCCCGCACATTGAGGACATACAGCGCCGGATCTTTGCCGCGATGCTTGCCAATCTCGACGACAGCGTGGGGGCCGTACTGGCCAAGTTACGCCATGAAAAAATTGAAGAACAGACGCTGGTTTTTTTTCTGAGCGACAACGGCGGCCCAACTCGCGAACTGACCTCCAGCAACAAGCCGCTGCGCGACGGGAAAGGCAGCATGTACGAGGGAGGCCTGCGAGTACCGTTCATGCTGCAATGGCCAAGCCGCTTGGCCAAGGGCACTGTCTACCGGCAGCCGGTCATCTCGCTCGACATCTTCGCCACCGCAGCAGCAGTGGTCGGTGGAGCTCCCAATAACTGGAAACGAAAACTGGATGGGACCAACCTCATTCCGCACCTCAGCGGCGAAAAGAAAGATGTCCCTCACGACACACTTTTTTGGCGGCAGGACAAACGGGCCGCATTGCGCAATGGCGACTGGAAGATATTGAGAAACCCAAGGCGAGGGCAAGGCACCGAGTGGCAGCTCTACAATCTGGCCAACGACATCAGCGAGACGAACGACCTGGCGACACAGAATTTGGCCAAGCGCGAAGAACTGTTGGCAGATTGGAACAAACTCAACAGCCGGATGGTGAAACCATTTTGGGAACGCCCCAAATAAGCGCTCGGCCAAGCGGAAATCCGGCGACCTCAAAAAACAACTTGATCAAACGCCATCCTGTGATAGGCTTCTTGGCCTGCTGATCGCGGGATGGAGCAGCCCGGTAGCTCGTCAGGCTCATAACCTGAAGGTCGGCGGTTCAAATCCGTCCCCCGCAACCAATTAAAAATTAACATACA
>DKGH01000004.1:0-12902 GCA_002453165.1 Verrucomicrobia bacterium UBA6775
CGTAGTCGTGGATGTTTTTTTCCGACACACCGTTTTCAGCTATCCATCTCGCGATGTCGCAATTCCCTTGATCATCAATCTGCGGAACATTCGCCACATGGCCGCCAAGCGTAATTCCCTGCATCGACTCCGGCCATTGATTATGCCAGGTCGTTGCCAACACGGCGTCCGGGTGGGTCTTCACAAATTCACGAAATGCGGCTACCACAATGTCCTGCCCCTTTCGGTGCTCCAACTTTCCTCCAGAGTAGACGATGAATCGCTCGCCTCTGCCGCGTGGAACCGGTCGGAATAAATTCAAGTCCACCCCTTGAATGAATGTATCCACGTTGGTCAGACCATGTTCCCGGAGCACGCGCATGTTCCATGTCGAACCACCAAAAAGTATCTCAAACTGGTTCGCATTACGGGTGGTGAAATCGTTCAGTGTGTTGTTTTCAAAAAAGACTATGGCGAACTCGCGACTCCCCCGGCACAGCGGCATGACCGGGTTGTGAATTTTCTCGTCATGCAGCGAATTGCCCAGCGAATGGATCACCGGAAAACCGCAAACCAAGCCGCCTTCCCCGCTGCCCACCACCTTGGCCACTTCCTCTTCCCGCCGCTTCAGTTTATCGACGAGCGAGGTGAATTTTTCCGAGGCATGATCCAATTGTGCACTGGGATAAAGGGGGACCGCCCGAAACCGGCCGTCCACCTCCATCTCATGGGACATGTTCAAGCCGGCAATCCCCCACCCGGAGGAAAGCGACAATTGCCAATCCAGGCCCAGCCAATTGTTCAAGTGGCTGCTCGAATTCAGGCTATTATTCACCAATTTGGATTCGTTTAATTTTGCCGTGCTTGGCTTGTTTGTTGCTTTGATTCATGGCCTTGGCCAACACGATTTGCCCAGATTCTCCCCGCTTGAGTTCGAAAACTGCCTCCGACCAAGCCAGATCGCTGATCCTCCAGGCTCTCGACTTGATCACCGAGGGCACGCTGGAGACGGCCGATTTGTGCCTTCAAAAAGCCAGCAAATTGGCACCAAACAAACCGGATTTGCAGTTTGCGCTTGGTTTGTTTCACGAGGAATCCGGTGACGCCGCCCAGGCGCAACACCATTACGAGCAGGCTGTGCAGCTTGATTCGTGCCACGCCCAAGCCCAAATCAACCTTGGCCTGCTCCACGGACAAAACCAAGCGCTTGGCCAAGCGGAGGCCTGTTTCCGGCAAGCCATCGCTGCAGCAACCCATTTACCCGAGGCACACCTGAACCTTGGCAATATTCTCCAGCGAACCAATCGGTTGCCCGAAGCGGAGGCAGCCTACCGCAGTGCACTCCGCCTCGATCCAACGATGGCAACCGGGCATCGGAATCTCTCCTCGATTCTGCTCTGGCAAAACCGCCACACCGAGGCACTCCAACACGCGCTCAAGGCCGCACAGCACGATCCGGTCGATGGCGAAACGCACAACGCCCTTGGCGCGATTTTCAAGGCCACACAACAGATCGAAAAGGCCGAGGCCTGCTTTCGGTTGGCGCTGGAAACCGACCGGGAAAACACCGCCTATCACACTAACCTAGCCGGCGCACTGGTCGATGCCGGTAAACTCAACCAAGCGCAGTACCATTACCAGCAGGCCATCCAACTGAACGCCATGCTGCCGGACGCCCATCACGGGCTGGGAATGTTGCAGTTACAAACTGGCAACCTTGAGGCCGGCTGGAAAAACTACGAGTGGCGCTGGCAGACCGCACAACAAAACAAGCGCCGTCATCAGGGCAAACCGGAGTGGAACGGCGAATCGACTCCCGACAAAACACTGCTCGTCTACTGCGAACAGGGGCTAGGCGATTCCATCCAGTTCGTCCGCTTTCTGGCTCATGCCGCCGAGCGTGTTGATTCGATTATCCTCGAGTGCCCTCCCGAGGCGGCAGACTTGTTCCGGACTGTTCGAGTCGAATCACTGACGATCATCACGGCCGATAGAACACCTCCCTCGTTCGATTTTCAAATCGCCCTGCTTAGCCTCCCGAAAGCGCTTGGCGCGACTCTTGAAAACATTCCGAAAGGCGTCCCGTACCTCAGACCGTCTAGCCAAGCCAGTCCGATTGACACTCAGCTCTCGAGTCAAAAACTAAACGTTGGTCTGGTCTGGGCCGGCAATCCGCAGCACCGAAATGATGCGTTTCGCTCGATGGAATGGACCGACTGCAAGCCGTTACTTGAAACGGATTTCGCCCACTTTGTCAGTCTGCAACTCAACGCCAGCGACAAGGTAAATGCAGCCATCGCCAAGTCGCCCAACGCGATTGATGCGACTGCACATTGCAGAGACCTCGCCGCCACTGCGGCCATCATTAATCAACTCGATTTGGTGATCAGCGTCGACACAGCCATGGCGCATCTGGCCGGAGCGCTCGGCAAGCCGGTCTGGCTGCTGCTGCCGTTGGCTGGCGAGTGGCGCTGGATGACCAACTGCGATCACAGCCCGTGGTATCCAACGATGAAACTTTTCCGACAACCCAAGCCGGGCGATTGGAAGACTGTCATTCAAAACGTTGTCGAATCGTTGGAAATAACAACCCTTCCCGTCGACGTATTCTCTTTGGAAAAATACGCTCTTGAAACAAAGAAAAACGGGCGACTGCAAAAGGCCAGACTGCTTTTTGAAAAAATCCTGACACACGATTCGGAGCACGTGGAGTCCATCTCAAACTTGGGTAACGTGCTTCTGGCGCTCGGCAAAACTGAGCAGGCTATCGAGACGCACTCCGCCGCTCAAGAACTCGCCCCGAACTCAAGTCAGGTTATTTTCAATCGATCCCTTGCCCTCCTCAAAACGGGAGATTTTCAAAACGGATGGGTAGGATACGAGCACCGCACCAATCTGCCCCATTACGAAGTGTTTCAATCCCGCATGCAGCAACCGAAGTGGCAGGGCGAGTCTTTGGCCGGCAAAACCCTGCTCGTCTGGGCCGAACAAGGCTTTGGCGACACAATTCAGTTCTGCCGCTTCCTGCGATTGATTGACCGTGATGGCGGCCGGGTGCTGTTTGAGTGCCCCCCCGAGATGGGCTCTCTGTTGAATTCCATTGAGGGAATCGAAGTGATCAAAAGAGGAGAGCACCCACCACAGCACGATCTGCAATGTGCCCTGCTCAGCCTGCCGCGAATCTTTGGCACCACATTGGAGACGATCCCGGAACCGGCCGGCCTCAATTTGGGTTCAGCGCTACCATCAATGCCGGGCGCGGACCAATCCAAACTGAAAATCGGGCTCGCTTGGCGTGGTTCCCGCAGGCACGAAACGCCCGAGCCTCGTGAATTCCCGGCCGCATTCCTGCCGGAACTCACTCGGCCCGGCTCAGCTCAATTTTACTCGCTACAGCTTGAACAGGTCGACAGCGAAACTGCGTTCATGCGTGACCTCATCTGGTTAAACGAATCACTGACGGATTTTCGAGCAACGGCACAGTTCATCCGACAACTCGATCTGGTCATCACCATCGATACTGCGGTGGCGCACCTGGCCGGCACGCTGGGTAAACCAACCTGGTTGTTGCTGCCTTTCGGTTCGGAGTGGCGTTGGCTGGAACACCGGGACGACTGCCCGTGGTATCCCTCCATGCGATTGTTTCGCCAACCCAAACCCGGCGACTGGGTCACGGTACTCTCAACCGTCAAAGAGGCACTGCGATTGCTCCCCACACCGACGGCGGCACACCACCTCAAACAAGCCGAGGCGGCACTAATCCAAAGCCAAGCGCAGCGCGCCGCAGAACAATACCAACTGGCACACGAAACCAATCCGAAGAACCCGCTCATCCTGCGCCTGCTCAGTAACACGCTGGGCGGGCTTGGCCAAGCGGAAGCTGCCCAAGAAAAACTGCAACTCGCACTCGAACTTCAGCCGGCTGACCCGGAGAATCATCACGAATTGGCGCTGCACTTCGCCGGGCTTGGCCAAGCGGAGCAGGCGATCGTGTCCTACCAACGCGCCATCGAATTGAATCCGGCCTGTGCCGATTATCACTTCAACCTCGGCAACGCTCATTATGCGCTTGGCCAAGCGCCGGCCGCCCGCTCGTCGTTTAGTGCAGCTACAACGCTCGACCCGCAACTGGCGGCGGCGCATTTCAACCTTGGCCAAGTGGCACAGGACGAGGGCGACCACCTCGCGGCGGCCCAGTCGTACAAACGGGCAGTCGATCTCAATTTCCACTACGTCGATGCCCTCGTTAATCTGGGGCTGACGCTGAAGGAACTTGGCCAGCCCGAACTCACCCGTGAGTGCTTCGAACTGATTTTGCAAAAACAGATCGGGCATCCGATGGCCGGTGTCAATCTGGCCAAATTTCACCTCGAACAAAACCATCCTCCCGCCGCGGAGGCGGCCTGCCGCTCGGTGCTTGAAGTGCATCCCACCCACGCCGAGGCACTGCTCAACCTTGGCGTGGCGTTGCAGGCACAAAACCGGACGCTCGATGCCATCGCCGCCTACGAGGAGATTGTCGCGCACAATCCCGATTACCCGGATCGACAATTTAACATCGCCTTCTCCGAATTGATGGCCGGTCGCTGGCAGTCTGGCTGGCAGCATTACGAGGCGCGCTGGGGCACGGACAATCCGGTATTTTCCCCAAGGCATCCCCATGTTCAGGCTTGGAACGGCGAACCGCTGTCTGGTAAGCGACTGCTGTTTTTCGCTGAACAAGGCTACGGTGACACGCTCCAGTTTTGTCGATTTACCCCGTTGCTCTCGAGCGCCGGGGCAACCGTGATCATCGAGTGCCAGCCCGGTTTGAAATCACTTCTGGAATCGATTCCAAACGTCGAACAGGTCGTCGAGCAGGGAGAAGCGATTCCCGCAGTGGATTTCAAATTGCCAATGATGTCCGCACCACTGGTGTTTGGGATTACACCGGAGAACATTCTCAACGGCAGCGACGGTCGTTATCTCACTGCTCCCGCAGCGGAGGGTATTTGCTCGGAAGGACGACTGAAGGTCGGGCTGGTTTGGTCAGGAAGAGAACGTTCGGTGCTCAACAACCGTTCACTGCCAAGCGCAATGCTCCCGGAACTGTTTCAGCAAACAGAAGGGATCGTTGAGTGGTTCAGCCTTCAAAAGGAGGAACCGGTTGAGGCTGCCGAAATCATCACGGCCACGCCGAACGTCACAAGGATGGGGTCGCAGATCACCGACTTTGAATCAACGGCACAGCTGGTCAATGCGATGGATTTGGTCGTGACGATCGACACGGCGATGGCGCATCTGGCCGGGGCGCTTGGCCAACGGACGTGGGTGATGCTGTCGCACTCGCCCGACTGGCGCTGGATGCTGCAACGCGACGACTCGCCTTGGTATCCGAACAGCCGGCTTTTCCGACAGCCCACAGCCGGCGATTGGGTGAGCGTGGTCGAGCAGGTTCGCGCGGAATTATCGCGGCTTGCCGGGCGTTGAGCGGCTGCGGCCCTTGGCTTTTGTTCCCGGCTTTTTCCGCTGAGTCTTACGCTTGGCCTGTCTGGCGTCGTCACGCTTGGCCGCTTTTTTCTTCGCCTTGATTCCCTTCAGGCGGGACTGCTCACGGAGTGATGCCTTCTTGCCGGTTTTCTTTTTGACCGACGTGCGGCGGATGGGGTCGATACTCTTCGGGCGCGGCTTGGCCACCAGCCGAATGTTGCACCCCTCGAAGCCGAACGCCTTGCGCAGCACGCCGGTGAGGTAGCGAGAGTAATTGTCGCTGAATAGTTCCTTTCGGTTGACAAACAGCAAAAAAGTCGGCGGCCGAGTCCCCACCTGCGTAGCGTAGTAGAGCTTGAACCGGTGCCCCTTTGAGCTGGGCGCGGGATTGCGCTCGATGGCCTCCTGCAACGCGCGGTTGAGCAGGCTCGTCGGGAGCGTCTGGTTCAACTGGCCGGACACGTATCGAATCGCCTCGAGCAGACGGTCCAGTTGAAACCCATCCAGCGCGGAAGTAAAAATCACCGGCGCGTAGTCGAGGAAGAACATGTTCGACTGCACCCACTGGCCGAACTCCTCGAACATCATCTCCTCCTGCTTTTTGCGGCTGAACTTTCTTGCACCCTGCTCCCTCGCTTTTTTCGCCGCATCCTTCCGTGCCTTCTCGGCGGCGAACTGGTAGATGTCCCACTTGTTCACCACCACGACGCAGGCGCAGCCGGCATCGGTGATCTTGTCGCAGATTTTCTTGTCCTGCTCGGTGACACCCTCGGCGGCATCGAGCACCATTACCGCGAGGTCGCAGCGTTCGATCGCCTTGTCGGAGCGGTTGACGCTGAAAAATTCCACCGAGTCCTTTATGCGCCGGCGCTTCCGGATGCCTGCCGTGTCGATCAGGTTGTACTGCTGCCGGACGCCATCGGTCTCGACCTCGAACGGCACATCGATCGCATCGCGCGTGGTTCCGGAGATTTCACTGACGATTACCCGCTGCGACTCTGTGAGCGCGTTGATAATCGACGACTTGCCCACGTTGGGTCGACCGACGATGGCGATGTTCATCGGCGGCTCGGCTTCCGCTTGGTCTTCCTCGTCGGCGGACTCAACCGGCTTGGCCAAGGGCTCAGGCAACAGGCCTACCGCTTGGCCAAGCGGCGTGTCGACACCGCGATCGTGCAGTGCACTTACCGGGAACATGTGCTCGAAACCAAGCTCGGAAAACTCGTCAACCCCCTTGTCGTGCCCGACGGTGTCCACCTTGTTGATGATCAACAAAACCGGCTTGCCGGCCTCGCGCAGCATCCCGGCCACCTCGAGATCCATCGGCACAATGCCCTCATGCACGCTGACGACGAACAGGATCACGTCCACGTCATCGAGCGCCACCTGCACCTGCGTCACGATTTCCTGTGCAAAATCGTCCCCCCCCTGCTCGCCCTTCAGCAGGCCAATGCCACCGGTATCGACAAGCATGAACGGCCGCCCCTGCCACTCGACCTCCGCACTGAGCCGGTCGCGAGTGACACCGGGGCGATCATGCACGATCGCAATCCGCCTGCGCGCGATTCGATTAAAAAGGGCCGATTTCCCGACATTGGGTCGGCCGACGATGGCTACCACTCCCGACACGCCGGTGGTTGTAACCGGTTTGATGAACCGTTGCGAGGCGGGGTTTTAGGAATCGCCAACCGGTCGGTTCTCTGGATAATTCCCGCCCCGGATGGATCTCGCCGAACGGACCAAGGTCACCTTCAAGTTCGAGCAGCGCCGGGCCGTCTGCAACGGCATCCTCGAAACCGCAGGCACCACGTTTCTCCTTCTCACCGTGGTCAAGGGCTTCGGCGACCCGGGGCCGATCGCCAAGGCACTGGTCTCGACCGCCGCCAGCATGGGCCTGTTGCTCACGCCGGTGGTGGTGTCGCTCGTGCAAACCCTGAAGCTGCCGGCCGCGGTGGCTGCCGGGCGGATGTCACTGATTGGGGCGGCGTTATTTTTCCTGATGGCCACCGTCGAGTCACTGCCGTTGTTTCTTGTCGGCAGTATCGTGGCGATGTCCTGCTCCACCGGGGCGATCCCGCTGCTCACGCAGATTTACCGTGACAACTACCCGGCAGACAAACGGGGCCACTACTTTTCGCGCACGGTCTGGTTCCGCGTGATCGGGGCCGGGGTGTTCAGCTTTATCGCCGGCTACGTGTTGACCCGCAGCGGGGCCGATGCGCAGGAGGGACTCGGGCATTACCGCTGGCTGCTTGTGATTTTCGGCGGCGCATTCTTGGCGTCGTGGTGGTTCCTGAAACACTTCCCCTCCCGACCGCTGGAGAGCGATGTGGGCAGCCATCCGTTCCGCACCCTGCGCTTCGCAAAAACCGACAAACTGTTCCGGCACGCTCTCATCTGCTGGATGCTGATGGGATTTGGCAATCTGATGATGATCCCCATCCGCGTCGAGTACCTCACCAACCCGGTCTATGGCCTGCAAAAAACCGACCTCACCATTGCGATCCTCACGCTGGTCATCCCGAACGTGTTCCGGCTGCTGCTCAACCCGCTTTGGGGTTGGCTATTCGACCGCATCAATTTCTTCCTGCTACGCTCGGTGCTAAACCTGTTTTTTGCCGTTGGCATCCTCGTCTTTTTCAGCAGTGAAAGCCTCACGGAAATGATCGTCGGGCAGATCTTCTTTGGCATCGCCCATGCCGGCGGCGACATCGCCTGGGGCATGTGGGTGACCAAACTCGCCCCGGCCAACCGGGTGGCCGACTACATGTCGGTGCATACGTTTTTTACGGGAGTACGCGGGGTGTTGGCGCCGCTGATCGGCTTCGGCGTGCTGGCCTCCGGCCTGACCATCGGCAGCCTCAGCTACATCAGCGCCGGAATGATTATCCTCTCTGCTGCCCTGCTCATCCCCACCATCCGCCAAACGTGGAAACAAATCCGCCGGGACGAAAACTAACCAAGCGGACTCGCAGGCTCGCCCCTCCATTCTAGTTGGCGGTGTCGGCGGTTCGCCAGAGGTACCACGCGGCGACGGTGCGGTGTGGTGCCCAGCATTCGCCGGCGGCGAGGAGTTCCTTCGGCTTGGGGTGGTCGGCCAGGCGCTTGGCCAAGGCGAAGCCTTTTTGCACGCCGTAGTCGGTCGCCGGCAGGACGTCCGGCCGGCCAAGCCGGAAGATGAGCAGCATCTCCACCGTCCAGCGTCCGACGCCCTTGATGGAGGTCAACTGGTCAACCAGTTCATCGTCGCTCATTCGGTTTGCCTTGCGGGAGTCCGGGACGACACCGTCGATGGCTGCCTGCGCAATGTTGCGAATGTACTGCGTCTTTTGGTTGGACAAACCGACGCCGGACAGCGTGTCGATCGGCAACGCGAGAATGCTCTCCGGCGTCGGAAATTTTTTACCGGGAAACAGGTCGAGTAACCGGCCAAAGATGATGCCGGCGACCTTACCGGTCAGTTGCTGATAGACGATCGACCGCACGAGCGAGGCGTAAATGGTGCGCCTCATGTCCGGCTTGAGATCACACGGGCCGACACGACGAATGACTTCAGCCAAATCGGGGTCGACTTTTTTTAAGTGCCGGATGGCTTTCGCAGTATCCACGGCCGTGCGAAGGGTTGGGATGGATCAGTCGGCTGCGGCCGTTTCCTTCGGTTTGATGAAATAGTCCCCGCGAATCCAGTCGGCGATCAGCCCGATCTCGTCATCTGTCAGGATTTCCTTCTCTCCGAAGGCCGGCATGCGGTCGTTGTTCTCGGGGTAGAATTTCTCGTGTTCAGGGTTTTTCACGAAGTCGATGATCCACTGGCGCGAGCCGTAGCCGGTGAGGTCCGGGCCATCGACATCGGGGTCGGGCTCCTGAAACGCGTGGCAGTCGATGCAGGCGATATCGTCGATCAGGTGATCGATGCCTCGCTTGATTTTCTCGGCGTCGGCCTTGTCCTTCTCGGCCTGTGACGGGAGCTTCGCTTCGGCGGAGAGCGCGAGTACGACCAGATCGAGCATCTCTTTTTCCTCCTCGTCGTACTTGGTGACTTTGCGCTTCAGGAAGCGGCGGTACATGTCGCCGTCCTTGTGAGCGGAGCCACCGAAAAACTTGTGGCTGATGTACATGTCCGGCGTGAGCAACTCGCGAATCCATTCGCGTGAGGCAAAGCCCTTCAGGTCCGGCGCACTCGCGGCATCCTTGATTTTGTTGGCGGCGAGAATCTCGTATTTAGCCTCCTCGTTTGCATTGAGGATCGCCTCGACGGTAGCCCACTCGTTGGTCGAGTTTTCCTTCCGGGCCAGCCATTCCGGGTGTACCGCCTCCGATGAGGCGAAGCGTTCCCACGCCGAGGTGCGGGCCTTCAAGTCCGCGAGGTTTTCTGCCGCTGCAAGCTCATGTGCCAGGCCATCGTGCCCTCCGTACCGGTGACAGCTCGCACAGTGCTGGGCGAACAGCTTGGCGCCCTGCGTCTTGGGATCGGTCTTGAGCAGGTGCAGCGCGGTGGATTCGATTCCCTCGTGCTTGGCCAACTCGATCGCCCGCTCGGCATCGCGATGGTTGTCGAGCAGGGCCTTGAGATAGGTCGAGCTGTTCCCCCCGGCCACATCCTCGTGCTTGGCCAGATAAGTCAAAGCGCCAGCCCCTCCGAGAAAAGCGAACATGATTCCCACATTGAAAACATGCCCCACTTTCCATTTACCGATGAAAGGCATCAAACAAATCAGGCCGACGAACATGCCGGGGATGTAGATCGCGCCCCAGACCTCCTTGTCCCCCGCGAAGGCATCCAGCTTGAGGAACTGGAACAGGTACAGGAAATACCAATCAGGCCGAGCGGCGGAAAAAGGCTCGGATGGATCGGCAGGCGAGGCCAAATGCGCGCCGTGATACCAAATCACGAAAAACATGACCGTGGCCATCACAGCAAGACAGGCCACTGCATCCTTGAAAACCTGATCTGGCCAAAAGTAGGCATCCTTCTTCTTTTTCGGCTCCGCCGGCGTGATGCCGTGGCGGCGGAACAGGTAAATATGCCCGATGACCAGCAGCACAATCAACGCCGGCAACACACCAGCGTGCAGCGCGAAAAACCGGGTCAACGTATGGTGTCCGTAGTCGGTACCACCCACCACGAGTTTCTGCAATTCCGGCCCTACAAACGGCACGATGTTCACAAGGTTCGTCGCCACCTTGGTCGCCCAGTACCCCTTCTGGTCCCACGGCAAAAGATAGCCGGTCAACGACAAAGCCAGCACGAGCATCAGCAGGATGACACCGAACCAAAAGTTCACCTCACGCGGTGCCTTGTACGCACCGTCCACCAACACCTGCATCAGGTGCAACAGCAACAGGATTGGCATCGCCTGCGCCATCCAGTGGTGTATGCCGCGCAGCAGCCAACCGCCGGTCATCTCGTTTTGAATGTAGTTCACCGACTCCCACGCATCACCGGAGCTGGCACTGTAACCCATCCACAGGAACGCCCCGGTGACGAACTGCACAAACAACGCAAACGTCAGCGTGCTGCCCCAGACGTAACGCCAGCGCGAGCCGCCCGGGATGTTCTCGAACAAAGCCTCCTTCGTCAGGCTGCGAATGCCGGTCCGATGATCGATCCAATCAAAGAACGCCTTCATATCACGGGGACCGGATGGTCGTGGCCGGGTTGGAAGTTTTGGAATTTCACCCAGACCTCCGAGGTGTTGCGCACCTCAATCTCTAGCGGATCCATCGCGCGGGGACTCACCCCGGAGAGGATGTCTCCGTTCAACTTGAAATTGCTGTTGTGGCAAGGGCAGTAAAAATCATTTTCACCCGCGCGATAATCGATGAAGCAACCCAGGTGCGGGCAGACTGTGTGCAGCGCCTTCACCTTGCCATCCTCCTTGCGCAGATACACCGCCCCGATGCTGATGTTCTTAAACTTGTTCCAGGCGTCCTCCTTTTCCGAGATAACGGAAAACTTGGCCGGGGTGCCATCCGCCGGGATGGCGTCAAGCGTGGTGACCCTGATGAACCCGTCGCCAGAGCTGCTTTTCTCGCGGGTGAGTGGATTCAGGTATGCCCAGATGCCGGCACCGAAAGGGAGTGCGCTGATGAGACCGCCAATGGCGACGCAAAGAAACTTGATGAACCCGCGACGCTCCTCCGCCCGCTCCGGCTCGATTGGCGCCTCAACCTCCGGGATCCGGCAGGCGACCGGTGCAGGTTCCTCGGCGGTAGCCTCCGGAACCGGCTGCGACTCCGCTTGGCCAAGCGATTCATCCGCCGCCGGTTGCTCGGGCACGGCAGGGCTTTCGGGCTGGTTTTGCTCGCTAATATCCACCTTGAGTCGGGCGGAAGTTACAACCTGGCCAAGCGGCCTCCGAGTAAAAAACGCGCTTGGCCAAGCGGAAATTCAATCCGTCACAGCCGTAGGTGCTCCCAAAGATCGGCCGGTTGCAGTCGGAGATTGATATAAAACTCGCCAAACCCGCCATAGCGTGCGCTCACCTCGTCAAAACGCATTTCGTATACGATTTCCTTCACCGCATCCGTCTGGTGCGCCATCAGCGTCACGCCCCACTCCCAGTCGTCCAACCCGGTCGAGCCGGTGATGAGCTGCTTGATGCGATCGGCATACGTGCGCCCCACCCGCGCATGGCCTGCCATCAGCTTCTTGCGGGCATCAAAATCGAGAGAGTACCAGTTATCCGCCCCATCGCGACGCTTGAGCATCGGGTAAAAACACATGACCTCCCAGTCCGGCATCTCCGGGTACAGCCGATAGCGCTCGTAGTCCTTCCGCATCCCGGCCAGTTCCTCCATCTTCGCGTCGAACTCAGGCGTGCCTGGCTCAAGCCGGAACTCGCCCATCACCCGGCGCTTGGAATCCTCCTCCGTCGGCATGTACTCGCTCAGTTCCGTCACACTGAGATAATTGTACACCGGCACCAGCGCGCCGCCCGGGAAGCAGGCCTCAATGTCGCGGTGAAACTGCGCCACCGCGCCAAGCTCCTCGCCGAGAATGAAAAACGCCAAATCCGCCTTGCCGCCAACGTTGGCGTAGGTGCGGATGCAGGGATGACTCGCGTTGGCGTTGGCCTCGCAGAGCGCCTGCAGCTTGGCCTGTGCCTCAGCGGAAGCGCCCTCGGGGAGCGACTCCCAAAGCTGGCGGTCGACCGAGTAAAACAAGTGCATAACGTGGATGCCCTGATCGAGTTTGACTTGTGGTAATGCCATGAAAACCGGCGAACCGGCAGGCCAAGTTAGCCCAAGCGCTCCCCCGAAAACAAGGCCGCTTGGCCAAGCGCTTGGTTTTTAAATTCGAAATCCTGAATTCGAAATCCTAAACAAATTCAAAATAGGAAATTCGAATGCCAGCTCTGCGTTGCTCTGCGGGTCTGGTAAATCCACGGGGAGCGCACGCGGCGAGCCGGCGGCCGCAACACGCCAGCGGCGTGTGCTCCCTCCAACCGAGG
>DKGH01000004.1:13214-20257 GCA_002453165.1 Verrucomicrobia bacterium UBA6775
CGGCTGGGACAGCAGTCCCTACCTTGCGCTTGGTTTATCGGGGGCCCGGCTCGAATGCTTGGGCGATGAACGGCCACATGTATTCCGGGTAAAACCGGTGGCCGCCGGTGCCCCACTTGAGTTCCGTGTGGTCGGCCGAGCCTGAGTAGCCGAAGATCGTCTTCACCTCCCGGCCAAGCGCATCGACCGTTGGGCGGTGGTGCAGGCCGTCCTTTTCCCCGTGAACCAGCAGGAGCCGCCTCGGCGCAATGAGGCCGGCCAATTCCTTCCAGTCACCCCAGTTGCGCAATCCCGGAACGAGGCAGCAGTCGCAGTGAAAAACATACCCCTCGACGCTCGTCACGGAGGTGAACGAACAGCTCGGTATCGCCACGGTAACCCGTCTGTCGATCGCCGCCGTGTAGGCCGTGAGTACGCCTCCCCCGGAGTTGCCGGTCATGACGATTTTTTTCGGATCCACCTCCGGCTGTTTCACCGCCCAGTCGAAAATGCGCTGCATGTCCCAGACACGTTCCGCAATCGGGGTGCGCCCAGACAACAAACAGTGGACGAGCTGGGCTCGGCACGGGCGGTTGCCGTGGCGTCCCTTGGGGTCGGGCACGAGCACTTCATTTGCCAACCCACGGGTGGCGGGGGCGATCGCCACGAACCCACGCCGCACCGCCTGCTCAGCGATGTGACCCTCCCGCGCCAAGATTTCCTCGCGGTGCTTTTCGTTCCGGAACGCCCCCGCGTAGGAGTGCAGCCCAATTTTGTCGTGACCATGGGGCGCGATAAAAAGCGGGGCGCGTCCCTTCCCCCCGACCGGGGTGAGGTAGTAAAATGGCACCCGTATCCCCGGCTCGGTTTCGATCGTGCACAACCGGCGCGTGAACACTCCGTCCACCGTGTTGTGTTTGCCCTGCGAAACCTTGACTTCAAACCCGGCCAGATCATCACGCATTTGCTCGAGGCCGATCAACTTTACCAACGCGGCTCGAGCCGATTTCTGCCACGCCGCGACGTCCACCGCCGGGTGAAACGCATGCTGCTGTTTTCCCTTTTGGATGCGTTTCAAATAGGAAGCCACCGGCTCTTCGTAGCTCACGAACGGCTGGGCCCGCTTTTCATCTGCTGCCGGCAGATTGACGAATGCAGCGCAAACCGTGGCCATAAAAATAAATCGGAAAGTAGACGAACTTTTCATTTCCGCAAGTGGGGTCACAACCATCTCGGCTGTTCAACGAAATAATGATTTAACAAATTTGCCTTTTTTCTGGCGTGCCCCGGGTAGTGCCCATTTAATCCGTCCATGCGCCGTCAAGGATGACTCTCGAAACGATCCAATTCCCATTCGGTAACCGTGAACTCCCGTTCTCTCATCCCGCGGAGGAGGCGGAAATGATCCTCTCCGTGCTCGGCGGGGAGGATTATCCGCTGGCAGCCACTCGGGTCGGGAGCGATGCGCCGGTCATCATCGACGTCGGGAGCAACTGCGGCGCGGCGGCGGTTTTTTTCAAAAAACACCATCCCGGCGCACGGATCATTTGCTACGAGCCTTCGGCTTCCACCTTTGAGTTGCTGAACAAAAACGTGGTGGGGATCGATGGGATCGAGACGTACCAGTGCGGCATTTGGGACAAGGCGGGCACATTTCGGCTGCACCACGCTCCCAATGCACACTCCGGAGCGGCCACGCTTCGGCCCGGCGACAACTGGCCAAGCGACCTGCCCGGTGAGGAGATCACCACCCGGACTCTCAGCAGTGAACTGGCCCGGCTTGGTCTCACGGAGGTGCACATCCTCAAGGTCGATGCCGAGACGGCAGAGGCGGAGATTCTGCAGGAGGTGCTGACCGAATCACCGGACGTGGGTATCCACAATATTTTCGTCGAGTACCACGGCATCGCCATCCGCAAATTTCTCACGGAGGAACTTTCCGTCCGTTACGATGTTCACCTTTGCAACGTCACCTCCGACCGACAGGGCACACTGCTGTTTGTGCTGCGCGAAACAGACACATGAAGTTCGTGAAATAACGCGCTTGGCCAAGCGCGTTATTGCTCGCCGGTTGCCTGCACTAGCCAGACGCACCGGAGACGGTTCAGGCACCAACAAAGCCGGAGCAGGTCGAGGAATTCCCCATGCAGGCGGACGGCCCGCTGCGCGCCAGGGCCTCGACCTCCTATCCGCAGCTCAACAAGGCGATCGAGAACCGTTTCGCCGGCCACCACAAGCCGGACTTCACAATAATTTTCCGGGAGGCGGCGGATGCAGAAAACGAGGCCTCGAGCGACCCGACTCTCCTCGGTGCTAGTTTTTACGACTGGGTTATTGAGGACACTTAAGACTGCGCACCTCTCGCGCTGGGTCGTCAGCATCCGCGGAAAACGCTACGAGTACACCGGCTGAGCGCACGACAACACGACGTTTTTCAACGCAAATTTCTGGATCCGAAACGGCAGGGTCGAACCGGTTCGGCTCGGTCAAATTTTCAAGCCGATGTACCTGCGGCAGGAGCGGGTCGAGCAACTCATCCGGCATGAGTTGAAGGCTCAAAAGGCACTCTGGCTCAAGGACGTCACCCGGAAGGAATTGCTTGTAGGCGCGTTCACGTTTTCCAAAAAGGGGCTCGAATTTCACTACTACCCCTACACCGTCGGCCCGTACACGCAGGGCAGTTTTCGCGTGTTGCTGCCCATGGCGGAGATTCGTCATCTGACTTTCCCGGGCAGCCCGATGTCGCGCCTGGCCAAAGCCAAGTAATCTGGCTGGGATTTTTGACCGGTTTCCCGCATCGTCAGCGAGACGATCGATGTTTGAAAAAATCTCCATCCATACCCCGCGCCAGTTTGTCCCGACCGAGCTAAACCCCGGCGAGTGGCCCTCGCTGGAGCCGTTGTTCGACCAACTCGAGCAGCAACTGACTGACGCCTCCGATGCCGCCCAACTCGAGCAGGCCATCCTGAATTGGCAGGAACTCTCCGCCGCACTCGCCGAGGAAGGCTCCAAGCGATACATCGCGATGACCTGCCAAACCGAGGACAAGGCCGCTGAAACGGCCTACCTTGAGTTCGTCGAGAAAATCGAACCTGAGGAAAAACAGCGTAATTTCCGACTGGCCAAGGCGCTGACTGAGCACCCGCACCGCGCCGGGCTCAATGCTCGGCGCTACGAGGTGTTCACCCGCGACACCGCACTCGAGGTCGAATTGTTCCGAAGCGAGAACGTCGCGCTGGAAACCGAGACCACCAAGCTGGGGCAGCAGTACCAAAAAGTCATCGGCGGCCTGACGGTGCAGTTCGACGGGGAGGAACGCACGCTCGTGCAGATGGCCCGATACCTTGAGGAGACCGACCGCGACCGACGCAGGGAGGCATGGGAACTGGTGGCCAACCGCCGACTCGAGGAGGCCGAGACAATCGACGGTCAACTCGACGAACTCGCCGGTTTGCGAAACCAGATGAGCGACTACGCCGGCTTCAGCAATTACCGCGACTACGCGCACCAACGCCGTGGGCGGTTCGATTATTCACCGGCGGACTGCATCGCATTTCAGGACGCCATCGAACAGGAGATGGTGCCGCTGTTCCGTGAATTGCACGACGAGCGCCGCGCCGCGCTGGGCATCGACTCCGTCAAACCGTGGGACACCGCCACCGACCCACAGGGCCGCCAGCCGCTCAAGCCATTCGAGGAAGTGGCCGACCTCGTCAGTCGTTCGCAGTCAATTTTCAATCAGGTCGACGACGAGCTTGCCGGCTGGTTTCGGACGATGCAGGACCTCGACCTGCTGGACCTCGCCAACCGCAAGGGCAAGGCGCCGGGCGGCTACCAGTGCTCGCTCGACGAGGCACGGTTGCCGTTTATTTTCATGAACTCAGTCGGCGTACAGCGTGATGTCGAGACTCTGCTGCATGAGGCCGGCCACGCCTTTCACGCGATGGCGAGTCAGAATGAGCCACTGCACTCGTACCGCCACGCGCCGATCGAGTTTTGCGAGGTGGCCTCAATGGCGATGGAGCTGCTTGGTGGCGAATTTCTCGAGGAGTTTTACGACGAGGAAGCTGTGCGCCGCGCACGAATCGCCCACCTTGAGGGGATCGTTTTTGTGTTTCCTTGGATCGCCACAGTCGACGCCTTTCAGCACTGGCTTTACCTCAACCCCGGTCACTCCGTTGCCGATCGGGACACGGCGTGGAGCGACCTGATGAACCGGTTCGGCGGCAACGTCGACTGGGCCGGCCACGAGCAGGCCAAGGCCAAGTTTTGGCACAAGCAACTGCACATTTTTTTGCACCCGTTTTACTACGTTGAATATGGCATCGCACAGCTCGGTGCACTGCAGGTCTGGGCCAACAGCAAGGCGGATCGAGCCAGGGCACTGGGCGACTACAAGGCCGCTCTCGCGCTGGGTGGCTCGAGGCCGCTGCCGGAATTGTTCGAGCGCTGCAATATTCGGTTCGACCTCAGCCCGGACACCGTCGCCCCGATGGCGGACTTGTTGCGGAAGGAATTGGCAGTGCTGAAAAACGGAGGGTAATTTTCAGACACAGATTTCACAGATTCTCACAGATTAATTTTGGTGAATCCTTGAAATCTTGGTTCCTGTTCGATTGATCAGCGGTTGATCAACCAAATTATCAGCCCGATCAGGCCCGAGCCGGCCACGCCGGCGAGGATGCTCCACAGGAAAACCAGCTTGTGCCGACGACGATTGGAGCGCCCCATGCCGGGGAGCAGGTAGTAACGATGCTCCTCGCCTCCTTCGCTTGATCTTTTTTTCCCGAATCCAAACATGTGCGCTGGCCTGACGCTCAAGGGCGCGAACGGTATTCGGTTCACACCGAAAAAACAACCACGCTTGGCCAAGCGCGGAGTCTTCGCTAATTTGGCTCCGTGAGTTTCGTCGAACAGTTCGACCATTTGCCCATCGATGCCCTTTGTCGCACGGCGCAGGAGGCCTCCGAGATGGAGGTGGCCGCCGCTCTGGCCAGGCGCGACCTGGACTTGGCCAACCTCGCCACCCTGCTCTCCCCCGCCGCCGCCGGTCAACTCGAGCGCTTGGCCAAGCGGTCGAACCGACTCACGCAGCAGCGCTTCGGCCGCGTCATCCGCCTGTTCGCTCCGCTTTACCTGAGCAACGAGTGTATCAACAACTGCACCTACTGCGGCTTCTCGCGGGACAACCGTATCTTGCGGGTCACGCTCTCGATCGACGAAGTTGTGCGTGAGGCCAGGGCGCTGGCCGATCAGGGCTTTCGGAATATCCTCCTCGTTGCCGGGGAACATCCGAAATTCATTTCCAGCAGCTACATGACCGACTGCGTTGCGGCGCTGCGCGAAACCGTCCCGTCCATCTCGCTTGAGGTCGGCCCAATGGAGACCGGGGAATACCGCCCGCTTGTCCAAGCAGGGGCCGAAGGATTGATCGTTTATCAGGAAACCTACAACCGCGAAGTCTACGCCGAGATGCACACCTCCGGCCCCAAGCGAAAGTTCAACTGGCGACTCGAGACCCCGGAGCGCGCTCACGAGGCCGGCTTTCGGCGGTTGGGCATCGGAGCGCTTTACGGCCTGAGTGATTGGCGTCGTGAAACGATCTGTCTCGCCGCCCACGCGCAGCACCTGCTAAGGCACTGCTGGAAATCGCAGCTCACCGTCTCGCTGCCAAGGCTCCGACCCTGCGCCGGGGAGTTCGAGCCGCTGACAAACTTTGATGATCGCGCACTGGTCCAGACAATCTGTGCCCTGCGGCTGTTCCTCCCCGATCTCGGCATCGTCCTTTCCACTCGCGAAACGGCTGCGCTGCGCGACCGGCTCATCCCGATGGGCATCACCACGATGAGCGCCGGCAGCCACACCGAGCCGGGTGGCTACACCGGCGCCGGAAACGACAACCTGCACTACACCGAGCGTGGCAAAATCCGCGAACTGGCTGATAATGCCAGCGAATGGACCAAACGGGCCAATGGCACTAACGCCACCGGCCAGTTCGACATCGCCGACGAGCGCCCGCCGGAAACGGTCGCCGAGACGATCAGCCGCCTGGGCTACGAACCGGTCTGGAAAGATTGGGACGCCGCCATTCTCGCCAACTGACGGGGGGACAAACCGATCAATCAAACTGAAAGATGAACAGTTCGCGGGTAGACTCGGTGACCTTGAACGACTCGGCGATCCGCAGCCCCTCCACCCAAAACAGCCGACCATCCCCGGTCTCCGCGACGATGCGTTGATGCCGCACCTCGCGTGGCACTTTTTGGTTCACGAACAGATCCTGAAGTTTTGCCGTGCCGTCCTGGCCAATCGGTTGGAAACGGTCGCCCGGTTGCCAATGTCGGAAGGTGATCGCCTGGCCAAGCGCAGCAGCGTCGAACACCTCGCGGTTCTCCGCTTGGCCAAGTTCATTCCACTTGGCCAAGCCACCGGAAATTCGTTCCCATGAAAAAGAACGCCTACCAAACTCGGTCTCGCCCGCTTGGCCAAGCAGCTCAACCTCACTACGAGCGACAGAAAAAATCGGCTCGACCGCGGTCGGCGCCCAGTCGATGACGCCCGAGTCGGTTTGTTGCAGCCGTTTGCCGGGCGCGATCTCAATCGCCTGGCCAAGCCGGATGCGAAGCGCTTCGACCAAGTCAAACGACGGTTCAACCGCCAGCCCGAACAATTGCCGCTGCACCACCTGCCGCTGCACCGCCAGCGGCAGCGCGTCGAATTTGCCTTCGGCCCGGCGAAGCCACTGCGCCGCCAGCGCGTCAATGCAGTCCGCATCGTCGCCAGCCAGCTGCATTGCCTTGAGGACTTGACGATGAAACGAGGGGCCAAGTTCCGCGGCCAGTTGCGGCAGTAATTGATGCCGGATTTTGTTTCGAAAAAAACGGGTGTCCGCATTGGACGCATCGTCCCGGTAATCGATGCCAGCCTCAGCAGCGTACGCCTCGATCTCACTGCGCCGTGCCGCGAGCATCGGCCGGACGAGAGTGATCTCGGTATCCGCCGGTGACGGGGATTGCAGCGCCATGCCGGCCAAGCCGCGTGTTCCCGACCCACGGGCGAGTCGC
>DKGH01000001.1 GCA_002453165.1 Verrucomicrobia bacterium UBA6775
AAACGCTGCCTTCAGGTCAAACCTGTCTGCTAAAGAAAGCCCAGCCCACCAAGCTGAAAGCTCCGGCTCCTTGTTGACGGTTTTAAGATATGCTTCAGCTGCCCGCTTGGTTTCAAAGTTTGATCGCTGGCGTTTGCCATTAATTCTGCCATCAACCGTCCAAACCTTTTTGCCTCTTTTGAGGCGCTCATGAATCTTCATCGCTAGACCGAAACTAGCGATATGCGGCGTTTAGTCAAGTGGCACCGGTGCCACTTTTTGAGGACTAAATTGGGATATATTGGGGAATTACCGGAAGGAACAAAAAAGGCGATTTACAGTTTGTTTTGGCATATTTTGGGCGAAATATGCAAAAAAACCAATAAACACAGGCTTACCAAGAAATGCATTAAATTAGTTTCGGGTGATCGCCTCGTCGGTGCAAAACACAGCGTTGGCCAGCGAGGCGTAGGCGGCCAACTCCGTCAGGTCAAGCGACTCGTCGCGAACGGATTCGCCGACGGTCATCAACTCCTCCGCGGCATCGGGTTCAGCACGAAAGTCCTCCAGCAAATCGTTCAATGTCCCGAGTAAAAGCTGCTGCTCAGCCGGCGTTGGCTGGCGACCGCAGATCAGCCGGTGCAGACGTTTCACACGCGCCGCATCGGTATCGCGTTCACGCATCACGCACTCGGCCAGCTTGCGCGATGCCTCGACGAACGTCGGGTCGTTCATCAACACCAGCGCCGCAAGCGGGGTGTTTGTGCTCGGGCGCTTGAGGACGCAGACCTCTCGCGAGGGCGCGTCAAACACCTGCATGTTCGGTGGTGGCACTGAGCGTTTCCAGTAGGTGTACATGCTGCGTCGATACAGCTTTGCTCCGTGGTCCTGCTGAAATCGTGGCACGTTGGAAAACACCACCTCACCCCAAAGCCCCGGCGGCTGGTACGGCTTGACGCTCTCGCCCCCGATCCGGCTGACCAGCAGACCGCTGGCCGACAGGGCGTGGTCACGGATCATTTCCGCCGGCAAACGAAAACGCGGTCCACGTGCATACAGTCGGTTTGCCGGATCCGCCTCGAGCAGTGCCGGCGTGACACGCGACGACTGCCGGTACGTGGCCGACATCACGATCTGCTTGTGCATCGCCTTCAGGTTCCAGCCGGTGCGAACGAACTCCGTGGCCAGCCAGTCGAGCAACTCGGGGTGTGTCGGCCACTCGCCCTGTGCGCCAAAATCCTCCACCGACTTCACGATCCCGGTGCCGAAGTGCATCTGCCAAAGCCGATTCACGGTGACGCGCGACGTCAGCGGGTTCGCGCCACTCGTCATCCACTTGGCCAAGCCAAGGCGATCCCGAGAGAGATTGTCTGGCCATTGGCCAAGCGCGGCCGGCAGCCCGGCGCCCACCTCGACCTCGCTTGGCTGATCGTACTGGCCCCGGTTGAGCACAAACGTCTTTCGCGGTGGAGATTTTTCGCCCATTACCATCGTGGTTGGCACCTCAGCCTCGATCTTGGCCAAGCGGCCGCGCACGACGTCGAGCTGTTTTTCGGCTTCGGTCTTTTTGCGGGCGACCAAACCAGCCTTGTCCCAGTACACCGTGCCGTCAAACTGCGTGAACGCCCAACCGGTGATCTGCGTGCCGGCACCGAGACCCACCGACTGCGCCGAGACCTCCAGCCTCACCCATTCGCCCGCCTTGGGCAGCGGCCCAAGATTGCGGCGACTGGCCGTGCCTTCCTTGCCCCAGCCGATTTTCTCCTCACCCCAGTAGACCCTGTGATCCCAGCTTTTGCCGTCGTTCCACTGCAGCATGATCTGCTTCGGCGGATTTTTCGGATCCAAAAAAACGTAGGTGAAAAGCCGCGTGTTGTCGTCAACGCGAAGGGGTGACTTGGCGTTTTGGACAAGGTGCTGCCCGCGGCCTTCGCTGCTTCGACGGTGCGATTTTTTCCCGCTGAAAACCGGATGATCGGGCCCACTGACAAACTGGAAGCCGGTTCCCCCACCGCCGTTGCCCAGCGGAACAACACCCTCCGGCAGAGCGTCGTCGATCCAGACCCACTCCGTCAGTTCAACTGACTTGGCCTCGGCATCGGCGGTCGCCTTGAGCTTCGTCTCCTGCTCACTCAGCGCAGCCATAAACTCCCGCTGCAGCGTGGTCGGTGCCTTGAGGAATGGTCGGTCGGCCAACTTGTCGGCGTTGCCGACGTGCGCCGTCTCCGGCACGTTGTTGAACAGCGAGTAAAACTCGTAAAACTCCTTCTGCGAAATCGGGTCATACTTATGGTCGTGGCAGCGCGCGCAACCGAACGTCAGCCCGAGGAAAACCGCCGAGGTCGTCTCCACGCGGTCCACCACCGTCTCAACCCGGTACTCCTCATCGATCACGCCGCCCTCGCTTTGAATGGAGTGATTACGGTTAAACCCGGTGGCCACTTTTTGCGCAAGTGTCGCGCCGGACAAAAGATCACCGGCCAACTGCTCAGTGGCAAATTGATCGAACGGCATGTTGTCGTTGAACGCAGCTATCACCCAGTCGCGCCACGGCCACATCACGCGGCGCCGATCGAGGCTGTACCCGTGTGAATCGGCATAGCGCGCGGCGTCGAGCCAATCGATCGCCATCCGCTCACCGTACCGCGGCGAAGCCAGCAACCGGTCGACCACCACCTCGTATGCGCGAGGCGAGGCGTCCGCCAAAAACGCGTCGATTTCCGCCGGGGACGGCGGCAGGCCGGTCAGGTCAAACGTCACACGGCGCAGCAGCGTCTCCCGGTCCGCCTCTGGAGAAGGTTGCAACCCAGTCGCATGCAGCTTGGCCAAAACGAACTGATCGATAGTCCCCCTTGGCCAGGCGGAGTCGTGGGCCGCCAGCACTGCCGGTCGTTTAGGAGCTATGAACGCCCAATGCTTTTCCCACTGAGCTCCCTGCTCAATCCAGCGACGGAGTGTCTCCACTTCGGCCGCAGTCAGCGCGCGCCCAAAATCTGCCGGCGGCATCCGCTCCTCCGGATCAGCGTGGGTGATGCGTTGAAAAAGCTCACTCTCGCCCGGATTACCGGCAGCGATCAGCGCCTGGCCAAGCGCACCTGCATCGAGCCGCAAATCCGCCTTGCGCTTGGCCGCGTCCGGCCCGTGACATTCAAAACAATTTTCCGAGAGAATCGGCCGCACATCTCGATTGAACCGCACCGGATCAGCGCCCAACGGCATCGGCCAAGGCCAAGCCAACATAGCTAAACTGAGCCAAGCGCAAACGCGTGATGAAAAACAAAAAGCCAAGGCCGCAAAGAGTAAAGCCCCCGCCCCGCTTGGCCAAGCGCTGTTATTGGCCCTTTGCTTTCAGTTCGGCGTTGGTTTGGGCACCGTGCTTCCGAAGGAGCTTGATGATCTTTGGCAGGTCAAAATTGATCGCGAGATCAAGCGGGGTGTCCGAGACCTTCTCCCGGTTTTCTCCCCGTCCAAAAAGGCGGTTGCGCACCGTGACATCCGCTCCAGCTCGAAGCAACTGACCGATCACCTCGAGGTGTTCCTGCCCCACCGCCACGTGCAACGCCGTCCAGCCATTGTTGCTCTGCGCGTCCAAATCCGCGCCACGCTGAACAAGCCGATCGATCATCTTTTGCCGGCCATGATAGGAGGCGTGGATTAACGGCGTGTTGCCCCACCGACTGTCCTTCAGGTTGACATCCGTCCCGGCCGCAAGGTGCTGGCTGAACGCCGCTAAGTCATCTGCCTCGATGGCCTCGTGAATGGAAATGGCCGGCGTTGGCACAGGGGCCGGATTCGTTGAACAGCAACCCGAGCCCAAGATCAGGACTGCAATCAACGCGTGAATTAGTTTCATGAAATGTTCAGAAGCTAACTCTACCTCGACGCCTTCAGCTTGGCAACTGCCCGCTTCAGTTCCCTCTGGGCCTTTTTGTTGGCCGACAACGGCTTGTCCTTCAAGGCTGGAAGGATGTGTTCCCAGACCAGATTCAGCTGCGCCTGCATATCCTGATTGTCTGCGGTCATGGCGACGACGGTGTTGTACTGCGGCATCACGATGCAAAACTGACCGTCCTTGCCGTCGCCGCGATACACACCGTGTCGGCACTGCCAGAATTGATATCCGTAGCCGACCAGCCAGTCTGAGTTTCTTGAAATGATGCCATTACTGTTGTCGACCTGTTTGCTCGTGGCCTCCTTGACCCAGTTTTCGGGCAACAATTGTTTACCCTTCCACTTGCCGTTCTGGAGGTAAAGTTGGCCGAACTTGGCGATGTCCTCCGTGCGCACATACAAGCCGTATCCACCGATGCTCAACCCCTGCGGACTGGTCAACCACTTGGGCTTCCTGATGCCCAATGGCTTGAACAGGCGCGGCTCAAGATAGTCAGCCAAATCTTCCCCAGTGGTCTTTTTCACAATCGCCCCGAGCATGTAGGAGGCGGGGGTGTTGTACCGGAAGAATGTCCCCGGTTTTTTCTTAACGGGATGCGCGAGGAATTGTTTTGTCCAGTCCACGTCACTGTCCCTGACACGCGGCTGCCGCTCATGCCCGACAGACATGGTCAACAGATCGCGGATGCGCATCGCCTTGAGATTGTCGGACGGTTTCTCCGGCGCGATTTCAGGGAAATACTTAAGTACCTTGTCTTCGATCGACAACTTGCCCTCGGCCTGAGCGAGCCCCACGGCGGTGGAGGTGAAGCTCTTGGTGAGTGACCACATGATGTGCGGCTTGTCTGCCGACTCGGGAGCCCACCAACTCTCTGCGACCACCTGCCCGTTCCGCACAAGCATGAAGCTGTGAATGCTATCGAGTTCCTTGTCAGCAGCCTTCACGAAATTGAGGATGCCAGCCGAGTCCACTCCCTGCGCCTCCGGCGTGCTACGTGGCAAGCTGGATTCCGCGGCATCGGCATCGGTTCCCCACGCGGCGGCGAGCATCAGGCCAAGCGATAAAACAATGCGATTTACATTCATGGTAAAAGTCGACCGGAGCGTATGCCGCGTTCCAATTTTTGCCAGCCAAAACGGCTTGGCCAAGCGCGGCGGGTACCCCGGGCTTGTATTCGGAGGCAAACGGGATGACGGTCGGCGTGTCATGAAACCCCGTTACTCCTTCCTGCTGCTTTCCATTGTGACCGCAATATATGCCGCTTGGCCAAGCGCGGCGCAGGCCAGTTCGTTCGCCTACGTTTCGCTCGACGGAGAAAACAAGATTGTGGTTTATGCGCTCAACGATGAGGATGGTTCGTTGATCAGGAAGTCGGATACCGAGCTGGAAGGCAGCGCCGGGCCGCTCTGCACTTCGCCAGATCGCAGGTTTCTTTTTGCGTCGGTGCGGTCTGCCGGCAAGTTGGCTGCATTTCGCATCTCACCGGACGATGGTAAACTAACCCATATCAACACCGTTACAGCGGGGATAAATCCGGCTTATGTGGCGACTGATCAAACCGGGCGCCACCTGTTGACCGCCTATTACACGGAAGGAAAAATCACCTCTCACGGGATCGACAAAAACGGGCGCATCAGCGCGAAGGCGACGCAGCAACTGCCCACCGCGGACAAGGCACACGCGATCATGACCGACCGAGACAACCGGTTCGTCTATGTGCCACACACCGGGCCGAACACCATTTTCCAGTTTCGTTTCGATGAAAAAAGCGGCCGGTTCACCGCGCTGAAACCTGCGCGGGTAAACACCGGCGAGAACACCGGGCCGCGCCAATTCGCGCTTCATCCCAAACTGGACGTGGCGTACTTCGACTACGAACAGGGCAGCGCGATCGCGGCGTTTGATGTCGACCGCAAAAGTGGACGGCTCACGTTTCGCGAGCGGCTCAGCACGCTTCCAAAATCGTATCTCGGAAAAAACTCCAATGCGCGAATCGAGATCACTCCGGACGGCCGGTTCCTCTACGTGGCCAATCGCGGGCACAACAGTCTGGCCGGGTTTGCTGCTGATCAAAAAACAGGTGCGCTCAAGGGAATCGGGATCACACCCACCGAGACAGTGCCGCGCGGTTTCAACATCGACCCGACCGGGCGTTTCCTCTACGCCGCCGGCCAAGCCTCCGGCAAACTGGCGGCGTTTCGGATCGATCGCGAAAACGGCAGCCTAAAGCGGTTCGCCACCTACGAGGTGGGCGAGCGGCCGTGGTGGGTGCTGGTGGTGAAGACCAACTAGCGGTAAAGGCGGGTCTCGAGGCGGTTGCTGTCGTCGCCGAGGCCAAGTCTCGGGAGTGCCTTGAGGGAGAACATCAGGCTGACGCTGAAGTCGTTTTTGCCTGAACGATGGTCGCGCAACCGGAAGCGCAACGCACTCGTCACACTTGAGAAATCGCGGTACACACTGTAGCTCTGCTCCTCCATCGTGCCGTCGCTGGCCTCGAACTGGTGGATCATCCGGAAGCCCCACTCCTCGTTGAGCCGATAGTACACGCGGCTGTAGACGAGGTTGTTGCCCCAGCGCCAATCCTCGTCGAGCAGGTTTTCAAAAAACGGATCGTACGGATAGCGCTCCTTCAGTTCGTCAGGCGACCAGTCGCGGAGGTAGCGATGGCCAAGCGTGAGGCTCCAGCGGTCATTCGGCAGCAGAGAGATGGTGTGGTTGGACTCGTTGAGCAACCGCTCGTTGGGGTCGTAACGTAGCTCGGAACCCAGCAGCAGCCACGAGCGCGGCTTAAGCTCGAGATCGGAGTACACGTCATTAAACCTCGCCTCGTGCGCCGCCGTTTCCAGCCGCCAATCGGTGAACAGTTCCCAGTTCAACACATCGTCCACCTCGCCTAGGCGCTTGGTTTGCAGGCGGTTCCGGACGCCCAGTCGCAGGACATTACGGGAGTCGATGGTGTCGATTGAGTTGTAGTCGGGAAAGTCGATCGGGCGCAGCCGCAGCGAGTGCAGGTCGCGATCAAATTGTGGCAGCTCCCAAGGGCGATCGCTTGGCTCCGGCACGAACACGTAGTTCATCATCGGCTGAACGATGTGCCGCAGACCGTCAACGTCGAATAGTGAACTCTGTGCATCGGCCCAGGTGCTGGACGCCTTGAACGACAGTTCCATGCCGGTGTTGAACACGAACCGATCCACGTCTCCCGCTTGGCCAAGCGCGGGGTCGCCGCCCGAGCGGGAACCGTAATGAGTAAGCCGCGCGCCGGCGTGCGGTGTGACATTAAGCCAGCCGAAGTACGTCTGCGGCAGGAGCAACTGATGGTGTGTGTCAGCGCGAAACGCCTCGTACTCGCCGAGGTGCAACTGATCATCGGCCGGGCTAAATCGAAAATGGCCAAGCGAGGTTTCACTCTCGTGAAACAACGGCGTCGAGCCGAGCCGCTGACGCAGGCCGGTCGCACGCAACTCAGGCAACCGCTCGACAGTCTGGTAAAAGTCATCCACCTGCGGCTGGGCCAAGAGGCTGAGGCTGTAGTTGTCCCAGTGTTTCGCTATCTCGATGTGCGACGCCGGCTGCGGGTTGCGGCGGAAGTCGCTCTCGAAAAAGTCGCGGTTCATGAACGGGTCGCTCTGATCCTGCAACAGCAGTTTCGCAGTGAGATTGGTCTGGACGTTCACCGAGTGGTACAGGCTCAGTCGATGGCGATCGGTGCGCGTGGTGAACTCCGTGCTTCCGGAGCGACTGCCGGCACCGGATTGCGGATCGCGGTCGTCCAGAATGTAGACCGAGGCGTCGCCCTGCCCCGCTTGGCCAAGGTCGTAATTCACGTCCAGCCCACCGGCCAGGCCGCGAAGCGTGCGGTAGTCCAAACGCGCCGCGCCGTTCAGCCGGTCACTCAAGTGCCAGTTGTACGTGCCCTCGAAAAACATGCCATAGCGGCTCCGGTACCCCGGCGTGATGCTCCAGTGGTTCGGCGGTTGATCCAGCCGACGGCGGTAGTACGGGAAATAAAACACCGGCACATTTCCCGCGTACAACGTCGCCCCTCTGGCCTCGATGAATTTCCCCGGGCTGATGCTCAGGCTGCGGGTTCGAATCTTGAGAAGCGGATCGGAGCGATCGTCGGTCGTCAGCCAGACGTCCTCGGCGGAGTACTCGTTTTTCGTCGCATCACCCTTGATGTTGGTTCCCTCGACAAAAAACGGAGCCTGCCCTGCGCGAAAGTTATCGGTCTGCATGGAGCGGGTGCGGAAGTTATAAAACAGCCGATCGGAGGTGAACACCCTGTCCTCACTCTGCAAAGAGACGTTGCCCTCGGCAAACACCTCGCCGGTCTCCTGGTTCAACTGACCCTTGTCGGCAATGACAAACGCGCTTTCGCCCTGCTCCTTGAACGTGATACGGAACCGGTCGTTCAGCACGACGCGGCCCTCATTGAGGTTGTAATCAAAATCGCCAGGCTCGAGGGATTCGATCTCCCAAACGGCGTCATCCGTCGTCGCAGGTTCGGCGGGGAGAACCGCGCTTGGCCAAGCGGCCCACAGCAACAGAAAAAGAGAAGTCCAGCGACGATGCATCAACGGCCCGTGAGTTAACCAGAGCCACCCCGCCCTGCCAAGCCGGAGTTGGCCAAGCGGGAACAGTTCTGTAGACACAAAAAAGGGCGGGGCAATGTGCCCCGCCCTGAGAATGTTTTGGCTGACGCCGGGATTACATCATCCCGTGGTCGTGACCCCCGGCCGGTGCGGGCGGTTCCTTCTCAGGAATCTCGGTGATCAGACACTCGGTGGTGAGCAACAGGCCGGAGATGGAGCCGGCGTTCTGCAGCGCGGTGCGCGTCACTTTCTTCGGATCAACGACACCGGCCTTCACGAGGTCTTCGTACTCCTCGGTGGCCACGTTGAAGCCGTTGTTGCCCTTGCCGTCGATCACCCGCTGGACGATCACGGCACCCTCGAGACCTGCGTTGGCCGCGAGTGAGCGGAGCGGAGACTCGATAGCACTCTTGATGATGTCGACACCAATCTGCTGGTCGCCCTCGAGCTGCAGCTTATCAATGGCCGAGCGGGTGCGGAGCAACGCCACACCACCGCCGGGTACAATGCCTTCCTCCACCGCAGCGCGAGTGGCGTGAAGAGCGTCCTCAACACGAGCCTTCTTTTCCTTCATCTCAGTCTCGGTGGCAGCACCGACGTTGATGACAGCCACACCGCCGGCCAGCTTGGCCAAGCGCTCCTGCAACTTTTCGCGATCGTAGTCGGAGGTGGTCTCCTCAATCTGGCGGCGAATCTGGTTCACACGGGCCTGGATCTCAGAGGACTTTCCGGAGCCTTCAACGATGGTGGTGTTTTCCTTGTCAACAACGATGCTCTTGGCACGACCTAGGTCGCTCAACTCGACGGATTCGAGCTTGATACCAAGATCCTCGGTTATGCAGCGGCCACCGGTCAGGATGGCAATGTCCTCGAGCATGGCCTTGCGGCGGTCGCCGAAGCCCGGCGCCTTAACGGCAGCGATGTTCAGGTTGCCACGGATGCGGTTTACCACGAGTGTAGCCAGAGCCTCGCCCTCGACGTCCTCAGCGATAATCAACATCGGCTTGCCGGTCTTGGCGACCTTTTCAAGCAAGGGAACCATGTCCTTGAGGCTGCTAATCTTTTTCTCGAAAATGAGAATGTAGGCATCCTCGAGGCGGCACTCCATGGAGTCGGTGTCGGTGGCGAAGTACGGCGACAGGTAGCCCTTGTCGAACTGCATGCCCTC
>DKGH01000002.1 GCA_002453165.1 Verrucomicrobia bacterium UBA6775
AGGCCGGGTGTTGGTCGAACGTGACAGCGACAGCAAAAGCCTCATGCCGGGTGGCGTCATTCACCGCCTGCCGGAGTACCTGTTGGTGACCCAAGTGCACGCCGTCGAACATGCCGATCGCGAGGCAGACTCCGCGATTGTCGTTGGCCAGATCGCTGGGTTGGTTGATTTGCTTCACGTTGCCGGGGCGGAGAGTTTGAGTATCGGAACGACGCGCTTGGCCAAGTCCGCAGGCGAAAGGTTTGTCAACTCCTCGAGGGTGGTGGCACCGCTGATTTTGAATTTGCCGGAGACCGTGCGCCGCAGCCCGGCGAGGTGTGCACCACAGCCAAGCGTTTGGCCAAGGTCATGCGCCAGCGAGCGCACGTAGGTGCCCTTGGTGCAGGCGACCTTGAACCAGGCGAACGGTGGCTCGTATGCGGAGATGAGAAACTTGTAGAGGTGGATGAAGCGTTCCTTGCGCTCGACCTCCTTGCCCTTGCGGGCGAGCTTGTACAGTGGCGTGCCGTCGATTTTGATGGCACTGACCATCGGCGGCAGTTGCATTTGGTCGCCAAGAAATTTGTTGGCCTGTTCCTGCAACGCATCGAGCGTGAGGTCGGGCACCGGTTGGGTGGTCTCGACCTGGCCCTCGGCGTCGTAGGTGTTGGTGGTTTCGCCGAGCTTGATCGAGCCGACGTACACCTTGTCGTCCGACATGAGTTTCTCGGAGAGCTTGGTGGCCTTGCCGAGCAGCAGGGTTAGCAGGCCGGTGGCGGCGGGGTCGAGAGTGCCGCAGTGCCCGACTTTTTTGATACGATAACTGCGGCGGACAATGTCCACGATGTCGTGCGAGGTGGGCCCGGCCGGTTTGTCGATGAGGAGCGCCCCGTCGAGGGCGTCGAACGTGTTCAGGATCATGTTGTTCGCGACTTGAGTTGATCGCGGATGGCGGCGATCACGCGACGCTGGATGCCAAGCGGCTTGCCAACGATGCGGGCCCCGGCAGCGGCCTGGTGTCCGCCGCCCCCAAATAACCCGGCAACATCGCTGACGTTTACGTTTTTGTCCTTTGAACGAAGACTGATCCGGGTCAGCTCCGGCTCGAGTTCCTCAAACACACACGCGACTACCACCGGCTCGATGGCGCGGACGTGGTCGATCAAGCCCTCGGTGTCGCTGGCCGTCGCGCCGGTCTTGTCAAAGTCCTCCTTCTTCAGCCAAAAGTAGGCAATCTCGTTGTCGTCGATCAGCTTGAATTTGTTGTAAACCCGCTGCAGCAGTTTCACGCGGGAGAGGGGGTACGACTGGTAAACCTCGTCGCACACAGTGGCGAGATCCGCCCCTTTTTTTACGAGATCACCGGCGGCGTAATACGTTGCGGGCAGGGTGCTTGGGTATTGGAACGAACCGGTGTCGGTGGAAATGGCGGTGAACAGGCAGTCGGCAATCCGGGGTGTGAGTTTCCAGCCGGCTTCCTTGATCAGGCGGTAGATCAGTTCGCCGCTGGACGGCTCGCGACTGGCGATCCAGTTGATGTCGCCGAAGCGCGTGTTGCTGGCGTGATGATCGATGTTGATCAACACCTTGCGGTTGGCGATGTGTTCCTGCGCCGTGCCGATTCGCTCGATGCTGGCGGAATCGACCGCAATGACGCAGTCGAACGGCCGGTGGATTTTTCGCGGTGTCTGGATGAGTTGATCGGGGTCAAGAAAGCGCAGCTTGGAGGGCACCGGGTCCTGATTCCAGACGGTGACCTCCTTGCCCCGCTCGAGCAGGGCCAGCGCCAGGCCAAGCGACGAGCCGATGCAGTCGCCATCCGGCCGCATGTGGCTGCAGACCGCGATGGTGTGGCTCTCGCCAATCACCTCAAGGATGCGGTCAATGATCTTCAGTCGAGTCGATTTCATTCGGGCTATCGCGCAGGGAATCCTGCTCAAGCTCGTCGAGGATTTGAAGCACACGGTCGCCCCGATTTCGGGCTTCGTCCATGACAAATTTTAGCCGTGGCGTGTAGCGGAGGACGACCGCTTGGCCAAGCGCACTCTGGATTTTACCGGCGGCCTTGCGGACGGCGCGGAACGCCTTGTGCTGTGCCTGCTCATCGCCGATCGAGGAGACAAACACGGTGGCCGTGTGCAGGTCGTTCGAGACGCCAACCTCGCTGACGCTGATCATGCCGAGGTCCACGGGGAACTCCTTGCGGAAGATTTCATTCAACTCCCGCTTGAGCAGTTCGCGCACGCGCATGTGGCGCAGGTTTGGCATGGTAGAGGAAAGGGACTAGAGCGACTGGGCGACCTTCTCCTGGGTGTAACACTCGATGATGTCGCCCTCCTGAAAATCGTCGAACCCGTCGAGGCGAATGCCGCACTCCATACCGGAACGCACCTCGTTTACCTCATCCTTGAAGCGCTTGAGCGTGTGCGAGATGCCCTCGTAAACGAGATCGCCCTTGCGAACCACGCGCATCTTGCCCCGGAGGAGTTTGCCGCTGGTGACGGCGCAACCAGCGACGTTGCCTCCCTTGCTGAGTTCGAAAATCTTGCGCACTTCCGCTTGGCCGGTGACGACGTCCTTCATCAACGGGTCGAGCAGGCCGGCCATCGCCTCCTTCACCTCCTCGATCAACTCGTAAATGATGGCGTAGAGCTTGATCTGCACGCCCTCGCGCTTGGCCACCTCTCCCACGCCGGTGTCGATCTTGGCATGGAAACCGAGGATGACTGCGTCGGAGGCACTCGCCAGCGTGGCGTCGGACTCGGAGATGGAGCCGACGCCGGAGTGGACGACCTCGGACTGGACCTTGTCGGATTCGATCTTGTTGATCGAGTCGACGATCGCCTCGACGGAGCCCTGGGTGTCGGCCTTGATGATCAGCTTGAGCGTCTTGTCGGAGTCGGCCTGCGTGCGGCTGAACAGGCTTTCCAGCGTCATTTTGCGTTTGCGCGCTACCGACTCGTCGCGTTCCTTCGTGATTCGGTCCTCGCAAATGTTTCGGGCTTCCTTATCGTTTGGGACGATATTGAATTCCGCACCGGCTTCCGGGACGCCATTGAGACCGAGCACCTTCACGGCGCTGGACGGGCCGGCTTCCTTGATTCGCTTGCCCTCGTGATCGATGAGCGCACGGGCTTTGCCGAAGTAGTTGCCGCAGACCATGATGTCGCCAACCTTTAATGTACCCTTCCGGACGAGCAGGGTGGCGGTTGGGCCTCCGGCTTCCATGGCGGACTCGACGACGTTGCCTACCGCACTGCGGGTCGGGTTGGCCTTGAGCTCCAACACCTCAGCCTGCAGCAAAACCATCTCGAGCAGCTTTTCGACGTTTGTGTTTTTCAACGCGGAGACATCGACGAAAATCGTTTCGCCACCCCATTCCTCGCAGACCACTCCCTTTTCCTGCAACTGCGTGCGGGCCATCGAGGGGTTGGCGGACGGGTGGTCGATTTTGTTGACCGCAACGATGATCGGCACTTCGGCGGCTTGCGCGTGACTGAGCGCCTCCATCGTTTGAGGCATGACACCGTCGTCGGCACCGACCACGAGGATCACGATATCCGTGACGTTGGCTCCGCGTGCACGCATTGCACTGAACGCGGCGTGACCCGGTGTGTCGAGGAAGGTAATCTGCTCCAGCTTCTTCGGGTTTTCCGGGTGGGGGACATTGATGGTGTAGGCTCCAATGTGTTGGGTGATGCCGCCCGCCTCGCCGGCGGTGACGTTCGAGTGGCGGATGACGTCGAGCAGCGTGGTTTTGCCATGGTCGACGTGGCCCATGATGGTGACCACCGGGGCGCGAAGCTGCAGATCCTCCTCCTTGTCTTCCGAGTCGAGGACGACTTTTTTCTTCGTGGTCGCCTTGACGAGGCCGGCACCGCGTTCGCGGCGTTCGAGACGAAAACGGAATCCGTTCTTGGCGCAGATTTCCCGGGCGATCGGCTCTTCGATCGACTGGTTGACATTCGCGAAAACGTTGAGCGACATCAGGTCGGCGATGAGCTGGAATGGCTTGCGCTTCATCGCCTCTGCGAGGTCGCGGACAATGATCGGCGGCTTGAGCGCGATCAACGGGCCATCGGCTGGAGCCGTGTACTTTGGCTTGCGCGGGCCACCGCCTACTGTGGTCGGTTCGGGCGCTGTGCCACTTTTCTCCGGTTTCTTTTCCTGCTTGGTCTTCCCCTTGTCCTTTTTCTTTTTACGTTCGCGGACGGCGGGGCGAACCGGCATGTTGCCCAGTTCGATAAATCCAACTTTCTTTCCGAGATCGCTGTCCTTCTCCTCTTCCTCAGCGGGCTCGGCGGGCTCCGCCTGGTCTTCCGCCTCCTCAGCAGGTGCTTCCGGTTCAGCGTCTTCCGTGGCTTTCTCTTCGGTGGCCGGTTCAGTTTCCTCGGTCGAAGTCTCCTCGGAAGAATCCTCTGCTGCCTCGGCCTCCTGTGGTGCCGCCTCTTCGACCGGTGCGGTGATGATTACCGGCTCGGCCGCGGCCTGTGGTTCCTCGGCCGGCGCTTCGGGCTCGGGTTTGCCGGCGATTTGTTCCTCAAGGTACTCAGCGGTTATTTTGTCGAGTGTGCTTGAGGCGACTTTCGCGTTGGCGATCCCCAGTTCCTTGGCTTTCGCCAGGACTTCCTTGCTGGGAATCCCAACTTTCTTGGCAATCTCGTAAATGCGAACGGGCATAAAAAGTGGTCTGCATGCAGCTTGGCCAAGCGCAACTTCCCGCTTGGCCAAGCGGCTTAAAAATTAATCTTACTCGGTGTCTTCCGATTCGGCGGGGGCGTCGTCCGCATCGGACTCCGGTTCTTCCGCTGGAGCCTCTTCGGCAGCGGGTTCGTCCGCTTGGCCACCGCCGGCGCGACGCTCGATTTCGGCTTTGGCCGCTGCGAGCACGGTCTCCGCACTGTCCTCCAGCCCGGGAATTTCCTTCAGGTCATCCGCCTCAACTCCGCTCAGGGCGTCGAGGGTGAGAAGACCGGCGTGCACAATGGCATCGGCCTGTGCCTTTTCGATCCCTGGGATCGCCGCGAGGGCGTCGACGGCTTCGGCCACCTGTTCCTCGAACCCGACCTTGACCTCCTCCTCGGGGTCGATGTCGATCTGCCAACCAGTCAGGATGCTGGTGAGGCGGGCGTTTTGTCCGCGCCGCCCGATAGCGAGTGATAGCTGATCCGGCTCGACAAAAATGTGGATACGCTTTCGGCTCTCGTCCACGGCCAGCCGCTTGATCTCGGCGGGGGAGAGGGCATTGGTCACGTAGGTCTCGATGTCATCGTCCCACGGAATGATGTCGATCTTCTCGTTGTTGAGTTCGCGGACGATGTTTTTCACGCGCTGACCGCGAAGGCCGACGCAGGCGCCGACCGGATCCACCTTGTCGTCGCGCGAGTGGACGGCGAGCTTGGTGCGGAAACCGGGTTCGCGTGCGATGCCCTTGACTTCAATGGTGCCGTCGTTGATCTCGGACACCTCGAGCTGAAACAGCTTGAGCACGAAGTCGGGATCCTTGCGGGAAAGGATGATCTCGGAGCCGTTGCCGCCGCCGGCGACCGACTTGACGTAGCAGCGAATCCGCTCGCCGCGTTGGTATTCCTCGGTGGGCACGCGCTCGCGATTGGGCAGCAGCGCCTCAAACCGGCCGAGGTCGATTAGTACGTCCGAGCGATCGAAACCGCGCACTTCGCCGCTAACGATATCGCCGATGCGGTCGTGGAACTCGGAATAAATCAACGCCTTCTCCGCGCGGCGGATAGCCTGCATTAACGCCTGCTTGGCATTTTGCGAGGCGATGCGCCCGAAGTTTTTCGGTGTCACCTCCAGTTCGATCTCCTCGTTGAGTTGGGCGTCGGGGTTGAATCGCTTGGCCGATTCGAGGGCAATCTCGTCGTGTTTGTTGACCACGTTTTCCACGACGATCAATTTGGCAAATGCTCGGATGTCACCATCTTTTCGGTCGATCTCGCATCGCAGTTCCCTAGCGGGGCCGACGGCCCGCTTGGCTGCGGAGAGCAGGGCATCCTCGACGGCGCTGATCAGGATCTCGCGGTCGAGCCCCTTTTCACGCTCCCAGTACTCCATGCTGGCTAAAAATTCTGCATTCATCGTTTGTTATTTCGACAAGGCCTAGGCCGTTCGTAACGAAGAAAAAAGCCGGAAGATAGCTCCCGGACTTCACTCGTGCGTAACTTTGAGTTGTCAAATCACCGCCGAGAGGCGGCAACCGGCTCAGAGCCTAGTCGGGAAGTCCGAGAACCGTCAAGCGGAAAGCAGTAAAAAACACGGGTTTAAAATGGTGTCATTCCGGCAGTTTTTGGGGTGGATTAAGGTTTCCCAACTCATATGGACTAAGTAGGTTGTTGCCCCGATGGCGGAAGACCGATCCAGAGAGGCATGGCAGCCGTTTACGATAGGCGGCGTAGCCCGGTTTGCGGTGGCCAGCCGCTGGCGATTGCTCGGGGTCCAGTGTCTCTTTGCGTTGGCTGTGGCCGGCACCGCAGTTTGGTTCGTAAACCGAGCGTGGATGCCAGTGATTGACGCAGCGATCGACCAGATGCCCCAGACCGGAGGCATTGTGAATGGTCAACTCGCTTGGCCAAGCAATGCCACGCTGCACGTCGAGGGGCCGGCCGGGGAGCCGTTCATGCGGATCGACGTCCAGCCGGGCGGACTGACCAACGGGGTGGGGACGGTCGATCTGGTCATGGCATTCGAGTCGGATCGAGTGCTACTTGGCAGCAGCCTCGGGCTGGGATTGCTTGTTTTGCCTTACCCGCTGGGAGTCGATATTCCGTTCAACAAAAGTGAATTGGAACCGTGGTGGGGCGCTCGTTCGCACATGGTTCTGGCCGCGCTTGGCCTTCTGATTGTTCTCGGCCTGTTGCTTTCGTGGGCCATGTTGGGGTGCCTCTACATGATGCCGGTGAAACTTTTCTCCATCAACCGCGTGACATGGCGGGGCGCTTGGCAGTTGGCCTCGGCTGCACATATGCCGGGGGCGCTGGTCATGTGTGCCGGGATGCTTTTCTACGGACTGAAGCAACTGGAGTTGATCGGCTTGGTTTTTGTTTGGGCAATCCACTTGGTCTTACCCTGGTTTTACCTTTTCTTATCGCCGATCTTTGCTCCCAAGCCGCCCGAACCGGAGGCCAAGCCGGAACCGAAAGCGAAAGCCAAGCCAGTCAAACAGTCCAACCCGTTCGACGACTCCACAGGGGACGCGGAACAATCAAAAACTGATAACCCGTTCGGCTGAACCCCGCTTGGCCAAGCGGGACAAAAACGACCTAAAAAAGTGAGACGCAGCTGCGCTTGGTCAAGCACAAATAGAGACATTATGACGCACATGACTCATTTTTCGTTAGTGGATGGCGGGTTCAAAAAAATCATAAAAAACTGAATATTAGCATGTTAAGTGTTATATGGTGCGGTTGGCACTTGGGCTGCTCAAGAGTGGGCCGATTTTTGTTATGGGCAAAGTTTTAGGAATTGATTTAGGAACAACGAACTCCTGCATGGCTGTGATGGACGGCGGCGAGCCGCTTGTGCTGGAGAATTCTGAAGGCCGCCGCACGACTCCCTCAGTGGTGGCGTTCGCCAAAAACGGCGAGCGATTGGTGGGCGATGCCGCCAAGCGTCAGGCGGTGACCAATCCGCAGAATACGATTTTCTCCGTAAAACGATTCATGGGGCGCAAGTTCGACGAGATCGGCGAAGAGATTAAGCGTATCCCGTACAAGGTGGTAAAGGCATCCAACGGCGACGCTGCTGTGGAGGTCGATGTGGAAGGCGAGACCAAGCAGTTTAGCCCTCCGGAAATTTCCGCGATGATCCTTGGCAAGCTCAAGGCCGACGCCGAGACGCGCTTGGGCGAAACGATCACCGAGGCCGTCATTACCGTGCCGGCTTATTACAACGACACGCAGCGTCAAGCGACCAAGGACGCCGGCAAGATCGCCGGCCTTGAAGTTCTCCGCATCATCAACGAGCCGACTGCTGCCTCCCTGGCGTACGGTCTCGACAAGAAAGCCGACGAGAACATCGCAGTCTACGACTTGGGCGGCGGCACGTTTGACATTTCAGTGTTGGAGATTGGCGACGGCGTGTTTGAGGTGAAGGCCACCAACGGCGACACCCACCTTGGCGGTGACGATTGGGACAACGCCATCATCGACTGGATCGTGGAGACGTTTCAGGAGGAGAGTGGCATGGACATCCGCTCACAACCGGACGCCATGCAGCGCGTCAAGGAGGAGGCGGAGAAGGCTAAGATTTCACTTTCGAGTTCGCAAAGCTACGACATCAACCTGCCGTTCATCACGGCGGATGCCAGCGGGCCTAAGCACATCAACGCGCAAATTTCGCGGGCCAAGCTGGAGCAGATTTGTGACGACTTGTTTGAGCGGACGCGCGGGCCGGTCGAGGCCTGTTTGCGCGACGCAGAAGTGGCGACGGACGACATCGACGAGTTGGTGTTGGTTGGCGGCATGACCCGCATGCCGAAGGTGGTCGAGACCGCCGAGGCGATCCTGGGCATCAAGCCAAATCAGGGCGTGAACCCGGACGAGGTGGTGGCCATCGGCGCCGGTATCCAGGGCGGCGTGCTCAAGGGCGACGTCAAGGACGTGCTGCTGCTCGATGTGACCCCGCTTTCGCTGGGTATCGAGACGATGGGGGCGGTGATGACCAAGTTGATTGAGCGCAACACCACCATCCCGACGAAGAAGTCGGAAGTTTTCTCAACGGCAGCCGATAATCAACCGGCAGTGGATATCCATGTGCTGCAGGGCGAGCGTGAGTTCGCCAAGGACAACAAGAGTATCGGTAAGTTTCAGTTGACCGAAATTCCGCCGGCCCCGCGTGGCACGCCGCAGATCGAGGTGACCTTTGACATTGATGCAAACGGCATTCTCAACGTGAACGCCAAGGATCTGGGCACCGGCAAGGAGCAAAAGATCACCATCACCGCCAGCAGCGGTTTGTCCGAGGAGGACATCGAGAAAATGAAGCAGGACGCCGAGTCGCACGCTGAGGATGACAAGAAGCGCCGCGAAGAAGTCGACCTGCGCAACAACGCCGACAATCTGGCCTACCAGACGGAAAAGATGCTGAAGGACAACGGCGACAAGATCCCGGACGACAAAAAGAGCGCAGTCGAGGCGGCCAACAACGAACTGAAGGAGGCACTGAAAGGCACCGCGGCAGAGGCCATCAAGGCGGCCACCGAGAAACTCCAGCAGGTCGTGCAGGATGCCTCACAGGATATTTACAAGGCGGCGCAGGAAGCACAGGCAGCTGGCCAAGCGGAGGGTGCCGAGTCAGGCGGAGACGCCGATTCCGGCCAGGCGGAGGAAGCCAAGAAGGACGAAGGCCCCATCATTGACGCAGAGGTTGTGGAGGAAAAGAAGGACTAAGACGATTTAGTTGCGCTTGGCCAAGGCCGGGTGGTCTTGACAACCAGCGCGACAACCCTTTCCCGTGAAAGCGGGATCAAACACCTAGTTAGACTAAAAACAAAACAATGGCACTAAACGTAAAACCACTCGGCGACCGCGTTATCGTGGAGATGATCGAGGAGAAGGAGCAGCAATCCGATGGTGGAATCATCATCCCGGATTCTGCCAAGGAAAAACCCAGCGAGGCCAAGGTCGTCGCATTGGGCACCGGCAGGACTGATGAGCAGGGCAACAAGGTCCCGTTCGAGGTCAAGAAGAACGACAAGGTCCTGATTAGCAAATATGGCGGTACAGATATTAAGATCGACGGCAAGGAGTTGAAGATCCTCAACTCGGACGACATCCTCGCCATCGTGGGCTAACCATTTAACCAAACAGAACAGAATCAATTATGTCAGCAAAACAACTTAAGTTCGACGAGAACGCACGCAAGGCGTTGCTCGAGGGCGTTAGCATCTTGGCCAAGGCGGTCAAGGCCACTCTCGGTCCCAAGGGCCGCAACGTGGTTCTTGACAAGAAATTCGGTTCGCCGACAGTCACTAAGGACGGTGTGACCGTAGCCAAGGAAATCGATCTCGAGGATCCCTACGAGAATATGGGCGCCCAGATGGTGCGCGAGGTCTCCAGCAAGACCAGTGACGCAGCCGGTGACGGCACTACCACAGCGACCGTATTGGCCGAGGCCATCTTCCGCGACGGGCTCAAGCACGTCACTGCAGGCGCTAGCCCGATTGCCATCCAGCGCGGCATCCAGAAGGCTGTAGACGCCGCCGTGGTGGCGCTCGACAAGGCCGCCAAGAAGGTCAAGTCCAAGGACGAGATCAAGCAGGTGGCCACCGTTTCCGCCAACTGGGACGAGGAGATCGGCGACATCATTGCCGACGCAATGGACAAGGTTGGCAAGGACGGCACCATCACCGTTGAAGAGGCCAAGTCCATTGAGACCACCCTCGACGTGGTTGAGGGCATGCAGTTCGACAAGGGC
>DKGH01000139.1 GCA_002453165.1 Verrucomicrobia bacterium UBA6775
TCGTTTGCACCTGCATGTGCTCGTAGCCCTCGCGAATCTCCCGGCTTGGGTCGAGGATGGCGGGCAGCAGGGTGTCGAGATCGGTCCGCTGGTAGGCGGTGAGATTGGGGCCGATGTCGCCGCCCTTGTGGAATAATTTGTGACAGGCGGCGCAGCGTTGGAGGTAGAGGTCGCGTCCGCGGTACGGGCTGCCGGTGCGGCCCTCGACCACCGAGCGAACCCGGGCGATCTCCGCAGCAGTGCCGTTGCCAGCCGGTTGACCGGCGCTTGGCCAGGCGGCTTTTGTCCGGTCGGCCACCTTGTTGCCGTGGCCAAGCAGCACTTCCACGATGGTCGCGGCGATGTCGCGCTTGGCCAAGCGCCCGGACTCGACAGCGTCCAGCAGTTGGCCACTCCATTTTGCCCGGCTGGCAAGAAACGAGATGGCGGTGGATCGCGCAGCAGCGGGCAGGTCGGCCAGCCGCCCGGCCACCGCCTGGCCAAGCGCCGGATTGTCGATCCGCTGGAGAACCAGCAGTGCGGCGGTCACAACCCCGGCATCCGATTCCGATTGAACAAGGCCAAGCAGCGTGGCTTTCAATCGACTGAGGTCGACGTCACCGGCAGCCCGGATTAACTCGATGCGTTCCCTTGCCGATTTGCTTCCGTCGGCGATCACGCCAAGCGCTTGGCCAAGCGCGACCTCGTCACCCAGGCGGACGCGCAGGGCCAACGGCGGATTGTCGAGTTGTCGAAGCTGCTTGGCCAATGCGTCTGGCAGGAGGGGGAGCGCCTGACCTTCGATGGCTTTGCTGAAACCGGCCATCAATTTGTCGCGGTGGGCTTTCGTCGGGGCAGCCGCAAGCAGGCGGGCACAACCGGCGAGGTCGTCCTGCCGACCGCGGGCGGCGAGCCGGCGCATGAGGCGCTCGAGGATATGCTGTTCCACCATCGGCTGGCGGAAAAATTTCTTATCGTCAAACAGCGCGAGCACCGCAGCGCGATCATTCTCAGAATGGCGTTCCAGCACCCACCAGCATTGCAGCGGGATGAACGGATCATCGAGATCATCGGTGCGTTGCAGTAGCACCGCCGTCAAAGGCAGCGCCTGATCTCGCGGCAGCCGGAAAGCGGTGCCGGCGATTTGCGAGCGTACTTCCGGGTGGCCGTCGTTCCGGGCCAGTTGGCGGACGGCTTCAAAAAAACCGGCGGACAATTCCCCGCGGTCGCCCTGCAGTCGGACGACCCAGGCGCGGACGTGCGGGTTTGGGTGCGCGAGCAGTTTGTTGGCGTACGCGACATCAAGTCCGCCGGCCTGATGCAGCGCCCAAAGGCCGTGCAGCGCCGCCTGACCAGACTCGGTTCCAATCTGTTTTCGCAGCGCGACGTGAGCCGCCGCATCGGCGCGTTGGCCAAGCAGCCGAACGGCGGTCTGCCGGTGCCACTTATTCGGGTGACCGAGAAGTTTCCGGAGTTGATCGTCGGTTTTCTTGTCGAGGCGCGTGTCGTTGTCGCGTTGTTTGCCTTTCGCGCTGAGCCGGTAAATGCGGCCGGAGGTGGGGTCGATCTGGCTCTGGTAATGCTGGCCATGCGCGATGTAGCGCTCGTAAAAATCGGCAATCAACACCGAGCCATCTGGGGCGTTGACCATGTAGACCGGGCGGAAGGCGACGTCGGAATTCTTCACCGGAAAAGCGAGGTCGCGCGTGGTGAATGACGCGCCGCGCTCGCTGCGTTCGCTCAGGACGAGGTGGCGATGCAGCGGGTCGGCGCCGAGCAGTTTGCCCTGCCAGTCGTCCGGCATGGCACTGCCGTTGATTGCGATGACATTGTGCGAGAAGCGCGGGATATTGCCGCCGGGCATCATCGGCAGTTCGCCAAACGAGAACGGGTTGTCCGGCGGGCCGAACTTCCCCGGGCTTTTGCCCTGCTTGAGATAAAACCCGTTTTGCACGTAGTGAAAACCGCGCGTGCCGCCGCCGTTGTGGCCGGAGAACAGGCGGCCGGCGGTATCGAATTCCAGCCCGAAAACGTTGCCGCCGCCCTCGGCGAAAATCTCGAACTCGCGGGTGTCGGGGTTATAACGCCAGACCATGCAGCCCTCGAAGTATTGACCGGGCGCGCCGGGTGGGTCGATGCCGGGGCGTGTGACGCGGCAACTCACCGTGCTGCCCTGTGCGCCATACAGCCAGCCGTCCGGCCCCCACGCGATGCCGTTGGCCACGGAGTGCGTGTCCTCAAAACCAAACCCGGCGAGGTGCACTTCCGGGTCGCCGTCCGGGATGTCATCGCCGTTTTTGTCCGGGTAAAACAGCAGGTGCGGTGTGTGCATCACCCATGTACCGTCGTGTCCCGGCAGGGCGGCGTTGGCGAGGCTGAGTTTGTCGACGAACACCTTGTGGGTGTCGTAGGTGCCATCGCTATCGGTGTCCTCGTGGATGGTGATGCGGCTGCGGCCGGGTGTGTGGTGCGGGGGCGGCTTGGGCTGGCGGTCGTATTTGGCGCGGTAATACTTGTCGCGACTGATCTGGCGCAGGCCGGCCGGGTAGGGGTACTGGACGTAGTGCGATACCCAGAGCCGTCCGCGTGCATCAAAGCTCAGGTGCGTCGGCTGCGCGACGAGCGGCTCGTGCAGCACGGTTTCGACGACGAGTCCCTGGGCCAGTTCAAATTTCTT
>DKGH01000090.1:0-1070 GCA_002453165.1 Verrucomicrobia bacterium UBA6775
GACCAATTTGTCCTCGCCCGTTTGCAACAGGCCAAGCTTTCCCCCAGTGGATCGGCGTCGCGCCAGACGATGATCCGCCGACTGTACTTTGACCTCACTGGCCTGCCTCCCACGCCGACGCAAGTCGAGGCGTTCGTTTCTGACACTTCGCCGATCGCCTACGAGAATCTTGTCGAACGGCTGTTGGCGTCGCCGCATTTTGGCGAACGCTGGGGCCAGCACTGGCTCGACCTCGTGCGGTTTGCCGAGACACGCGGGCACGAGGCGGATTACCCCATCCCACAGGCCTATCGCTACCGCAACTACGTCGTACGCGCCCTCAACGCCGACGTGCCTTACAATGACTTTGTCGTGGAACACGTCGCCGGGGACATGGTCAAGCAGCCGCGCCTCGACCCAGCCACCCGCGAGAATGAATCGGCGAAGGGGGCGGGATTTTGGCATCTCGGCGAGGCGACCCATTCGCCGGTGGACATTCGTGGCGATGAGTGCAACCGCGTGCACAACCAGATCGACGTTTACTCCAAGGCATTCCTAGGCCTGACGATGGGCTGCGCGCGTTGCCACGATCATAAATTCGACGCCATCTCGACGGCAGACTACTACGCCTTCGCCGGTTACCTGCAGAGTTCCGGTTATCATTTGAAAGATGTCGCCGACCCGGTCGCGCAGGACAGTGCCCACAAAAAAATGGCCAAGCTCCGTGCGGAAAATGAGACCCAACTCGTGACCGAGTACGCCGCCACGGTGAAAACCCGCGTGAGTCGCATTGGCGACTACCTCCCGGTGGCTGCGAAGATATTGAATGAAATCCCGACTGGCGAAGACGCGCCCAAGCCGGCCGATTACATCGCTTCGCATCCCACGGTGAAGGCCGGGGCCGAGGCGGCCAAGTTGAACGCTGACAAACTCGCGGCATGGGTGGCCTACCTCGACAAGGCGCGGGGCAGCGTGGCCGATCCTCTTCATGGCATCGTCAAGGTGGCGCTCGGCCAGTCGCGCGGCGATGCGTTGGCCGCAATGCGCAAACTCGAGGCAGACACCACCGCGCAGGCCAAGTCGGTTAAGAT
>DKGH01000090.1:1469-8952 GCA_002453165.1 Verrucomicrobia bacterium UBA6775
GAGGACATGGTCGCCGACTATCGCCGTGAACAGGGCAGCGGCGAGTGGTTTCCCGGCGGCAAACAGTTCGGCGCCGGGCCGATGAAAGCCGGATCACCTGTTTTTGGAAACGACCCGAACCGGCCGATCAGGGAATTCAACGAAAACGGGGCGGCACGAAACGACGAGTTGAGCACCCGATTTTCCGGGCTGATCCGCACGCGCACGTTTGGCGTCAACGGAGACATGCTTTGGTACCGCTACAAGGGCAAGGCAGACGTGTTCATGGCTGTGAACTCACACCGGCAGGTCGCCGGGCCGCTGCACGGGATCGTCCGCCAAAAACTCGACAGCAAGGGCGACGAGTGGAAGTGGCACGGGCATCGCGTGCGCGACTATATCGGCTTCCGGGTACACGTGGAGTTCACGCCGCGCGGCGACTTCGCGCTAGAGCGGGTACAGTTCGGCGGGAGCGAACCGCCGGTGATCCGCCCGGTGAACTCGCGCTTGGCCAAGCTGCTGGAGAGCGACACCGGCTTGGCCAAGGGCTTGGCTGGCGTGTTTGTCTCCGCTGCGAGTGATCAGGCAAGCGGCAAGATCGGTCGCGAAACGGCGCAGTTGCTCAACTGGGTGATTCGCCACGACAATTTATTGGAACGCCCAGCTGACCTTGGCCAGGCGGCGGCTGGTTTTGCGGCATACCTAAAGCAGCGATCGGATATTGAAAAGAGCATCCCGGGTGCCTCGTGGGCGCTGACACTGCTCGATGGCAGTGGCGAGGATGAACCAATTTTGGTGCGAGGCAATCACAAGTCACCGGAGACAAAACTGGTGCCGCGATCGTTTCTGGAGGCCTTGGCCAAGCGCGAGGCGCCCAGCCGCGGGAGTGGCCGGATGGCCTTGGCCAGGCGCATGGTCGACCCTGCCAACCCGTTCGTCTCCCGCGTGGTGGTGAACCGTATCTGGCATCATCTGTTTGGGCGCGGCATCGTCGAGACGGTCGACAACCTCGGCGCCACCGGCAAGGCGCCCACGCATCCGGATCTGCTCGATTTTCTCGCCTCGCAACTCATGGACCGCGACTGGTCGTTGAAGGACATGATTCGACAGGTGGTCCTCTCCAGTACGTACCGGCAATCGAGCAAGCCAAACATGGCCAGCGCGAAGGTTGATCCGAACAACTACCTGCTGCATCGGATGCCGATCCGTCGGCTGCAGGGCGAGGTGATCCGCGACCAGTTGCTCGCCGTGTCCGGCCGCATCGACAAGCGGCAGTTCGGCAAAGGGCCGATGGTGCATATCACGCCGTTCATGCGGAACAACCGCAGCCCCGGCGGCAGCGGCCCGATGGATGGCGACGGACGCCGGAGCATTTACGTTGAGGTGCGCCGCAACCACCTCGAGCCGATGCTGATGGCGTTCGACAAGCCGACGCCGTTCTCAACCATCGGCAAGCGGGTGGTGTCCAACTCGCCTGCGCAGCCGTTGATCATGTTAAACAATCCGTTCGTGCACGAGCAGGCATCGATCTGGGCCGACGCACTTTTGAACTCCGGCACATCCGCCACCGGTGAACTGGTGAACCTCGCTTACCAGCAGGCGTTCGGGCGCGACCCGGAACCGTGGGAGGCCGAGGCGGCGGTGGGCTTCATCGAAGCCCAGAAAAAAGAGACCGGCAACGACTCTCTCAAACAACCCCTGACAGACCTCTGCCACACACTGTTCAATGTGAAAGAGTTCGTGTTCGTCAACTGACCTGATTTTAAAACGAAATGAAATTGCAAAGTAAAGGATGCCAGAACTTCATGCCGCGGCCGATTAGCCGGCGCGAGATGCTGGGGCATTGTGCGAACGGGTTCGGCGCGTTGGCGTTGAGCAGCCTGCTCGCCGATCCGGCTTACGGGAAGGCCAAGTCGCCGTTTGCACCGCGTAAACCGCATCACGATGCCAAGGCCAAGAGCGTCATTTTTCTCTACATGGACGGCGGCGTGTCGCAGGTCGATTCGTTTGACTACAAGCCGCGTCTCGAGAAGGACAACGGTAAGCCGTTCTCCGCGAAGATCAACCCGACGCAGTTTGACAACATCGGCAAGACGCTGAAGTCGCCGTGGAATTTCAAACAGTACGGTCAGTCCGGACTGAATGTGAGTGACCTGTTCCCGCACGTCGGCGAGATGGCGGATGAGCTGTGCGTGGTGCGCTCGATGACCTCCAAGTTTTCCGAGCACAACAGTGCGAATTTTTTCCTGCACACCGGCTTTGGTGTGCAGGGCCGCCCGAGCATGGGCGCGTGGATGAGCTACGGGCTGGGCACCGAGGCAACGGATCTGCCTGGCTTTGTCGTGCTCAACGGCGGCCTGATCCCGTCCGGCGGCTGGGACAATTTTGGCAACGGCTTCCTGCCGGCAAGTCATCAGGCAACGGTGTTCAAGACCGGAAAGGAACCGCTGGCGGACATTCGCCCTCGCGAAAGCCGGCCGGGCGTTCAGCAGGCCAAGCTGGGATTGCTGAACAGGCTCGATCAGGGCGTGCTCAATCGGCTGGGTAAGGTGGACGAACTTGAGTCGGCCATCGCGAATTACGAGATGGCGTACCGCATGCAGGCGGCCGTGCCGGAGTTGATCGACGTCAAGGGTGAGACCGAAGCGACGCGGAAACTTTACGGTCTCGACTCCAAGTACGACCCGACGCGCACGTTTGCCATGCAGTGTCTCATTGCACGCCGGTTGGTGGAGAAGGGTGTGCGTTTCATCGAGTTGACCTGCCCGCGGATCAGCGGCAACGACCGCTGGGACGCCCACGGGGGGCTGAAGAAAAATCATGGCGACAACTCCCGCGCAATCGACCAGCCGATCGCCGGGTTGCTGCGCGACTTGAAATCACGCGGCATGCTCAAGGACACGCTCGTTGTGTGGTCCGGTGAGTTCGGTCGCACGCCGTTCGCGCAGGGCAGCAACGGCCGCGATCACAACCCGTTCGGCTTCACCATCTGGATGGCTGGTGGCGGGGCCAAGCCCGGGATCACCTACGGTGCGACCGACGAGTTCGGATACCGGGCAGTGGAGAACAAGCTCGATATCCACGACATGCACGCCACGATGCTGCATCTGCTCGGGATGGATCACAAAAAGATGACCTACTTCTTCGACGGGCGCGACATGCGCCTGACCGATGTCCATGGTCACGTGGCGCACGACCTGATCGCGTAGTCGGGGATCATGTCGGGGGTGTCCATCGTCATCGTCGCGGCCGGTCGCGGTTCGCGGATGGGGCAGGGCGACAAGCTGTTCATGGAGGTGGCCGGACTGCCGCTTGTGGGCCACACGTGGCGGCGCTTCGACCGATTTGCCGGGACGGCAGAGATCGTCATCGTCACCCGCGGGGAATCCCGTTCACTTTTTGAAAACTTGGCCAAGCGCATTGCTGCGGCCAAGCCATGGCGCATTGTCGAGGGGGGGGCGGAGCGGCAGGACTCAGTTTGGAACGGCGTGAACGCCACCGACGAAGCGGCCGCCGTGGTGGCAATTCAGGATGGCGCTAGGCCGTGCACGCCGCTTGGCTCGCTTCGCCAAGCGATCGATACCGCCCGGGAAATAGGAGCGGCGGTACTGGCCAAGCGCGTGTCCGACACGCTCAAGCGCGGCGATGGTCAGGCGCAGATTCTCGGGACGGTGGATCGCGATAACCTCTGGGCGGTGCAGACGCCGCAGGTGTTTCGGCGGGAGGTGATCCTGGCCGCCTTGGCCAAGGTGCGCGACGAGGGGCTGGCGATCACCGACGACACCGCTGCGTGCGAGGCGCTTGGCCAAGCGGTAAAACTGATCGAGTGCGATCGCCCCAACCCGAAGGCCACCACGCCGGATGACCTGCCGTTCATCGAGTCGCTGCTCGCCGCCGAGGCGGCGGGAGAAGGTTAACTCCCCGCGCCGATCAGCTTGATCAATGCGGCGTCCTTCTCGGGGCCGGACTGAAAATCCAGTGCGCGAATGTAGCGCGGCTTCTCCTCGTCCTTGGTTTTCTTGTTGAGGAGAATCTTGACCAGCAGGTCGGAGGTTTTGCTGGAGCGCGAACGCCAGATGATGTCGCGGCCGGCCGGGGTGTCCCAGTCGCTGCCGACGGCATCAAGCCAGGCGCCGAAGAATTTGTCCTGCTGCTTGTCGAGCGCAAGGCCAAGCGCCTCGAGGTACCAGCGGTCTTTGCCGTCATGCTGCTGCGCGAGCTTGGTCCAGAGCGCGGGGGCTTCCGGTGACTCGTTGTGGCGCAGCGCGATGGCGCAGGCGCGGCGAACGCCGGCGTCCTTGTCGTTGACCATCTTTTTCACGAACGGAATCATGTCGAGCCCGCGCTCGCGGGCGATGCGAATGCCGGTGATGCGGATGTCCGGGTTATTGTCCTTCAACGCAAGGTTGATGTATTTCTTCTCGGCACCCTTGATGCGGGCGAGCAGGTGGAGGGCGCGGGCGCGAATGCGTTGGTCGTCACTTTTCCAAAGCTCAAGCAGTGTGCCTTCGGCCTTGGCGCCGACCTTGTGGAGTTGCTGCCATGCGACGTAGCGCTCGGACATGTTTGGCGAGGAAAGCATCGAGCTGGCGGTGCGGTTCTTCGCAATCTTGTACGCCTTGGATTTGCCCTTCGGCGTGAGGCGGTAGATGCGGCCGGTCATCTGGCCCTTTTTGTGGTCGGTCATGTGATGGCCGCCCACGTGGCCGTCATGCCAGTCGGCAACTAACACCGAGCCGTCGGGGGCGGTACAGACGTCGGACGGGCGGTACCACGGATCCTTGCTCGTGAGCATGTTGACCGTCTCGCCGGTGTAGCCGGCACCGCTGCGCTTGACTGGGTAGGCGCGCACCACGCGCGGGCCGGCGTCGCAGTGCATCATTTGCCCCTGAAAAACGGACGACAGCAGTTTGCCTTCGTAGATCGCGATGCCGGTCGGTGAACCCTGGCCGGTCTGGATGAGGTTCGGGATCACGCCCGGGTCGTTTTGGTGCCAGTGACGGGAGGGGACGTCCTTTTCCTGATTGGTGCGCTGGGTGCGCCAGCCGCGCCCGGTGAGTTCGTCGGTGTAGCCGTAGTTGCCGAACTCCATGACATAGTTGATGCGTACGCCCTTGTTACCATCGTCGTCATTGTCCGACTGCCAGATTGTGCCGAACGAATCCACGGTGACCTCGTAGTTGTTGCGGAAGTTGAAGCCGAGCGTCTCGACCCCGCTCATGTCGAGGTTGCAGCGGAACACGAGCCCCTGCCGGTAGGGCTTGCCTCGGCCGTCGATCTCGTTGCCGGCCTTGTCGACGATGAAGTTTTTGCCGTCCGGTGTCTTCAGGCGGCGTCCGTCGTTGCCGATATTGAAATACAGCTTGCCATCCGGGCCGAACACGAACGCGTGTGCGCCGTGATCGTGGTCCACGCCGCCGATGCCGTTGAACACCACCTGCGGCGGGCCGTCGGCCTTGTCATCACCGTTCTCGTCGGTGAAGACCAGGATCTTTGGTGAGCAGGAAACGATCACCTTGGTGCCGAGCACACAGATGCCAAGCGCGGCGTTGACGTCATTGCCTTGATAAAAAGTCTTCGCGACATCGGCTTTGCCGTCGCCGTCGGTGTCCTCAAGGATGCGGATGCGGTCGCCCTCGGGCTGAATCTTGCCCCACGGCTTAAAGAGGCGGTAGTTCACGCCCTCGGTCACCCATACGCGTCCCTCGGCGTCGATGTCCATGTTGGCCGGGTTGACTAGCATCGGCTCGGAGGCAAACAACGTGGCCTCGAGTTCCGGGTGGGGGATGAGCTGCTTGGCCTGCTCGGCGGCGGCGGCCGGGCCGTGGCGTTGCGCGGAAAGATTCGTCGCCAGCGACAGGGCCGCGGCAATGGTCAGGGTCGATTTGATCCAGTTCAGTTTCATTTCAAAAAAGTCTCGTTAAACGGCTAGAGACCGGGATGAAGCCACAAAACGGGGCGGCATTCAACCCATCACTGGCGGTTGGGTTGCGCTTGGATTCACATTCTTTTTTTCGCATCCTCTGCGCCCTTTTATGAGCAGCGCTCAACACATTGAAAATCCGGATGTGATCCTGATTGGCAGCGGCGTCATGAGCGCCACGCTCGGTGCGGTATTGAAGAATCTTCAGCCCGACTTGAAGTTTCAACTGTACGAGGTCACTGAGGAGTTGGCGCAGGAGAGTTCCAACGGTTGGAACAACGCCGGCACCGGCCATGCCGGAATTTGCGAACTGAGCTACACCCCGAACCGCGGCGATGACGGCGAGGTCAATGTGGCCAAGGCGATCGAGATTTTTGAGCAGTTCGAGCAGTCGAAATATTTCTGGGGCTACGCCGTGCGCAACGGCCTGATCGATGACCCGAAGAAATTCGTCAGCCCCGTGCCGCACATTTCGTTTGTGTACGGGCAGGAACAGGTGGACTTCCTGCGCTCGCGACACAAGGGGATGAGCGCGCATCATTTTTTCAGCAGCATGGAATACACGGAGGACCGTGATACGATCCTCAAGTGGGCGCCGCTGCTGTTGGCCGGGCGTGACGATACGCCGATCGCCGCGACCAAGGTGGACGGCGGGACGGACGTCAACTTTGGCACCCTGTCCCAGATGCTTGTCGAGTGGCTGGGGGAGCAGGCCGGTTGCGGCTACGCGACACGACATCGCGTGGTTGATCTCACGAAAACACCCGATGGGGGTTGGGGCGTGAAGGTGAAAAATCTGGAGAACGGCCGGACGTTTTACAACACGGCCAAGTTCGTCTTTATCGGGGCCGGGGGCGGCAGTCTGCCGCTGCTGCAAAAGTCCGGCATCGAGGAGAGCAGGGGATATGGCGGCTTTCCGGTCGGCGGCCAATGGCTCGTTTGTCACAAGCCGGAAATTGTCGAGCAGCACGTGGCCAAGGTCTACGGCATGTCGCCCGGTGCCGCACCCACGATGGCGGTGCCGCATCTCGACACGCGAATCATCAATGGCAAAAAGGCGCTGCTGTTTGGCCCATATGCGGCGTGGACGACCAAGTTTTTGCACAAGGGAGGCAGCTACCTCGATCTCCCCGGATCGGTGCGCTGGGACAATATCGCGTCGCTGATCAAGGTCGGGCTGCACAACATCCCGCTGGTGCAGTACCTCATCCAGCAGGGCACCCAGAGCATGAACACTCGCATGGGTGAGTTGCGGAATTTTTATCCGGATGCAAAAAACGAGGACTGGGAATTGATCGACGCCGGCATCCGGGTGCAGGCAATCAAGCAGGTGGATGGCGACGCCGGTATCGTCCATTTCGGCACCGAGGTGTTGTCCAGCGCGGATCGCTCCATCTCGGCATTGCTCGGTGCATCGCCGGGCGCGTCGGTATCCGTGAACATCATTCTGGAGATCGTCCGCGAATGTTTCAGTCACTTGCTTGAGTCCGACGAAGGCCACGCTCGCATGAAGGAGATGATTCCGTCCTACGACGAAAGCCTCGTCGACCCTTCAAAGGCCAAGCGCCAGTCGACCCTCAG
>DKGH01000090.1:9346-11632 GCA_002453165.1 Verrucomicrobia bacterium UBA6775
CGGGGCCGCCGATTATGGCAGGGTGGGTTCGTTGCCCTTGGCTGACTTGGCTCCGGTTTTTTTGAAGATGATGATGTGTTGCCGAGGTAGCACGGAGATCGTCTCGACCCACTCGAGCGGATGCGGAGTGGCCTCCTTCATAACCTGCAGTTGAGACATCTTGTGCAGCAGCTTGATCGGCACGTTTGGATCCTCCATCCGATACTCGACGAACGCAATGCGCCCTCCCGGCTTCAGCGACTTGCAGATGTTTTGCATCATCTCGTACGGGTGCGAAAACTCATGGTACACGTCGACCATCAGCGCGAGGTCGATGGTGTTTGCCGGCAGGTTCGGATTCTGAATGGTACCCAGCACGCCCTCGACGTTGTTGATGCCGGCGTTTTTCAGGTTACGCTTCAGTAGGTCGAGCATTTCCTGCTGGATGTCGACGCCATAGACCGTGCCCTTGGGGCCGATCACGCGCGAAATTCGTCGTGCGAAGTAGCCGGTGCCCACCCCGATATCGGCCACCTTGTCGCCGCCCTTTAGCTTGAGCGCTTTGATCAGGGTCTGTGGTCGTTCCTCCGCCTCGCGCGAGGAGCGCTCCAGCCAGCCGGCACCAAGATGCCCCATCACGTGGGCGATCTCGCGGCCCATGTAAAACTTGCCGATGCCGTCACGGCTGTGGCGGGTACGATAAGTGTAGCGCGGATTGTCCGGATCGACGCGCACGCCGGGAGTCTTCGTTGCCGCTGCCTGACCAAGCGCGGACGAACCTTGGCCAAGCGCAACCAACGTGGTCAAGAGGCCAACGATCAAAAACTGACGGTTCATGCGGCCAAGCTACCCTTGGCCAAGCGCGATGACAAGCGGCGGCGCTTGGCTTGATAAACCGCGCTTGGTACGCTCCTTCGCGTATGGCACTGGCAAAAAAACTACTGCACACGCGCTACCGCGTGAACGATCTGGAGAAGACGGTTGAATTCTACAAGACCGTCCTCGGACTGGAGGAGGTGCGACGGCACAAGTCGCCGCGCGGCTCCGAGCTGGCCTTTCTCAAGGCGCCTGAGAGCGAGGAAACCATCGAGATCTGTCACTTTCCCAACAGCGGCCCGGTGGAGGTGCAGGAGGATTTGACGCATCTCGCGTTCGAGGTCGACAGCCTTGAGGAGTTTGGCAAGCACCTCGCCTCGCTTGGTATCGAATACTCCGACGGCCCAACGATGAAGGAAGCCGGCGGAGGCTTTGCTTTTGTAGATGCTCCCGAGGGCTACGAGATTGAGCTAATCGAAATCGCCAAGTAGTCACTTGCCGAGGCAGCGAAGATGAACGCACTCAAGGTCACGCTGTCGGCATACGAGCAGGCTCATAAATTCATTTGGGGAGACGGCTTCCTCAAGATGCTGTCAGTGCCGCTGCTGCTGACGGTGCTGTATTTCCCCGTCATGGTCGGCGCCTGCTACGCCTCGGCGGCGATGGTCGTCGAGTTTTTCGAAGGTCAGTTGGGATTGGATGGCGACTACGGCGGATGGGCATGGGTGGAGTGGTTGCTCGAGATCATTTTGTTCTTCGGGATCGGTGCGCTGGGGCTCCTCACTTACCGCACGGTGGTGCTGTTATTCTATTCACTCTATCTCGACAGGATTGCCGAGCGCGTCGAGAAAGCCATTACCGGCGATGTCATTGAGTGCAAACGACCGCCCTCGCAGATTTTGAAACGGATGCTCGTCGTGGCGATCATCACCATCCTCGGCACCGTTCTCATGCTGATGATTGAGTTGGGCGCGAACCTGGTACCGTTGATCGGAGGGTTGGTCGCCCTGGCGCTGATCATCCCATGCGAAATGTTTTTGACCGGCATCGGCTTCGTTGATCCCTATTTCGACCGTGCCGGCCTCAGCGGGATGGAGAGCTTTCGCGTCATGCGGCGGCGCTTTTTTACCATCGCCGTGTTCTCGGCAGTCGGAGGCCTCATTTTGCTGATCCCGATATTCGGTTGGATTCTCGCCCCGACCTATTCCGTTGTGGCCGGCGTCATCCTCGCAATGAATATACAAACCGAAACACAGAATGCTTTACCAGAAGCAAAATCAGCGAACGCCACCGCCCCTCCGTTACTTCCTCCTGAAGCAAGTCCCACAAAAAACAAAAGAGAAACCAAGCCGGGCAAAAGCGAATACTAATCCTTGGACCAACCAACCCTTGGCCAAGCGCTTGGTTTCGCCAATGCTATTCAAATACTCAACTCAGCCTTCGCCTCGCTAAATTTGGCGATAGCGAATTCGAGATCCTCCCGCGTGTGGG
>DKGH01000090.1:11977-12114 GCA_002453165.1 Verrucomicrobia bacterium UBA6775
GAGATTTGCGTGCGGATGCGGGCCTTGCCCTGTGGCACGACGGGGTAGGAAAAGCCGATGACGTAGACGCCCTTTTCGAGCATGGCGTCGGCAAAGCGGCTGGCGAGGGCGGCGTCGCCGAGCATGATGGGCGTGAT
>DKGH01000023.1 GCA_002453165.1 Verrucomicrobia bacterium UBA6775
AGTGGACGCTCGACGGCCAACCCGGACGCAGTGAGAGTTGTCACGGCTGTAACGAGGATCTGCGCATCTGCCTCAACTGTATCTTTTACAACGCCGGTGTCGCCTACCAATGCCGCGAGCGCCGCGCCGAACCAGTGACTGAAAAACACCGGTCCAACTTCTGCGAGTACTTTGACTTTGCGCTGCGCGATTGGTCCGGCGAAGGCACAGGCAACACCCGCGCCGACAAGGCGCGAAACGCCTTCAACGAACTCTTCGGCGACTAGCCAACCGGTTCCGCCAACCTCAATCAAATAGTTGTCAAGCAGGATTCAACAGCTGCTCGAGAAAAAAAATTTGTAATCCAAAAAAACCTGTTGTCAGGAAAATCAGCGAAGACTAAGCTGCCCTTCCTGCAATCAACTAAGAAAAGCAACCCATGAAGAAAATCGACGCAATCATCAAGCCATTCAAACTTGAGGATGTGAAGGACGCGCTGGCCACCGTCGGCGTGGAAGGGTTGACCGTGACGGAGGTCAAGGGATTTGGCCGACAGAAAGGTCACACCGAGATCTACCGTGGCAGTGAATACACCGTCGATTTTCTTCCCAAAATCAAATTGGAAATCGTGCTAGAAGACGATCAAGTCGAGGCTGCGGTTGACGCCATTGTCAAAAGCGCCAAGACGGACAAGATCGGTGACGGCAAGGTTTTCATCAGTTCCATAGACAGCGTGACGCGCATTCGAACCGGTGAAACCGGCGCGGATGCCATCTAGGCGGGTGTGTTTTCACACCGCCTCCGGGGACGCCGAAGGTTCGTTCAAAGAGAACAAGCGAGTCATAGGCAAAAACCGGGGACGCAGATGGCGCCAAATGGCCTGATTTTGGGGTATTTTCTTATTGGTCAAGCAGACCGTGTTTTTACCTGTGAATAACGTGTGGACAAAAGTTAATAGCTTCTGCTGGAAATCCAGCGGCAGCGTTTCTACTTTTTCCACCTACCTCGCGGTGAGCAGCCGTGAGGAAAGATCGGTTCAATCCGGTCAACAACCTGAGAACAACTAAGCAACCAACTGAAAACAAGCGACTTATGACACTTTTTTTAACCCAGCGAGAACAAATACCTCCCCGTTTCTCCATCGAACACCCGACCCAAACTGAGCATCTGGGTTCCAATTATACGTTGCTAATTCTTCAGCCTTCGGCGGTCAGTGAATAAAACGGACACAAACTCGTTGTCTTCCCGCCGAATGAACGCTTCCACCGAGGAAATCTGGACACAAGCGAGCGAAACGCTCCGCAGCATGGTCAATCCGGATTTGTTCAATCTCTGGTTTGATCCCATCCGGTTGGATTCCATTGGCGAAACCGACGCAACCTTGAAGGTTCCCAACGAATTCTGCGCAGTTTGGCTCAAGGACAATTATAGGGAGCTGTTGCAGGACGTTCTCTCCCACATCACCGGCTCCAAGTTGACGGTTCAATTTGATGTCAACTCCGAGACATCACCCAGCCGGGTTCCCGCAGGTACTCCCGAGTTGGATTCACCCGTCAAAGAGCCCACCAAGCCATCAAGGACAAAGTCATACACAAGTCGCGCATCAAAAAACAGCGACTCGATGGAAAAACTGTTCAACCCCAAGAACACCTTTTCCACGTTCGTGGTTGGTGACAACAACAGTTTCGCACACGCAGCGGCGTTGGCCGTCGCACAATCCCCAGGTCGCTCGTACAATCCTCTCTTCCTTTATGGCGGCGTGGGACTGGGCAAGACTCACCTGTTGCACGCCATCGCACACTATGCACTGGAGGAAAATCCGCGCCTGAAGGTCGCCTATCTTTCCTCCGAGAAATTTACCAACAAATACATCGACGCCATTCAAAACAACGAGTTGGCCAAGTTCCGGCGCACTTACCGCAAGACGGACATTTTGTTGATCGATGACATCCAGTTCTTGGCTGGCAAGGAACGAATCCAGGAGGAATTTTTCCACACGTTTAACGCACTCCACGAGGGCCACAAGCAGATCGTAATGACCTGCGACCGGCCCGCGAATGAGATCAAGGATCTTGAGAAACGTCTGGTTTCCCGTTTTGAGTGGGGGCTGGTCACGGACATGCAGCCACCGAATTACGAGACCCGCCTAGCTATCCTTCGCAAAAAAGCGGCCTCCATCGACGTGCAGGTGCCAGAGGACGTGGTGGCGCTGTTGGCCAAGCGAATCCGCAGCAACATCCGCCGACTGGAAGGCGCGCTCATTCGGGTTTCCTCATATCAATCCCTCATCGGCAAACCGATGTCCCCCTCTGCCGTGGAAGGGCTGCTTAAGGATTTGTTCCACGAGGAAGGCCGCACGATCATCTCGATCGATCAAATCCAAAAAAGGGTTGCGGAGCATTACGACATTCGACTGGCCGACATGACCAGCCGTCGCAGGCCGGAAAACATCGCCTTTCCCCGTCAGGTTGCGATGTATCTTTCACGCGAGCTCACCGGCAAATCGCTCAACTCAATCGGCGAGGCATTCGGTGGGCGCGACCATGGCACCGTGCTGCACGCCTGCCGATTGGTTCGCGACAGAATGGAAGTCGATACAGACGTCCGTCAGGCGGTTCGCTATCTGCAGGGCCAGATTTCCCGCTAATTCGCCGGCGTTTCCCTGACCGTCGGCCAAGTGATCCCGAAAAACTCGGCCGGCTTGGCAAAGATCGCAGCCGGCATTCCGAGCGCCTCTTTCAATTCAACGTCACGATCCCAGGGATTTTCGATCGAGCTGATCGTCTGCATCTGCTCCCGGGTCAGGTTTAGCGGAAAATACCACGGCGACACCGCCGCGGTGTTGATCAGTGGAAAATCCGAGCCATAAAGCAGTTTCCCCTCAAACTTTTTCTCGGAGAGCGTTTTTTGGAGATACCCCGGTTTGTTGATCTGCGTCATGCTGGAGATGTCGGCGTAGAGATTCGGATATGTCTCGAGCATGGCGATCAACCGGTCGATGTCCTCCTCCCCCTCGTTTTCGCCGGTCGAGGCGGCATGCGCCACGATCACCTTCACCCCCAAGTCGAGCGCCAACCTGAGCCGAACCGGATCCGCGAGTTCATCCCGCGCATGCGTGAACGAGCGTTCCGCACCGGCGTGCGTCAACAACGGGAGATTCAGTTCCACCAGTTTGCGATAAAACGGCTCGAGCGACTTGTCGGCGGGGTCGATGAACTGGATCGACGGCAGCCACTTGACTAACATCGCGCCGTTGTCCCTGGCCCATTGCAGCCGCTCCAACGCATCAGGCCGATGCGGATTGATGCTGGCACCGAAACGGAGAGTCGGATACTTCGCGGTCTCCTTGGCGACGTACTCGTTTGGGATGAAAAACTCGGTCCGGTCGCGATCCAGTTTGCCATTGTCTCCGATCACGCCGTCCATCGCGAGGATGATCGCCGCCCCCACCCGCTCACTCTCCTCCACCCGCTTGGCCAGGCGCTCGATCAGCAACTGATCCCCCTTGGCCTCCACCTCCGCCAACGTCACGCCGAACGCCTTGAGGTAAATGTTGAACCGGAAATTATTCCGCAGTTCCTTGGACACAAAGCAACCACTCCCCCCCGCACCGATGCCGGCCGTGTGACAATGCATGTCGAAAATTGGCTCCGCATACCGCTTGGCCACGGGCTGATAAGGGCCGGAAAAGAAAACCAAGCGCATCACGAGTAGTAGCAAAGCGAGGATCACCAGCCCCTTGGCCAAGCGCTTGGCCAAGCGAGTCAATCGCCCCGTTGGCTTCCGTTGTTCGTTGGTGTTTTCGGTTTCGTCATTCACAATTGCATTCTTGAGTTTTCGGTTGGCCAGGCGCACAATGGGGGCATGTCAGAAATAGCAGAATTCCTCCATCACGGCGCGGAACAAATCACACCTAAAATTCTGCATGGAATCCACAAAAAACTCCCGGCACTCAAGCTGCAGTTCGCCGAGATCAACGCGCCGGAATTCCCGCATCTCGTGGAGCAACTCGAGTTTCTCGCGGATGTCGTGGAGGATTTCGTCGAGGGAGCCGACAAAGATCTACCCTACGTTGCCGTCGCCGAGGCGGCCTACGCCCTCGTCTACGCTCACAACGAACTGGGGCTGATTCCAAACCACATCAACCACGTCGGGCGGGCGGACGACTCGGCCGTCGTCCGGGCGGTATTGATCGAGAACGAACGTGTACTCTCCGAATATGCCGAGCGACACGATCTCGAATGGTCTCTCGTCACGGTCAAGCCGTGACCATCTCCCGCAGCGCCGACTCCAGTTCACGGGCGTATCCGGCGTGGTCCATCTGCGGCGAAGCCTGAAACCGTTCCCGCAATCCGGCAGCCCGTTCCGCGAGTCGCCCCGGTGCCGCCGCCCAGCCAACCGCCTTGGCCACCAAGTCCTCCCGGTTCGCCGCGACAAATTCCTCCAACCCCACGCCGGCCAGCAGCCCCACGCCCTGCCGCGACACGTAACTGTCTCCTGCCAGCGTCAGGATCGGCGTACCCATCCAGAGACAATCACCGGTCGTCACGCCCCCGTTGTACGGGAATGGATCAAGCATTAGGTCGATCTTGTTGTGCAACTCGAGGTAGACCGGCTCCGGGCCCTTGGCCGCGAAAATCAGTTGGCTTTCATCCACGTCGTGACGACCGAATTTCTCGAGCAACAGCCCCTCGTGTGCCGGATCGTTTCGCACCAACAAAAGCAGCCGAAACTCGGGGCAGGCCTGCAGAATTTCACTCCATGCCCGCACGGCCGCCTCGCTGATCTTGGCCGGATTATTCAGGCAGCCAAACGTGAACGGCTTCCCCTCGAGGCTGGGCAAAGTGCCCGGCTCGGGGCTGATGTCCGGCGGCCCGTACACCCACGCCGTCCGATGTAGTCGATACAGCCGCTCGACGTACAACGACTCCGTGCCGGCCGGATCCGCCACGGCATCGGTGATGCGATAATCCACCGCACTCAACCCGGTCGTGTTGGGATACCCAAACAAAGTCGCCTGCACCGGGGCCGGCTTTTGCGCCAACACAGCCAGCCGATTCCCCGAGGTGTGGCCGGAGAAATCGAGCAGCACATCTAGCCGATCGGAACGCATCAACTGCACCACTTCCGCGTCTGATTGTCCCGCAATGTTGTGCCAACTTTCGACCAAGCCGCGATAACGCTGCTTGGTCGGAGTCTCGTCGCTAGAATTGTCGTAAACGATCGGCGTCACCCCTTCCCGATCCAAATGCTGCCAAACGGCCGAGGCCATGCGCCCCACCGGGTGATAACGAAAATCCGCCGACAAAAACCCCACCCGCAACGGCCGCTGCCCATCGTACTCCGGCCACTCGGCAGGTTCAGCCGGCTCGCAGCCGAACCGCTCGCCCCACTCACGGTGCGCTGTCGCGATCTCCTCCCGGCTGATCCCGGAATCATATTGCAGCGCAAAAATCAGGTTGCTGTGCGCTGCCGGGGCATCGGGATAAATTGCGAGCGACTGCCGGTAGCAATCGATCGCCCGGCCGGACTCCCCCAGGTCCAGCCATGCGTTACCAAGGTTGGAGAGAATGAACGGGTCAGCCGGACGCAACTCCAGTGCGCGACCATACGCCTCGACCGCTTCGCCGGTGCGGCTGAGCGCGCGTAAGACATTGCCCAGCCGGATGTGCCCGCGAACCTGCGATGCGTCCAGCGCGATCGCCTGTTCCAGTTGGCCAAGCGCCTCGGCGTCCCGGCCGATCTCGCTCAACACTTGGCCAAGCGAAAGCCGTGCCCGGGCATCGTCCGGGCGAAGTTCGACGCAACGCTGAAGGCAGGACACCGCCTCGGCCGCCTGCCCCCTGGCCAAGCGCTCCTCTCCCTCGCGGAGTTGTTCGTCGAATGAATCGGTGTCCATCGGCACGCCGCGCCGACTTCAAATCAGTTCGGCGAAAGTGTCAACGGCTTGGCCAAGCGCTTGGCCAGATTTAGAGGCGGGTCTTGCGCGAAATCTTCCAAATATGCCCGTTGCTGCGAACAAACAATGCCCCGTTGGAAACCGCCGGCGAACACTGGATCATCTCACCGAGATCCATCTTGCCAACGACGTTGCCCTCCGGCGCAGTCAGGTCCACCACCTGCGCGAGCCCCTCCTCGCTGAAGATGTACATGTGATTGTCCGCCACCACCGGCGAGCCGCCGAACGGCCCGTCGAGCCGCAACTGCCACAGCCGGTTGCCGCTGTCGACATCCGCACAGGCAAGCACGCCTGCGTTGTTGAGACTGTAGACCTTGCGTCCATGCACAAGCGGACTGGCCGTGCCCGGGCGCAGTCGACCGGAACGCCATTTTTGCTCGAACGACTTGCCGTCGGCACCGAGCTTGAGAGCCGTCAAGCCATGCGACGGCACAAACAACATGTCTCCCGCCAGCGCGCTCGAAGGAATCGTGGCGGCACCATCAGCGTAGTGCCACTCGACCTTGCCGCTGGCCGGGTTGATCGCGTGAATGCCCTTGCCGGACTGCAGCAGCACCTGCTCCTTCCCTGCTTTGTCCCGGCGCACTGTGGCCGTGGTCCAGTTCGCGGACTTGGGCCGATCAATTTTCCAGAGATTGCCGCCGGTGGTTTTGTTCAGTCCGGCGACGAACGATTCGCTGTCATTCTCCACCTGCGCCACCAGCACGTCCCCGGCCAATACCAACGACGAGGCCATGCCGAGGCTGTTGCGCGCGTTCGGGTAATCCACCGTCAGACCGCGCAACCACTTCAGGTTGCCGTCGAGGTCGAGACAAAACAGGTCGTTTGAAGAAAAAATGGCGAACAGCAGTTTGCCATCGGTCACCGGCGTGGGCGCGGCCACGCTGGTTTTCTTGTGACACATCGTGCTGCCCATCACCCAAAATTGGCGTTTCCAGATCACCGATCCATCGGCCGCGTTTAGGCAGAGAATCTGCAGCCGGTCCTGCCTCGTCCCGCCGCTGGCCGTTACGAAAACCCGATCACCCAACACCAGCGGGCTGGACAGTCCCTTTCCCGGCAGCGCGGTTTTCCAGGCCACATGCTTTTCCGCGCTGAGCTTCACCGGCAGGCCGACTTCATCGGACAGCCCGTTGCCCAGCGGCCCGCGAAACCCGGTCCAGTCCCCGGCAAACACACCTGCGGCCGAACCGGCCAACGCGACGATCATCAATTGTCTTTTCATCCTTCTAAATTACTTGGCTGCGACCTCGGCGTTCTTCTTCGGCAGCGAATGGATCGCCGTGCCGGTGGCATCACACACCCGCAACTGGAACTGCCACTGCACCGTCCACTCCTCCTTCTGCTCGTTTTGGCAGGCCTTCACGAGAATAGTGTTGGCACCCTTGCGCAACTGAACCGGTAGCTTGTACTGGTCGATCCGCATGCCGCGATGATACTCATCACGACCAAAAACCAGCTCACCGTTCAGCCAGATTTTCCATGCATTCTTGCAGCCCAACCGCAACTCCGCAGGCCGGTCGGAGGCCGATATGAACTCCGTCTGCGCATAGCCGGTGACCTCCTTCAACGCCCCGTACGGTTCGTTGAAATCCACCATGCCATACTCGTCATCCGTGGAGTATTTCTTCCAGCCAACCTTCCCCTCGAGTCCCGCATACTCCGCGCCCAACCCGGCGTCCTTCTCCGGGCCGAACACCTCGGCAAACCCGGCGCGCCCCTTGTTGTGGAACGGCCCCACAACCTCCCAGTCGATCAGAAAACCAAAGTGGCGAGTCAGGTCAACCTTGCGGCCAAGCTCCCGCAGCTCAGCCGAGATACGCTGAATCTGATCCAGATCCCGGGCCGCATCCAGCGCCTGCCGGTAAAGCAGCACCGCCCCGGGCTTGTTGTCCGTATTGGCCAAGCCCTCCGCCTGACCGAGCAGGCGCGTCACCGCCTCCCGCCTCAAGTCCACGCTGGGGTCGCTGAGCAGACCGGGCACCAACCGCTCCGCCGCCTCGGCATCCGCACGGCGAATCAGGTCGAACGCCATCGCCCTTGGCTTGGTATCGTGACTCTTGTTCAGCAGAAACTCACCCAGTTCAACCAGCGGCAACGAACCACCCTTGGCCAAAGTATTGCCGGCGATCACCTCGACCGCACCCCGGAGATAATTCGAGGCAAACGGATTGGCCCCGTCCATCGACTCGAGCAACGTGGGAATGGACTCCGGACTGCCCTTGGCCAAGCGCTGCAGTGCCTGCCCCGCAGCCTCGTTGCCCTGTCCTTCACCGCCGACCGCACGCAGCGTCGCCACCGCTCTGGCAAACTCACCATCCGCCGCTTGGCCAAGCGAGACCCCGCCCAAGCCAAGCGCCACCGATGCCATTAAACTAAAAGAGTGCTTCACGCCGGAAAAAGTAGGCAAACCCACCCACCCGGCCAAGCAAAATGACCCAACACCCCACCCCCACAAAAATGAATACTCAACGAAACACAGATTTCACGGCAGCTTCAATTCAGTGATAATCCATGAAATCCGTGTCAGGTTGGAATTGTTTACTATGAAGCTGCCGAAGATTAGACCGAACACCTCTCGCCCGTCACTCGATGATGGTGGCGTGGAGTTGTGATCTGAGTACGGTGGGGAATGGGGTCATTAGACGGAATTGTTTCAGCAGCGATTCGCTGGTTTGTGTGGACACGGCGGTGCTTCCGTTTTCGCCCTTGCCCGTGATCGAAAATGAGTACAGCGTCCCGGGCTTGGCATCTGCCGGTGGTGTGATTTTAAGTGTGGTTTCCTTTTTGCCTTTCGCAATCGTTGCACCTTCGGTTTTCATTTCGTTCTCGAAACCCTCCAATTGAAGTTGAATTGGGGCATCGTACTTGTTTCTGGTGGCGGTGACTTCGACTGAGAATGGTTCATCCGCTTTTGCAGTAAATGCGTGTTCGGCGATGGTGAGCGTAAAGCCAAGCTGCACTCGTTCCGCTTCTATTCGATAAACCAGATGTTCCCCTGCCTGCTCGGCCAGTTCGCGGACTTCCAAATAATGAACACCATCCGACTTGGCCTCGGCACTCACCTCGCCATCAGAGTCGCCGGTAATTTTAGACTCTGCCAATGTTTCCCCTGCGGCATCTGTGACGCGAAGCATGAGGTCGCACGGTGAACCGAGGGTTCGCGTTGCCCCGGTGAATCTCACCCGGTCGCCCTTGGCCAACTCGACCGCGTACCAATCACGGTCGCCCGTTTTTTCAAACCGGCCATTGATTGCTGACGGTAAGTTGATCTCGTTCGCTTGGCTTAGCATGTCGTTCGGCTCGGCATCGTAGGCGTTGGGAGCCTCACCAATGGCCAACCGGCGATATGCGCTGCCCACTCCATTCGGAAGCTTGAAGTTCAACCAGAACTCAGCACCCACAGGCGTTGCGAGAACGGGGGAAAGCGATTGTTTGGAAATCGGATAGAACGGCTTGAATTCTCCTCGCTTGTTCCCCTGCGGAAACACGCCAGAGACAATGGGAAAGTCGCCCACGCGCAGTCGAAAAAAACTGCCGCGCCCTCCGGCGTAGGCCATATCGCGCAACCTCAAAAAGTAGCGTCCGGTTTTGTTGAACCGATGCCGAAACTGCAGATCCGGTGCGATACCGGGAGAGTCTCCGAACGACGCAAGCAGCCGGCCGGAGGCTTCGTACACCCTCACCGCTGGATCAAAGTTGGAGCCAAGCCGATTGGCGATGACCTCGAAACTGATCGCCTCGTTTTTGGATGCCTCGAACTCGAACCAGTCGAGCTGTGTGCCGTTGCCGATGCCATCCACCGAGATCGGCCCGGCGACGAACTGCGCCCGCTCCCGCGATTTATTGCCGCTGACCTCCGCGAGGTTCGGCAGGTCGTCCACCATCAGCAACCGAAACGCCCCAATCCCCTTGGGTGAGGCCAGACGCACGGCGCCGATCTGCACCGGAATATCCAGCGGCACGATTACATCGAACGCCGCACGGTTCCCCTTGGCCAAGTCGTCCGAAACCGGCACGGTACTGGATGGAAAACTTGTCCAGAGGCTGGCGGCATTGGTCAGGTTTTTGCCGGTGAAAATCAGGCGCGTGGTTTGCCCGGGCTGCACCGCGAGTGGGCGGACCGTCTCGACACTGGGCGTCTGGCCAACCGCCAGCGCCGCTTGACCAAGCGCGAAAAAAAGGAGCAGCCTCCCGGCCGCTCCTGTTGAAATTTTCCCTGTACGCTTGATACCCAAGTGAGGTTATTTTTTCTTGGCGCCGGGCGCGGACTTCGGGGCCGGTTTTTTGCCACGCCTACCGTCGAGGTTCGCGTAAAGATCCTCCTTGGTCACCTTGGACGGCACGCCTTCCTTCGGCACCTTGGCCTTGGATACCCAGAGGATGGCGTTGAGGACGGTCTTGCGGAAGTCGTCGCTGCCCCAGTTCAGGTGGTTGTGTCCGCCGGTGAAGCCAAAGCCACGGCCGCCGTCCTCGCGCCGGTACGCCCACGCGACATGCTGCGATTCACCTGCTGCAACCGCCTTGCGGACAGCCGGGTTGCCGCTGTGGGCACCGTCGCCTCGCTTCATGGTTTCCTTCGGCGGCACGTCGCTGAGGATCGGGATCAGCTTGCCCTTTTTGTCGTCGCGAAACCGCATGTGAAAGTACCACTCATCGTTGGCCTTGAACGGTTTCACGCCACGGGTGATCGGGTGCTTCGGAAGCTTGTTGAAGTTGGCCACCCAATGCGGGTTGACCGACCAGTGCGTCTCGAAACAGCCGCCCTGCCAGTCGAGAAATTCCTTGTTGCCCTTGTTCGTCGTCGGCTCAACGGCGTAGTGGATGGTCAGGAATCCAGCGCCGGTTTTCATCAGTTTGCCGAGCTTCTCAAGGTTGTTGCCCTGAAGTGCCGGGTGGCGACCGCCGCCGTCGGCGTAGATCACCACGGCGTCCGCCCCCTCAAAGATCGACTCGTCGCTTGGCCAGCCGTTGAGCTGCACCACCGGGGTAACGAGCTTTGAGGCGCCTTCCTTCAGGCACTTGGCCAGCAGTTGGATTCCAGCGTTATGCTCATGTGACAACAGGCCGTGGCTCTGTTTGCCGGCGATCATCACCACCTTTTTGGGTGCGGCAACCGCCCCGGAAAACAGCCCGAATGCGCAGGCTATGGCTAACAGGTTTTTCATGGCTTCAGCCTGCGAATGATTATTTCTTGTCCTTGCCCTTTTTGCCTCCGGCTTTGCGTACGCGCTTGGGCAGCTCCTTGATGCGGACGTTTTTGAACTGCACGGTCATCGGCGGGCCGGCGTGCAACTGGAACGCAAGCAGGCCGTCGGCGCGGCGGGTCTTCTTGTCTCGGTCGATCACCTGGGTGGTTTTCACGCCATTGATGTACTGCGTCAGGTTGAAGCCACGGGCCACGATGCGGTAGCTGTTCCACTGCTCCTTCTTGATTGCCTTGGCCACGTCAGCGTCCTTGGCGAATTCCTCGACGGCTTTCTTCAGCTTGCCGTCGTCGCCCACGGTCAACGTGGTTTTCTTGCCGCGCAACGACAGGATGCCACGGAATTGTTCGCCATAGCAGATGCCGGAATAGGTCGGCCCGGAGTCGATGTCGCCCTGGTAACCGCCAATGCGCCACTGGTCAGCGCCGTTCTTGAGCTTGAAACTGCGGTACTGAATGCCGCTGTTGCCGCCGACGATCTTGTAGTCGAGACGAAGATCGAAGTCGCCGGTCTTGCCACCGTCCCAAACAATGAAAGTGTTGCCCTTGGTCGGGTTTTCCTTGGTGGTCTTGCCGGTGATCGCGCCGTCCTGCACGCTCCAGAATTTCGGATCGCCGTTCCAGCCTTTCAACGATTTGCCGTCGAAGATCGACTTGAATCCCTTCTCAGCGGCGACTGCCTGGCCGGCAAACGCAAATGCCGCAAGGCCCAGTAGTGTAATGAGTTTTTTCATGATCGTGTTAAAAATTCTTTTAGCTTTTGAGACAAAAAAGGGGAGGAACGTACATGCCGTCCTCCCCTCAAGTTCAGTTTACTTGAACGCCTTTTTGAGGAACTTCAAGCCCTTGGTGGCGATCTCCTCGCGGGTCGGTTCCATCTTGCGCCAGATGGCCGCCGCGCGGGCGATGACCTTCACGTCGGTCGTGAACGATTCGATCACGATGTCGCCCTTGTACTTGACGGACTTGAGCGCGGCAACGATCGGCTTCCAGTCGATGTGGTCGTTGCCCGGTGTACCGCGGTCGCTGCCGCAGGCGTGGAAATGCCCGAGGTGCTTGCCGGCGGCGCGTATCGCCTTGGCCTGATTTTTCTCCTCGATGTTCATGTGGAACGTGTCGAGGTGCAGCTTGAGTGCCGGGCTGCCTACTGCCTTGATGAGACGCAGGCCCTTTTCGCATGTGTTCAAAAAGTCGGTCTCGAAGCGGTTCAGCGGCTCGACACAAATCTGCACGCCCTTTTTCTCGGCATAGGCGGCGAGCACCTTGAGGTTTTTCACTACGAGATCGAACTCCTTCTTTTGATCCTTCGGCTCGACCGCGTCGGCCTTGCCGACGACAGAATAAACCGGGCCGATGAGCGACGGGCAGCCAAGGTTGACCATGTGGTCGATGAGCGCCTTGCAGTACTTCATCGCCTCGCGCTGGTCCTTGGCCGAGCCGCGAAAGTCGCGCCCCGGGCCCATGCAGGCGCAGACCGATCCGCAGGCCAGGCCGGCGCGATCGAGCGCCTTTTTGACCTTTACCGAATCGATGTGTTCCGGTGCCTCGATGGGCAGCTCAACGGTGTCGAACCCCCATTTTTTGAACTTGGAAAAAAGACGGGTACTCTGCGTCGTGAAAGGCGACACAAACAGGAAGGAATTGATGCCAAATCTCATGATAGAATTGCGTGCGGGCAAAACCTACGGAAACCGCGCCGCCGGTTCAATGCCGAAATCCACGCTTGGCCAAGCGCTTGGCCAAGTTTAGCGCCAGTCGAGGTGGTCGGGGAGGCGGTTGAAATTCTCCGGGCCGGCTGCCGTGACGGCCACCATGTCCTCCACACGGACGCCACCAAACTTGGCCGAGTACAGGCCCGGCTCCACGGTAAAAACTTCGTTTTCCAGAATCTCGCCGCCCCCATCGGAGAGCAAAATCGGCTCATGCACGTCCAGCCCGATGCCGTGGCCGGTGCCGTGCCGCATCGAGGTAAAATCCTTCGCCGCGCCCTCCGGCGGCAGACCCATGACATAACCACTGCCGGTAATTGATGCCACCGTGACCTGATGCACGGCATCGCCAGTAGCGCCCACCCGCAGCGCGACGATGGCGTCGGCCTTGGCCTTCACCACGGCCGCATGCATCTGCACGATTTCAGGCGAAGGCTCACCGTTGACTGCCGTGCGCGTGCAGTCGCCCCAGTATCCGGTAGCATTGACGCGCGGGAAAATATCGACGATCACCGGCAGGCAGGTGTGCAACGGGCCGGTTCCGTGATGGTGACAATCCGCCACGTGCGGCACCGTCACCACGATTGAGTCGTGGTGGTTCGAGCAATTTTTGCCGATCAAAAAACTGGTGATCCGCTGGCGCATCAGTTCACTGGTCAACACCGTGTCGCCGTCGCTGAGAATACCTTCCGCGTCGGGAGTAGCCGCGCAAATTGTGCGGCAGGCAAATTCCATCGCCTCCTCAGTGATCGCCTGTGCCTCGCGCAAGTGTGCCAGTTCCTCCTCCGATTTTGTGCGACGATCCAGAACAGCCAGTTGCGGATCGTATTCCACGTCGATCCCGGCCTCGCGCAGGTGCGCGGTAAAAATCATCGGCAGCGAGCCGTCGGTCCGGACGCGATCAAAGCCGTTGTGTCGAAGACACTCCGCGCCGGCCTGCGCCAGTGCTGTATCGCGATCCCCCGACAAGCCGCCTTCCGGTTCGTAGTCTGCCGCGCAGCCGATCTCATCGGCATGGGCCAGTTTTCGGGCGCGATCCATCTCGATATCGCGCACCAACAAAATCGAGCGGGTCCCACCGGATTCCCGCGGTAGACTGATGTAAAACACGGCATCGCCGACCGAGAATTGAATCCGATGCCGAACGTTCATGTTCGCCGCTGGCACACCGCCCAGAACGAATGCAGATGGAGTGCTCATTCGCCCGACTTCGCCTTGGAGTCCTTGTCCAAGTTTTGACGAATCCAATTCGCCAGCGTGCTGCTGCCGAACCCGTAGCCACCCGGCAGCTTCCGATAGTCGCGAGTCTGTCGCCTGGGTGGGCTACCCCAGTGAGCGGGGTATTGCTTGCGCTTGGCCTTGACCGGTGCTTTGTCCGGGGCCTGCTTGATCCCAAGCCGAGCCAACATGAACGCCGACAGTTCGTTACGATCCCTTGCGATCTTCAGGCTCGCCCCACTCTCCTTTGCCCTGGCCACGAGTTTGTCCACGAACAATTGGCTGTGCACGCCCTTGTCCGGAGTGCCGCCAGTAAACATCATCGGCGGATCGGCCTTGTCCATGTTACCGAGCATGTCCAAATCCTTTCGGAGTTCGTTGAATCGTTTCTCCGGCAGTTGCGATTTCCAAAATTTCACAAAGTTCCAGTAAGGCGTTTTCTCCTCCGGCAAATCGAGAATCTTCGGCCACTGGATCACGTCGTAAGTGGCCTGCACCCAGAAACCGGCCGCCGCCGTCAGCCGGCTCGATTCGCGCAAAACTGGATCTTCCGCCTTTGCGTTGGCCAAATCATCGTGCGTGGCCAGCCACAGGCTCGCCCCCGCGCCGGCCGACTCGCCGTATGCACCGACGCGCTTCGGGTCCAGGTTGTACTTCTTCGCGTTGTGCCGGAGAAACTGCACCGCCCGGGCGCAGTCGCGCATGATGTCCTGAAGCATCGCCGTGTGCAGCAGCCGATACTCAACGTCGGCATAGGCGATCCCCGATTCATTGAATTTTTCCGCCGTGCGGTTGTGGATCTTTTGCCGGATGTCGCCGCTCAGAAAACCACCGCCATGATAGTGCACCACCAGCGGGGCAGGCTCCTTGGTTTTCGGCAGCCAAAGGTGCAGCACCTGCCGCCGTTGCTTGCCGTACGGCACGAGGATGTGATCCGCTTTTTTGCCCTCCTGCGCCTGCGCTTGGCCAAGCGCAAACACCACGGCCAAGCCGATGGAAACGATTCGAAGATTCATCATTAATTGGAAAATTGATTCACGACAAACACCACCCAGGCGATCCAGCCGAATATACAAAACGTGGCAAAGACGGCACACTTGAAGCCAAGGTCACGCCGCACGCCGAACCCATAGATCGCCGGCGCCAGGGGTGAAAAGAAAATGTTTAGGCAACCCCAAAGGGTGCTCCCGCGAAACCCGGCCACGATGCCCCAAATCCAGCCGATGGTGCTCAGTAATGCCAACACCGCCAGCGAGATCATGATGGGTATCAACTGTCTCGGCAACGGGAATTCGCCAAAACCCACAGACTCGCCCCCAGTCGTGCCGGCAAGTTGCGCGTTGATCGACTCGTGCCGTTTCACGACGAAAAATTTCAGCGGATTCTGCTCCCTAATGGACGGCTCATCCGCCAGCATCCGGTCGAATCGCTCTATGGCATCATCACCGTTCAACGACACCATTGGCCTGACGTGCGAAGAGACAAAATCGATCTTCGCAAACATGGCGTCGCGGTCGAAGATTGACTCCATGTACGCCTCGATGTAGCCGTGGTACTTCTCCCGGTTGCCCGGCACGCCAAGGACGCGTTCAATGATTGGGCGACGATCCGTGACCGGCTGGTCGATGCTCATGTTCCGGCGCGTGTCCGGCGTGCCCATCAGGTGGAACGCACCGAACGAGTGATCCATGTCCCACGGCAAAAACTGAAACCGGTTCGACTCCGGCTCGAGATAAATGTAGTGGTTTTGCGAGCCGCTGAGGAAACTGTCCAGGTTGCAAATGATGACGTTGCACGCGATGAACTTCAGGAACTGGTCGACGTCGAGGTAGTCGGCGTAACGCGCCTCGAACTCGTCGTCATCCGCCTCGTGGATCAGCCGCGCAAACTCGATCACCCGTTTTTTCTGCTCCTCGGAGGGGTCGGTCTTGGGCACAAACCCGATCTCGTACTCGGCCCAGTCCTCGCCGAAGTACCGGAACAATCCGAATGTACTCGGCTTCATCAGCAGCCCCTTTGCCGAGCCGTAGTTACGCCGCAAAAACCGTTTGTCCTTTTGCTCCACAACGGTGTACAGCCCGATCGGCTTGGCATCCTTCTCCCCCGGAATCGTGAGCTTCACCCTCGCATAACCCACGCGCGAGACCGGGATGCTCGCCTCGCGAAAAAACTCATACGACAAAGCCTCCCGCATCAGCGACGGGTCGGTGATGTTGTTGTTCAGATTGATTTTGGTCATCCCGCGAAACTCCTGCCCCTTGACGTACTCGTTGAAATCGATCTTGAACGAGTACCGCCCGTTCATGTGCCCCTCGATGAACGTGCCGTTGCCCTTGAAGCGCACGCCGACGTTTTTTACCGTCTCACCGTCAATCTCGACATCCCCCCTGCCGTACTGGTGATCAACCCCAAGATAACCAGCCAAGCCGGGCCGCGTTGATTTCTCACTGCGAAAATGCCCGCCCGCCATCGCGTCCTCGATCAGGTCCTCGAACGCCTTGCCAACCGCACGGTCGTCGATCCGCACATCCGCCGGCGGCTGCAGCTTGGCCCATTCCTCCGATGAAATCGTGATGTGAACATCGATCACGTTATCGAGCCCGAACAGAGAGACGGAGGGATCCTCCTGACCAAGCGCTTGGCCAAGGCCAAGCAGGAAACAAAAAACAGTTGAGAGCTTCTTCAAGTGGGAACTTATTTTTGGGTCAACGTTTTCGGATTTTTCACCATCCCTGCCGGTCGGATGCCACTGCCCTTCACCCTCAGAAGCGTGTCGCCGAGGTCGGTGCGGACCGGCTCGGCCAACTTGGCCAAGCGCTTGGCCGCGGCGCGGTTCAGGTGCAGCACGTTTTTCTTTTCGCCGATGTCGTTCTGGAGATCGAACAGGCCGGAGGGGCGGCCAAGCGAGTTGTCGTCGCGGGAAAACAGCATCTTCCATTTCCCGCTGCGCACCCCGTGCAACTGGCCCTGATGAAAGTAAACGAACAACTCATGCGGCGACTTCGCGCCCGGCCTGGCGAGGATGAGGTCGCGGATATTTTTCCCGTCGATCTTCCGGTTGCTGTCCAGCTTGCCGCCGGCCAGGGCGGCGAAGGTCGGCAGCAGATCCATCGACGTGACCATTTCATCGGAGGCCGTGCCGGCGGGGATGGTTCCCGGCCAGCGAATCAAAAACGGCACCCGTTGGCCTCCCTCCCACGTCGAGCCCTTGCCGGCCTTCAACGGCTTGTTGCTCGCCCCGTGCCGGATGGCACCGCCGTTGTCGGACATGAACACCACGAGCGTTTTTTCATCGATCCCGTTTTGCTTGAGCGCCTTCAGGATCTCGCCGGTCGACCAGTCGATCTCCTCCACCGTGTCACCCCACTTGCCGTTGGCCGATTTGCCGGCGAACCGCTCGCTGGAGAACTGCGGCCAGTGCGGCATGGTGTGCGGCAGGTACAGGAAAAACGGCTTGGCCTTGTTTTGCTCTATGAACCGGATGGCCTCCCCGGTGTATCGCTGAGTGAGCAACCGCTGATCCGGCTCCTCCTCGATCACCTTTTCCATCCGCATCAACGGCAGCGGCGGGTACCGGTTTTTCAGGCGGCTGGTCTGGCCCATGTCGTTGGAAAAAGGGATGCCGAAGTAATAGTCAAACCCGTGGCGTGTCGGCAGAAACTCCGGCTGATCGCCAAGATGCCACTTGCCCACGATCGCCGTCGCATAGCCGCTGGCCTTGAGCATCTCCGCCATGGTGGTTTCCTTCGGGCTCAACCCACGCGAGTTTCCGGGAAAGAGCACCCAGCGGCCGGTTTCGTTTTCATGCAACCCCACCCGCTGCGGGTAGCAACCGGTCATCAACGAGGCACGCGACGGGGTGCACACGCCGCTCGTCACATAAAACGTGGTGAACTTGCGCCCCTCGGCGGCCATGCGGTCGAGATTGGGGGTGCGGTGTTTTTCCGAGCCGAACGGCCCGATGTCGGCATAGCCCAAGTCGTCACAAAAAATGAGAATGATGTTTGGCCGGGCCGAAGACTCTGCGGCACTGGACAGGCAGAGGGCTGATCCTGCGAACAGGAGGAGGCAGATGATTCGGAGGATTCCGGAAAGATTTCTCACGGGCTGCGAAGCGTTCCATCCCAAGCCGTCCGGGTCAATCCTGCGAGCTTTGCCAAACATGAGGCTTAAATCACAATTCTAACCAAAAGTCTAAATGCTTGAAAAAGGGGTGCATCGGATGGACGTTCTCTTCCCGTCAAACTTTAAGATGCTTTTTCAAAAAGACTCACTCCTGAAAGCCGCACGACACGAGGGTGGTGTCAACCGCAGACTGTTTCTCGCCTACGCCACAGCACTCTACGGCATCCCAATGCTTGGCAAAGCGGCCAACATCAACCGCCGGATGAAGTTCGCCAGTAACCCATTCTCACTGGGTGTGGCCTCCGGGGACGCCAACAGCACAAGCGTAGTTCTCTGGACCCGGCTCGCGCCAAACCCGCTCGACCCGGACGGCGGCATGCCAAACTTGGGCGTCCCGGTCCAGTGGCGACTGGCCACGGATGACGGGATGCAAAACATCGCGGCCTCCGGGCAACAACTCGCCACGCCGCAACTGGGGCACTCGATCCACGTAACCGCCGGGCAGCTCAAACCGGACACGTGGTATTGGTTTCAATTCAGCGTAAACGGTGAAGAAAGTGTCGTGGGCCGAACACGTACGATGCCGGCACGGTTCGCCAACCCAAAACAACTATCCTTTGCTGCGGCCTCCTGCCAGAGCCTTGAACAAGGCTACTACACTGCCTACGACCGGATGGCAGAGGACGAACTCGACTTGGTTTTTCACCTTGGCGACTACATTTACGAGTACAATGCCGGCAACCAGGGTAACATTCGCAAACATCACGGCGGCGAGATTGTGTCGCTCTCCGACTACCGCGTGAGGCATGCGCAGTACAAACTAGATCCGGCATTGCAGAAGGCGCACGCACGCTGCCCTTGGTTCGTGACCTGGGACGATCACGAGGTGGACAACAATTGCGCGGACGAGATTTCCGAGCAGAAAAATGTCAAGCCGGTGGACTTTCTCATTCGCCGTGCCGCCGCGTATCAGGCCTACTACGAGAACATGCCGCTGCGCCGGACCTCCCTGCCTGCTGGACCGTATCTGCAGCTTTACAGACGCGGAGCGTTTGGCCAATTGGCTGAATTCATGGTTCTGGACGGGCGTCAATACCGCAGTGATCAACCCAACAACGACGTACGTTCCCCCATCAACGAAGCAGCGCTCAATCCCGAGACAACCATGCTCGGCAAGGATCAGCGTAACTGGCTCAAGCATTCGCTCATTCAGTCGAGAGGGACTTGGAACATCCTAGCGCAGCAGGTCATGATGGGCATGGTCGGCACGCCCAGCGGGGATGTTCCCATGGCTTACTCGATGGACCAATGGCCCGGCTATACTTACGAGCGGATGGATATCGTTCGATTCATGGCCGACCGAAAAATTTCCAACCCGGTCGTACTCACCGGCGATATTCATTCGAACTGGGCCAATGAGCTGCGCATCGACGACCGCAAGATGGACGCCCCGGTGGTGGCTACGGAATTTGTCGGCACATCAATTTCCAGCGGTGGAGATGGACAGGACCGCACTGCATCACACGACAAGGTGCTCTCGGACAATCCCTTCATCAAGTTTCACAACCGCCAACGAGGCTATTTTCGTTGCAAAGTTACGCAGAAGACATGGACAACCGACTACATGGTGGCAGACAAGGTAACCACCCTAGGCGGCAAAATGACCAAGCGCACTTCTCTCGTCCTAGAAAACGGTAGCCCCAGCATCCAGAAGGCCTGACCCGATGTTATCCCGCGACGAACGAACACCTATGATCAATCGATTTATCACCGCCCTGCTTCCCCTGTTGTTGCTCAATGGTTGCGGTGGTGGTTCGCCAGACCAGTCGAAACCGACCGGCAACCGCTCCGACACAGTTGACAATACAGCCAAACTGAGCCTGATCGAGGCCGCCGAGGCGGGTGAACTGGAGGTGGTTGAAAAGCTGCTAGGCTCCGGTGTCGATGTCAACGAACAGGCCGACGACGAAAGCACCGCGCTGCACCTCGCCGCGCAGGAGGGGCATGTCGATGTGGCCCGGCGCCTGATCGAGGCCGGCGCAGACATCAACGCAAAGGATGACATCGACCAGACCCCGGGCGACCGTGCCCGATTTTGGAAACAGGACAAGGTTCTCGAGTTGCTTGATAGGAACTCAATCCTCGAGGCCTCTCGTGAGGGGGACCTACAAACCGTGCTGGCCCAGCTTGAATCCGGCGTGGACGTCAACCACGCCAACGCCAGTGGCGATACGGCCCTGACCTACGCCGCATTCATGGGCCATGCCGAGGTGGTCGCTCTGCTGATTGAAAAAGAGGCCAACGTGAACGCCAGCGGCCTCGCCGGCTGGACCGCCCTGCACCTCGCGGCGCAACGCGGCCATGAGAAGATCGTCGAGCAGCTCATTGCCAAGGGCGCCGAGATCAACGCGCTCACCGAGGAAGGTTTTGGAGGGACACCGCTCGATGTCGCCGATGCAAATCTGGCGGAATTGCTCCGGAAAAACGGGGGAAAGACCGCCGATGCGCTGAAGTAATGCCGCTTGGCCAAGCCGATAATGCTTGAACCGGGGCCGTCGTTCCGGGCAGTTTGGCGGCCAAGCAAAATCAATCCTGACACCCCGCTTGGCCAAGTACTTGGCCAAGCGCAACCTGCCTTGATGATGAATTTCAGACAACAACTCCAGAGCGGCAAACATCTACTCGGCACGATGGTGACGCTTCCCACTGCGGCCACGGCGGAGATCCTCGCCGACCTCGGTTTTGACTGGCTGTTCATAGACGCCGAGCACAGCGCCCTGAGCTACGGCGACATACAGGGCATCCTTCAAGCGGTCGGCGACCGGGTAGCCTGCGTGGTGCGCCTCCCCGCTGCTGAGGAGTTGCCGGTGAAGAAAGTACTCGACCTCGGTGCAGCCGGCATCATCGCGCCACAAGTCAACTCAGTGGAGCAAGCACGTAACATCGTCCGCTACGCACGCTACTCGCCGAAGGGCAGTCGTGGGGTCGGGCTTGGCCGCGCGCACGGCTACGGCATGCGCTTCGCCGAGTACATGGAGATCGCCAACGACTCGGTGGCCGTGCTGGTACAGGCGGAACACATCGACGCGGTCAACTGCATCGAGTCGATCGTGCAGATCGACGGGCTCGACGGCATCATGCTCGGCCCGTACGACCTCTCGGCGAGCATGGGCAAGATGGGCCAGGTCACCGACCCGGAAGTCACCGGTGCAATCGACCGGATTCATCAGGCCTGCCAATCCGCCGGGATCGCCATAGGCTATTTCGGCGTCAATGCGGAGGCGGTTCGGCCCTACCAGCAGAAGGGGTACAATCTCATCCTCGCCGGGGTCGACACGCTGCACCTCGGCGGTGCGGCCAGACAAATGCTGAACGAACTGCGCTCCGCAAAGGAGGATTAGAAATGAGCCAACACCTGTTTACAAACGTCAACGTGCTCGCCTGTACCGGCGGCGAACCGTTCGCCGGTGAGGTTCGAGTAGAGGGCAACGAGATCACCGCCATCGCGCGCGATAGCGAATCGCTCGACCGCGACGGTGCGGAGGTGCACGACGGCGAAGGCCGCATGACACTCATGCCCGGCCTGATTGAGTCACACGCGCATCTGAGTATCGACAACACGGACGATCTCGCCGCGCTTGGCCGCATGCCGCCCGAAGAGCACACGCTGCTGACAATGCACAACGCCCGGCTTTATCTCGACCACGGCATCACCAGTTGCATCAGTGCCGCCTCGGCCAAGCCGCGGCTCGACGTGGTCATCCGCAACGCCATTGAGAAGGGCGAGATCCCCGGCCCGAGACTGCTCGCGGCCACCCCCTGGTTGACTGTCACCGGCGGCCTAGGCGACATGCGGACCCTGCACATGCCCAAGGTCGATTCCATGGCACTAATGGCCGATGGCCCGGAGGAGTACCGACGGTTGACACGCGAACTGATCCGCGAGGGGGTGGACATCATCAAGCTGGTGATCTCGGGCGACTCATTCGTGCCGCACGCCGGCTCTGAGACCACCATCATGAGCGAGGCCGAGATCGCCGCCGCCGCCGAGGTGGCGCACGCCCACGGCAAACGACTCAGCGCGCACGCCCGCAGCGCGGAGTCGGTCAAACTCTGTGTCCGGCACGGCATCAAGGTGATTTACCACGCCAACTACGCCGACGAGGAAGCGCTCGATTTGCTCGAGGCCAACAAGGACTGGCTGTTCATCAGCCCGAACATCGGCTTCACGGCGATCGCCGCCTATGAGGGGGACGACTGGTTCACCGAGGAGCAGGTTCAAGCGATGGGGTTCCGGGGGGAACTCGACAGTGCCGTGGCCGGCATTCAGGCATTGATGAAACGCGGCGTCCGCATCCTCGGGGGTGGAGATTACGGTTTCATGATCACGCCGCACGGCCAAAATGCCCGCGATCTCGACCACTTCATCAAGCACTGCGGAATGTCCCCGATGGAGTCGATCCTCACGATGACAAAAAACGGCGGTGCAGCCATGGACATGCCGGACCGGCTGGGGCAGATCCGGGAAGGCTTCCTCGCCGACCTACTGCTAGTCGATGGCAATCCTCTGGCAGACACAAAGGTGCTTTTAAGGCGCGAAAACCTCCGGCTCATCATGAAAGACGGAAAATTACATAAGCATTTAAACCGAAAATAATTTATAGCTTATTTCGTTTCCAAAAAAACGGGATGCTCGCCATTATAAAAGCAAAAAATAAACAAATTAAAGTTGGCGTTAAATATTCCTCAAGCTCACCTATTCGAAGAGAGCCAATTAAAATAATCATCCTAAAATTTTCCACAAAACCTTTGGCAATTTCAGGATTCGGCAGATTCTCTTCAACCAGATAAGCGACCCCGAAACAGTACAAGAAGAAACCCATCCCCCCTCCTACAACAAAGCAAATTAAAGTCATTAACGCCCTGATCATAACGAATCTAGCTTATGTTTTTGAATTTTTTCTGAAGGAGAGCCGAAAAATTAATCAATTTTGTTTCAATCATGCATAAAGGTAAATTCAGCCCAGATGGGGCGGTGATCTGACAAAGGCTTTCCGTATTTCAGCCATTCTTTTTTGTACCGGTCCATTTCAATCTCCTCCTCGGCAGAATTATATGCTTTTTCGATTACACCCCCATTGGTCACTTTAACTTTGCTTTTTGTACTTCGATAAAAAATGTGATCAATCACTCCTGATTCATTACCAGACTCAATATGCCTATGGGTGCTAATACTGTCCGTATTAATCGAAAGCCCATGCCAAATTGATTTCATCCCAGCTTCCTTGAAGGCTTTAAGAGCACCTTCAAATAATAGATTGTTAAAATCTCCCAAAACAAAAAGATTATCATCATGCGGATCGCTGAGCATTTTTTTTGAGATGAAAGATGCCGCAGAATTTTCAACATCTGGCTGCCCTGGTATATGTGTAGAGTAAAGTGTTAGTGGCACACCCTTTATGTTTGTCCTTGCAGTCACCACGGATGCAGGCTTCCACCCTTTTGAATCAAACGCAACTTCACTCTTATCGCGTAATGGAAACCGACTTAATATCGATTTGTATTTATCCTTGTGATTCGCAGAGGAAACTTTACCCACGTGCACATGTTTCATCCCCAACTCCCTGCCAACACGCAACGTCCAGTTGCCGTGAGGCACCTCGTTGAAACAAATCACATCCAAGTTATACGGTTTAAACATTTTCCCTACAGATTCCGGCTTTGCCCACAAACCAAACAAAACGTTGTAGGTTGCAAATCGTATCTTTGTGTTGGCAGTTAAATTTCCTTTGTTCTTGTTGCTCGCATAATCATTATTTGCAGAAGAGACTATTGAGGGAGCGGGCACTTTTTCCTTTAAGGAGCGTTCGGAGGCTGGAGCCTGTCCAGCTTGCAACACGAACAATATCATCAGTGTAATTCTTGAGATTGATTTCACAGTATTAGAGTTATCGGCAAGTCTGAAGGAAAGCGATCAGGTCCAGAAATTCCTGCCGGGACAACAGTTGGTCGAGTCCGGCCGGCATCACCGAAACCGGAGACGTCGTGACCCCGCGGATTTGACTCCGTGAAACACGGACATTTCTCATGTTTGCATTTTTCAGGTAGATGGCATCCTTGGTTTCCCGCTGAATGAGGCCGCCATAAATTCCGCCGTCGTCTGTCTCCAGCACGTAATGCTCGTAGCCGTTGACAACCGTCGCGCTCGGATACAGCACAGCCTCAATCAGGTCGCGCGGTTGCCGGATACTGCCGATCCGGGTCAGGTTCGGCCCCAACTGGCCACCCTGCCCCTGGATGCGATGGCAGGCACCACACGACACCCGTTGATCGTGGAACAGCACGCGGCCGCGCGAAGCGTTGCCGTTGGCCAAGCCGTCCAGCAGCGACTTGATCGCAGACTGCTGATCAGATTGCCCGACGGATTTCTTTTTCAACACGGATGACAACACCACGTGGGCAATGGCGCCCTTTTCGGTGAATGCCCTGATGATCGCCTCCCGCTGGCCGGCTTGGAGCAGGGCGAGGCCGGGATTATTTTCCAACGCCGCAGCCAGGTCATTTCCGATTTGAGCCCATGCTTTTTTGGCTGTGTCTCCATCGCCGGATGCTTTCGGATCATGCCCTTGGGCAAAGGGCCTGATCAGGTTGGGCAGATGGACTGAGCGCGACTTGGCCACGGCTCGGATCAACAAATCCGATTGAGATTTGCCAAGCGATCGAAGTCGCATTGAGCCAAGTGCTTGGGCAGCCTGTCGGCCCAGTAGAACCGGGGCGTCTTTATCGATGACAAGTTTCGTCAAGAAGGCGAGCGAGGTGTCGGACAGTGGTTTCTCGTGATTTACGAGAACCTGAATGGCACTCGCACGCGACGCGGCCTCTTCATTTTCATTTTTTGCGAATGATGAAACGGCGTCCAAAATGGGCGGACTCATTTTGAATCGCTGGGCGATGTTCAATGCCTCCTCTTTCAACTCCGACACCCCGCTATTTAACCCAAGCAGAACCCCGTCGCGAAGTGGCTCGGGAAGGTCATCGAGAAAACTCAGGGCAGCCAAAACCTGCCCTCTGATTTCGTTCTTCACTCCCCCGGTTTTCAAGGTATCGATGAGGGTCGCCTGAAACGTGGCGTCCTGAGCATTGGCCATCACAATCTCCTCGATCAACTGCCCATTCGCCTCGCTGACTTCATTCTCGGCAACCAGCTCACGGAATAGCCGAACCATTTCCTCCTTCAACTCATTGCGCCCGGAAATCACCCGGCGAGCCTCCTGACGAACATGAATGTCTGTAGATTGCAAAAGCGGCACAACCTTCGCAGCCTCCAATTCACCACCCAGTTCGTCCAGCACCCTCAGGGCGATGCGCTGTCGGTAGGGATCGTCGTCCGCCAGATAGGCGCTCACGCCGCGCGAATCTCCAATCTCGATGAGCGCATACACGAAGGCATGACGCGTATGCTGTGAACCGCTTGCGTTCAGGTTCTCGAACAACACAGAAACCGCTGTCTTGCCGTTCAACTGCCCGAGCGCCGTCGCCGCTGCGGCCTGGACAAATGGACTCGAGTCATCCAGCAGCCCGGTCAGTTGCCTGCCTGCAGAGTCATCCTTCAATCGCCCAAGCGATCGGGCAGCCACCTGACGCACACCGGGATCGGAGTCGGCCAACGCCTCCCGCAGCAACCCCAGTGCACGGCCACCTCTCAGTCTGGATGCCAGCCAAAGGCAGCGCTTCCTGAAGGCCGCCTCACCCGAGTGCAGAAAGGCGCTCTCGACATCATGCATCACGACATCGCCCTGTCCGATGAGGGCATTCGCCGCCCCGTCCCTGACAGCCGGTCTCGTATCCCGCAGCAGGCCAACCAACTCCTCGGGCACAAGCGAATGCCAGTCGATCTCCAACCCGAGAGGATCCTCCGGGACCGATCCTCCCTTTTTTTGGATGCGATAAATCGCGCCCTTGATTTCAGGCTTGGCGTTCTTTGAAAAAGGACAACCCCAGCTCAGCCATCCCCCGGTGTCCAGCAGCAGCAGTGAGCCATCGGCATCCTCGAGTATGTCGGCCGGGTGAAACCCGATGCTTTCGGATGAAAGAAAATCACTTTCGACCGTCGCGAATGTTCCGCCCTTCGGTTCCAGCCGGACATGAACCACCTTGTGCGTGTTAAACTGGCAGGCAAACAGCGTGTCACGATAGGCCGCACCGAACGATTGACCGCGATAACGCACCAGCCCGGCAGGAGCCACCTGCCCCCATCGACTGACCGCCGGTAGGCGCAACCCGGTCTCCGGTACGAGCGAACTCCCGTAAACCCGCTGCGTGAGCCCGCCCCACATCCAGTGAATCAGGGCGTCGTGCCGCCTCCCGCCGAAGCTGTCAAAAATCGCGCAAGTCGAGAGCATGTCTCCGTTTGCAGTAAAAATGATGTCGACCGGGTTGACTCCCCCCTGCCCTTCCACCCGAACATCGCTGCCGTCCGGCCAGCACGAAAAAACTCCGGCCGCCCGACTGTGTCCGGAGCGGCTTCCATCAGTGCCAACGAGGTCGTAGCCAAAATGGCCACCGGTAAAATAAAGCCTCCCATTCGGGCCAAGGTACGGCCCGTGTTGATTCGCCCGCCCATCGAACTCCATGCTTCCGAGAATCTTCTCCCGCTTGTCGGCGACTCCGTCATCATCCAGATCCTCCAGCCGCCACAGGTAGGGAGCCGAGATGATGTAAAGCGCCCCGTCATGCCACAGCCCCCCCTCCGGCATGGTCATGCGATCCGCAAAAATCGTGCTCTTATCAAAAACCCCGTCCCCGTCCACATCTACTAGGCGCCTCACAAAACGGGGCAACTCCCGCTCGATGGCCTGCCGCGTGGTCAGGTTGCGGCCGTCGCTTTCCGCCACGTACAGGCGCCCGCGATCATCGAGGCACGCCATCATCGGATACCCGACCAAAGGCGGGGCCGCCGCAAGTCGCACCTCAAACCCCTCCGCAACCTTGATCTCCGGCGGCGTATACCGGGCAGCGTCAGTCCAACCGGAGACTGCCAAAGCAAGGAGACAAACTAGACAACCGATCCAGCGCAAACCGTTTCGAATAAAAACGGCGATCAAATGCTCCTCACCTGACAGCTTCATGATTGAATTTCTGATGATGCTTTTATCTTCAATTGTTTGACGCAAGGCGGACGCTAACAGAGCGCCCACGACCGTCCAACCCCAATTGACCGCGGACGAAACACATTCGGGTTGTGTTTCGTTATTTCGCAATGATAATCAGCCGCGCCACAATGGCATGATGAAAGTTTTTCCAACGCTACTTGCAACTCTTTTCCTGTTCACAGCTCAGTACGAACTAACGGCCCGGTCACTAAGCGCAGACGCCGCCAAGACTGAAAAAACCGGCCCGTCGAGCCGCCGCTCGCCGCTGATCATCTCCGAGGTCATGTACCATCCGGCCACCCGGGAGGACGGCGCCAATCTGGAGTTCATCGAGATTTACAACTCGCAACCGTGGTGGGAGGAACTCGGCAACTTTCGCATCGACGGCGACGTGCGGTTTACGTTTCCGGCCGACGCCCGGATTGACAAGCTGGGTTACGTCGTCATCGCCGCGGACCCGGAAGCGGTCAAAAAGGCTTACGGCCTCGAGCAGGTCTTCGGCCCGTTCACCGGGCGCTTGGCCAACAGCGGCGGCCGCCTTCGGCTGCGCAATAACCTCGATGCCATCCTGTTTGAGGTCGACTACGAGACGCGTGCCCCTTGGCCAATCAGCGCCGACGGGGCCGGCCACTCACTTGCGCTTGGCCGACCATCGTACGGTGAGCGGGACGTCCGTGCATGGACGCAAAGCGACACCATCGGCGGCAGTCCCGGACGCGCCGACACCCTGGGCGACGAGCCGTTGCGCCCTCTGGCCATCAACGAAATCAAGACCAACCGCGAGGGAGACACACCGGCCTTTATCGAGTTGTACAATCATTCCGCAACCGAAATCGATTTATCCGGGGCCACCCTCACCGACTCGATCGGCGAGAAAAAACACACCTTCGCCGAGGGCACGAAGTTGACCGGGGGCGAAACCCTTGCGGTGACGGAAACCGCGCTTGGCTTCGAGTTCGCGGCAGATCGGGGCGCGGTCTGGCTGTTCAACGCCGAGGGCAACCGCGTGCTCGACGCGCTGCATTACCGACCGCAGCCGGACGGCTACTCGCTTGGCCGCACCACGGACGGCAGCGCGCAGTGGGATCATTTTGCGGAGCCAACGCTTGGCCAAGCGAACACCGCACCATTCCAGCATACGGTTGTCATCAACGAGATCATGTACAACCCGATCTCGCTCGACGACAACGACGAGTATGTCGAGTTGCACAACCACGGCGACGAACCGGTCGACCTCAGCAACTGGCAGTTCAACGACGGCATCACGTTCATTTTCCCCTACCCGACCACGCTGCCCGCCGGCGGTTACATCGTTGTCGCAAAGAATCGCGAACAACTCCTCGCCAATCACAAGGGGCTCGACCCCAAGCTCGTCGTCGGCAACTACATCGGCACACTTTCAAATCGCGGCGAGCGACTACTGTTGACTGAGCCAAAGGAGGTGCTGCGCAACGGCCGGCCTATCGCGATCGAACCTCTGCGCGTAACGGTCGACCAAGTGACGTACCACGACAGCGCCGCATGGGGCGAGTGGGCCGACGCCGGCGGAAGTAGCCTCGAACTGCGCGATCCCCGCTCCGACAACCGTCACCCGGGTAACTGGGCGAGCAGCGATGAGTCGGAAAAATCAGAGTGGGTCACCGTCACCGGCAAAGGATCGGTGGACAAAACAAGAGGCCAGACATTCCCGGCGAATTATTTGCAATTATTTCTTCTGGATAAGGGGGAATGCCTCGTTGACGACGTACAGGTTTACGATGCCAGTACCAATGCCAAGCGAGTGAGCAACCCCGGTTTCGAGAAATCAAGCAAACTAGAGATCGCCGGCACACATAAAACATCCGCCATTGTTGAGGATCTCGGCTCGGACGGCAGCCGGGCGCTCCACGTCAAGGCTGCCAACCGCGGCGACACCGAATGTAATGCCGTCTGGATGCCGTTGACCGGACGCAACGCAGCGAAAATGCGGATCGAGGGCAAGGCGCGCTGGCTGAAGGGGCACCCCGAGATGCTCATGCGCACGCGCAGCGGTGGTTTCGAAGCGTTCGGGGCCCTGCCGGTGCCCGACAATCTGGGCACTCCCGGAAAACCGAACACCGCACTCGTCGAGAATGCCGGCCCGGTTATCAGCGGTGTAACCCACTCGCCGATCTTTCCGCCAAAGGGCGAAAAGGCCACTGTCATCGGGCGGGTTGCGGACCCGGACGGCTTGGCCAAGGTCACGCTGCATTACCGAATCGACCCCAACAAGACGGCGACCGAAGTCGAGATGAAGGACGACGGCACCGGCGGCGATGCGGTCGCCGGGGACGGTGTATTCGCTGCACAACTCCCCGCGCAGTCCTCAACCAAGCTGATCTGTTTTTGGGTCGAGGCCACCGATGCGCTTGGCCAAGCGCAAACCACCACCTACCCCACAAACGCACCGGCCCGCGAGTGCCTCGTTCGCATGGGAACCAAGCCGACCAAGGCCAACGACCTTGGCCAGTACCATTTCCTCCTCAACCGCAGCAACTCAACAATCTGGACCCGAAGCCACAAACGCAGCAACGCACCGGTGCCGGTAACGATGGTCTACAACGGCGAACGGGTAATCTACGACGCCGGTATGTACTACGGTGCAGGTTCTTACCACAGCCGCGTGTACAGCGGCCCTACCGGCGCGTTGTCCGACTACAACGCCACCTACCCAAGTGACGACCGTTTTCTTGGCACGAAAAAAATCATCCTCAGCATGCCCGGCGCCCCCAGCGATCGCACGCCGGAGTCCACCGCCCAGATCGAACAGTCCGCCTACTGGCTGATGTACAAGGCTGGCGTTCCCTACATGCACCGGCGTTTTGTGAACCTGTACATCAACGGCCGCAAACGAGCCAAGGTTTACGAGGATACCCAGCGGCCCAACCGCGACATCGTCCGCCAATGGTACCCCAACGATGGCGATGGAAATTTGTTTAAAATCCAAATGTGGAAAGAGATGTCCAATCCCGAGCGCAGCGGTACCTACCAGTACCAGTCACACCCTGCCGTTCTGAGCGGCGAGCAGGACGCCAACGGAATTCAGCCTTGGTACTACCGCCTCAGCTGGGCACCGCGGGCCTACGAGGGCTCGGCCAACCAGATGGAGAGCCTTTTCAAGCTGGTCGAGCGTATCAACGACACCCGTAACAGTGACTACATCGAAGGGCTCGAGGAGGTCGCCGACATGGAGCAGTGGATGCGCGTGTTTGCCGTGCAAAACATCGTGTGCAACTGGGACAGTTACGGGGCGTCTAACGGCCAAAATATGTCCACGTTTAGGCCGGCCAACGGACGGTTCGAAATGATCCCGTGGGACATCGACCTCGGCTTCGGCAAAGGGTCCTTCGGGACATCGAATAAATTATTCGCGATGAACAACCCGTTTTTCTGGGGCCTCACCGGCGACCCCGTCATCAAGAAAATCTACGCCAAGAACCACTTCAAGCGGTACTATCTTCGCACCGTCCTCGAGATGATCGACGGCCCAATGAAAGGCAACACCTTCAAGGCGTACGTCGACAAAAAATACAAGGCACTCCGCGCCAACGGCCAGACCGTCACCAGCCCGAGCAAACTGACCTCCTTCATCAAGGGCCGCGCCAGCTATCTCAAGCGCACCGTCGACCGCATGGACGACGATTTCACCGTCAAGGGCGATGCACTGGTGGAAACCGACAAACAAACCGTCACCCTGTCCGGCACCGCTCCGCTCCGGATGAAAACCCTGCTCGTCAATGGCGTACCACAGCAACCTAAGTGGGGCCGACTCACCACCTGGAAACTCGTCCTGCCCGTCGAGGCCACCCGAAAAAGCTACACCATCACCGCGATCGACGGCTCCGGCCAACCGGTCGCCGACGCCGAGCAGACTATCGAGGTGCAATACACCGGCGACAAACCGTTCCCGCACGAGAACGTGCAGATCAACGAATGGATGGCCGCCAACGACAGCACCCTCGCCGATGCCGCCGACGGCGCCTTCGACGACTGGATCGAGCTGCACAACCACAGCCAGCACGATGTCGACCTCACCGGCTGGGCGTTGACCGACGACAAACAATCCCCGCGCAAATGGCTCTTCCCCGAGGGCGCCACCCTCCTGGCTGGCGGTTTCCTTTTGGTTTGGGCCGACGACGAACCGCAGCAGACCGGCGATGAGATTCACCTCCCCTTCAAACTCGACGCCGGCGGCGAAGCCATCCTGCTGTTCGACCCTGACGGCCGCCTGGCCGACGAAGTCATCTTCGGGGAACAAAAACCGGACGAAGCCATGGGACGCCCCGGAGACAACGGCGAGCCTAAGCGCTTGGCCAAGGCCACCCCCGGCGCACCCAATGACGACGGCGGCAACGCCAAGCGAACCCAGCCCATCCGGCTGAAGATCGATCCCGGCCAACCGCTCACCATCACCTTCCACGGCGAAGCCGATGTGAAATACATGCTGGAACAATCGACCGACCTTCGTACATGGCGCGAGGCCCACAGCGCCACTGGCCAGGGCACCCCCATCCGCCACGTCATCCCGCTTGGCCAAGCGCAGCCCGAATCCTTCTTCCGGGTCCGCACCCCGGAATAGCCCAATCGCCCTTGGCCAACGGCGCTCAAACTTGACCTCCGATAGACCGGAACATACGCTCCCCCCGCCGCTTGGCCAAGCGACTCAGTTTCAACATACCCGGCCAAGTCCCACAAGCCAGTGTAGCTCAGTGGCAGAGCAGCTGTTTCGTAAA
>DKGH01000121.1 GCA_002453165.1 Verrucomicrobia bacterium UBA6775
CCGTCGAGCCGTTGGAGGTTGCAGTTGATCAGGAAACACAGGTTGTTTAGTTTTTCACGTGCGGCAAAGGATAGCGCACCGCGGGATTCCGGCTCGTCCATCTCGCCGTCGCCGAGGAAAGCGTAAACCCGCTGGCGTGACGTGTCCCGCAGTCCGTTATTCTCGAGGTATCGCAGGAAACGCGCCTGATAGATTGACGAAATTGGCGCAAGCCCCATGGAAACCGTGGGAAACTGCCAAAAGTCTGGCATCAATTTCGGGTGCGGATAGGAGGATAAGCCTTTGCCATGAACTTCCTGACGAAAGTTGTCCAGTTGTTCCGCAGTCAGTCGGCCTTCGACAAATGCACGAGCGTAGATGCCGGGAGAGATGTGGCCCTGATAATAAACTATATCTCCCTTGTCGTGCTCATTCGGCGCTCGGAAAAAATGATTGAAACCGACCTCGTAAAAGGCCGCAGCCGATTGGTACGAGGCCATGTGACCACCGAGTTCGAGATCCTTTTGCGAAGCACGGAGCACCATCATGATGGCGTTCCAGCGAATGACCGAACGGATGCGCCGCTCGATTGTGATGTCTCCGGGATACGGAGGCTCCTCGGAGAGTGGGATAGTGTTGCAGTACTGGGTGTGAATCCCGGTGGGCAGGTCCACCCCGTTGGCCAGGGCCTCATCAATCACCTTTTCCACCAGGTACTGGGCTCGCTCAATACCTTCCGTCTTGATTACGGAGTCGATGGCATCGAGCCACTCCCTGGTTTCAGTTGGATCTATGTCGATCATTGAATAAAAAAATAAAGAATACTGCCTTATGGCAAAAGCAATTCGTTATCAAAAAAGGGGAGGTGGTTTTTACCCAAACTTTCTAAGTGTCGTATGGCCCGATAGCCAGGCAATCTTCAATTTCGTCAGCAAAACCACACGGAGGGATCTTAGTCGAGCCAAGCAAACTAGTCAAAAGACCTTTTTGGCCGGATGTCCTTATTTTTCAGCCCGCATTTGGGACTTCCAGCTGTCCGGTTTTTCCGAAATATCGCTGTTGTCCTCGTAATGCTGCTGGAGCTTTGCCAAGCGGTTCTTCATCCTTTTTTGCAGCTTGGCGTGTTCCGGTTTGCCGTAGAGGTTGGTCAGTTCGTCCGGGTCGGACTTCAGATCATACAGTTCCCACTCGTTTCCGAACTGGTAAAAGTGCATAAGCTTATAGCGTTGGGTACGGATGCCGTAGTGGCGTGGCACCATGTGGACGCTTGGATACTCGTAGTAGTGATAATAGATGCCCTTGCGCCAGTCGTCCGGTTTTTGGCCCTTGAGCAGCGGCACGAGCGAACGGCCCTGCATGTCGCTGGGAATCGGTGCCCCGGCCATCTCCAAAAACGTCTCAGCGTAGTCCAGATTCTGAATGAGATTCCGGTTGCGGCTTCCCGGCTTGGTTACGCCCGGCCACTTGACGATGAACGGCATCATCAGGGACTCCTCGTACATCCAGCGCTTGTCGTACCAACCGTGGTCGCCGATGTAGAAACCTTGGTCGGAGGAGTAGATCACTACCGTGTTATCGTCTAGGCCAAGCTCCTTCAGCGTGTCCTGCAGGCGGCCGATGCTCTCGTCCACCCCCTTGACGCAGCGGAGGTAGTTTTTGGCGTAACGCTGAAATTTCCAGCGAACCAAATCTTTACCCTTCAGCTTGGCCTTGTGGAATGCCTCGTCCTTCGGCCCGTAGGCGGCACGCCACTTGGTCAACTGCTCCTTGCTCATGCGCTTCATGTTGTGCCATGCGGAACGATCCTGCCGCTTTTGTGAGGGCGGTTGGTTGAACTCCGGGGTGAGATCGACAAACAGGTCGTAGTTCAGGTCCATGTGCCGGTCGATCTCCAGTTCCTGATGTCGCGCCGGCGGGGCGTTGTCCTCCCATTTGTCAAAAAGCGTCGGCGGCTCGGGGATGGTGATGTCGTCGTAAAGGTCGAGGTGACGCAGGGCCGGCATCCAGTTCCGGTGCGGTGCCTTGTGCTGCACCATCATCACGAACGGCTTGCTCTTGTCGCGCTTATCCTTGAGCCAGTTTACCGCGAGGTCGGTGACCACGTCAGTGCAGTAGCCGTCGATGCGGCGGCGACCATCTGCGAAGATCATGTCCGGATTGTAGTAGAGTCCCTGACCCGGCAGCACCGCCCAGTCATCGAACCCCTGCGGTTTTCCCTTGAGATGGCTCTTTCCGTAGAGCGCGGTTTGGTAGCCGTTTTTGCGAAGGATTTTTGGGAAGATCTGCTGATTCCAGTCGAACGAGTTGCCGTTGTTCATGAACCCGTTCTTGTGGCTGTGCTTGCCGCTGAGGATCACCGCGCGGCTTGGCCCGCAGATGGAGTTGGAACAAAAACTCTTCTCAAACAGCATTCCCTCCCTAGCTAGCTTGTCGATGACCGGGGTGGGGTTGACCGACTTCAGCCAGCCGTTGTATGCGCCGATGGCGTGGGGTGCGTGGTCGTCTGTGAAGACAAACAAAATGTTGGGTCGCTCTGACTTGGCCTCGGCCACCGTCAGCAATCCGGCGAACAACGTGAACAGGGTAACGAATCGTTTCATGGTAAAAAATCGGGCCGGGGAAACTACCACCTGTCGTCCGCTTGGCCAAGCGATCAGTGGATGACGACCATCTTGGTCTCCGTCATCTCCTCGATCGCGTACTTCGGCCCTTCCTTGCCCATGCCGCTGTCCTTAAGGCCGCCGTACGGCATGGTCTCAGCGCGCCAGGCGGTGCCGAAGTTGATGTGCAGATTGCCGCTGTCCACCTCGCGCGCGAACCGGATCGCCTTGTCGATGTCCTGTGTGAAGACGGCGGCGCTGAGCCCGAAGCGACTGTCGTTGGCCAGGTGGATCGCGTCGTCGATGCTCTCCGCGCGGGTCACGCCCACGGCCGGGCCGAACAACTCCTCGCAGCTCATCCGCATGTCACTGCGGACGTTGGCCAAAACAGCCGGTTGAATCACTGCGCCGTTGCGTTTGCCGCCGCAGTGGAGTTCTGCCCCGTCGCGTTGCGCCTGGCCAAGCCACTCCTCGACGCGCTGTGCGTCCCGTTCACGGACGAGCGGGCCAACGTTCGTTTGCTCGTCGAGCTGGTTGCCGGCGGTGAGTTGGCTGACTCTGGCGGTGAGCGCGTCGAGCAGGTCGTCGTGAATGAGCGGCGTGGCCAGAATGCGCTGCGACGAGATGCATACCTGCCCGGCGTTGGCAAAGCCGGTCACCGCGACGGCATCGGCCACCTTTTGCGGGTCGGCATCGTCGAGCACGATGACGGGGCTGTTCGAGCCAAGCTCCATCGTAACCCGTTTCAAGCCGGCCAAGCGGCAGATTTGTTCGCCCACCTCGGCACTGCCGGTGAAGCTGATCTTGCGGACACGCGGATCGCTGAATATCGCCTGGCCAAGCGCGGCGCCGGAACCGGTCACGCAGGCGATGGCCTCCTCCGGCAGCCCGGCCTCGAGCAGCAGTTCCACCAGTTTAAGCGACGAAAGCGGTGTGTCGGAGGCCGGCTTGAGCAGCACGGCGTTGCCACCTGCGATCGCCGGGCCGACCTTATGCGCGACGAGGTTGAGCGGGAAGTTGAACGGGGTGATTGCCGCGACGATGCCGCACGGTACGCGCAGGGTGAAGCCCAGCTTGCCGACCCCGCCCGGCGTGGAATCGAGCGGCACGGTCTCGCCGTGCAACCGCCGGGCCTCGTCGGCTGAAAGATCGATCGTCTCGATGGCGCGCCCGGCCTCTATGCGCCCCTCCGCCAACACCTTGCCCTCCTCGGTGCTGATCAGTCGGCCCAACTCCTCCTGCCGCTCGCGCATGAGATCGGCGGCCTTGCGGAGAATCTCGACGCGCCGGTGGGAGGGCATGTTGCGCATGGTTTCCGCTCCCCTGGCCAGGCCTTCGATGGCAGCGGTGATCTCGGCAGGGGAGGCGCTTGGCACCGTGTCGATGACTGAGCCGTCAAAAGGGTTTAACACCTCGGTTTTTTCTCTGAGATCACGCCACTTACCGTTGAGGAAAAGCTGCATGACCAAAGTGTCGTGTCCGAGCTTGGTCAAGCGCAACAAAAAAGCCTTTCGATGGCTCTAGTGGATGTTCTGTTTTTTAACGTAGAGGACGCAGAGATGCAAATAGATGTAGAGCTAAATGGGAGGGCCAAGCCAGGGAGGCTCCCCCCCTTTCTAATAGGCGGAAGTTAAGGGCTACGCAATCCCAGCGACGCTGAGGATGGTGTCGTCCAGCGTGGTGGCGGGCCGGAAACCGGTGAACTCCTCGAGTTTGTCGATCAAAGGTTTGCGACGTTGCATATCCTCGAATCCGTGATCGTACGCTTCCTCGTAAGGCACCAGTTCGATGGGGGACTGTGACCCTGTCAACTCGACCACGCGCTTGGCCAAGCCGAGGATGGTCACTTCCTCGGTCGAGCCGATGTTGAAGACGTTGCCTGCGGCATTGTCGCAATTGGCCAAGCGCAGCAGTGCCTCGATGGTGTCATTGACGTGGCAGAAACAGCGCGACTGCTGGCCGTCGCCGAAGACCCGTATCGGCTCGTTGGCCTTGGCTGCCTCCACGAAGCGTGGCAGCACCATGCCGTAGCGGCCGGTCTGCCTCGGACCGACGGTATTGAACAGGCGCACCACCGTGACCGGCAACTGTCGCTCGTTGTGGAAGGCCAGCGCGAGAAATTCATCCATCAGCTTGGAGCAGGCGTAGCTCCATCGGCCAAGCGTTGGCGGGCCGATCAGCAGGTCGTCATTTTCGTCGAATCCTTCACGGGAGCTTTTGCCGTAGACCTCCGAGCTGGACGGCAGCAACAGCGGCGTGCGGTTGGGCTCGGCCGCCTCGAGAATAGCCTCGGTTGACTTAAGGTTGGTCTCGATGGTGCGGATCGGAGACTGCACGACGAGGTCAACCCCCACGGCGGCGGCGAGGTGAAAAACGTAGTCGGAGTCGGCCACCAGTTGGCCAAGCGCAGGGCAATGAGTGACGTCGTCCTCAATGATCGTCAGTCTAGGATTGTCGGCCAGCTGGGTCAGATTATCGCGTGATCCGGTCGAAAAATCGTCGATCACCACGATGCGTCCGCCTTGGTCAAGCAGCCGTCCGGCGAGGTGAGAGCCGATGAAGCCGGCGCCGCCGGTGATTAGGGTGTGTTGTGCTTCGGGCACGCCGCTTGGTGTCATTCATCGGCCCGACTGTCAAGCGGGGGGGCGGCGTTGGCTCGACAAGCCGGCTTGGACTGCCGCATATTTGACGCGCTTTGATGGGAGGCGTTTTTCAGTCCAAGTGAGAATTCTTGTTGCCATAACCGGAGCCAGCGGGGTGATTTATGCCCAGCGGCTGCTGGACTGGTTGGGCGAGACCGAGCACGAAACTCATGTCGTGCTTAGCAGCTATGCTCAAGCGGTCATCCGACAGGAATTGCCGGCCGAACTCCGTCTGCCTGAAGGCGTGGTGCCGCATGGGCTTAAGAGTATGAACGTCCCGTTTGCAAGTGGCTCGAACGTGCTCGACGCGATGGTGGTGATACCCTGCACGATGGGCACGCTCGGGCGGATCGCCCACGGCTACAGCGACAACGTCCTGCTGCGTGCGGCTGACGTGGCGCTGAAGGAAAACCGAAAATTGATTTTGGTGTCCCGCGAGACACCGCTGAATTTGGTGCACTTGAAAAACATGGAGCTGCTGCTGCAGGCCGGGGCAACGATCCTGCCGGCGAACCCCCATTTCTACGCCAACCCAACTACGATTGAGGAGGTGGCGGATACGGTGGTGTCGCGGGTGCTGGATCATCTCGGCCTCGCGAACGAAGCCTCGCCTCGTTGGCAGGAGGAGGAATGAGCGGAGCCGAAGCCATCAACGCACCCAAGCCCAGGCGCGGAGGCCCGCTCGGCTTGATCTTGAAGTGGGGCGAATTCGTCAAATTCTCCCACACGATCTTCGCGATGCCGTTTGCCCTGGCGGCGATGATGGTCGCCTCCCGTGAGCATTATCAATATCTCGAATTTACCAAGGGCGAGTTGCCCGCACCCGCAGCCAAGTACGGCTTCCCCGGGATTGGTTTGTTTTTGCTGATCCTCATCTGTCTGGTTTGCGCACGCACCTGTGCGATGTCGTTCAACCGAATCGTCGATCGCAATTTCGACGCGAAGAATCCCCGTACGGCCAACCGTCATTTGCCTGCGGGGGAGATCAGTCTAATCAGCGCGTGGACACTGTGCGCGTTGAGTGCAATCGGTTTTTTGGTGGCAGCCGGGTTTATCAACACCGCCTGCCTGGTGCTTGGGCCGGTGGCGTTGTTCTTCGTCTGTTTTTACTCGATGACCAAGCGGTTCACGGATTACACGCACGTCTGGTTGGGCATCGCCCTCGCGCTGGCACCGATCGGCGCGTGGATCGCCGTGAAGGGTGGCACGATGGCGGAGTTGTTCACCCTGTTGCCGTTCAGCCAAAGTTTGCTGCCACCGCTGGTGCTGGGTATCGCCGTTGTCTTTTGGCTGATTGGGTTCGATATCATTTATGCGATGCAGGATTTCGAGTTCGACCGGCAGCACGGGCTGCGTTCACTGGTGACTGCGTGGGGGCCGAAGAACGCCCTCATGGCCTCGTTCCTTTCGCACATGGTCATGCTCGGGTTGCTTTTGTTGTTTGGCATTCTGTGCAAAATGCGGGTGGCATTTTTGATTGGCTGGCTGATCATCATGTTTTGCCTGATGTTTGAACATTGGATCGCACGCAAGCGCAGCTTGAAGTGGGTGAACACCGCGTTCTTTAAGCTCAACGCCGTGATCAGTTCGGTGTTTTTCGTGGTGGTCGCCACCGAGGTGTTGTTTCCATTTTTCCGTCGACTGCAATGAGACTTTTCGTTCCAGAATCCCTTGCGGACATCCGCGATAAACTCGCGCTTGGCCAACGGCTGGACGAGGCCGAGGCACTGCGCCTGTTTGAGTGCGACGATCTCAATGCGCTTGGCCAACTGGCCGACGAGGTCAACCGCCGCAAAAATAACAACCGTGCCAGTTACATTCTCAACCGATATTTCAACTACTCCAACTACTGTATTCTAAGCTGCCAGTTTTGTTCTTTCTCAAGAAAAAAAAGGGATGCGAATGGTTTTCAATTGGCTGTACCGGATATGGTTCTTAAAGCAAAAGAAGCGCTTTCAATTGGGATTACGGAATTGCATATTGTAGGAGGTTTACACCCCTCTTTGCCATATAGTTATTATACAGATATGGTTCAAAGTCTTAAAGCTGTTGACGATAGGCTTCAGCTTAAGTGTTTTACGGCTGTGGAGATCATGTTTTTAGCAAAGAGATCTAAAAAAAATGTAATTGATGTGTTATCTGAATTAAAATCATTGGGTCTTGATTCTTTAACAGGAGGAGGTGCTGAGATATTTAATCAGGAGGTTCGTGATCGTATTGCCCGTGGCAAGGAGACAGCCGAGGAATACCTAGATGTTCATCGTAAATGGCACGAACTCGGTGGTCGAAGTACTTGTACAATGCTCTATGGTCATCTCGAGACGTTGGCGAATCGGGTTGATCACATGCGGCAGTTACGTGCGTTGCAGGATGAGACCGGAGGCTTTACCGGCTTCATTCCGCTGCCGTACCAGCCGGAGAACAACGAGATTCCGGTCAAGCATCCGCCCACCGGGTTCGATTCGCTTCGCACGCTGGCGGTGGCGAGGTTGTACTTGGATAACTTTGACCACATTACCGCGTACTGGGTCGGTCTGGGGATGAATCTTGCGCAGGTGGCGCTGAATTACGGCGCGGACGACGTTCATGGCACGATCATTGAGGAGAAGATTTTTCACATGGCCGGTGCTGGCAGTCCGCAGTTGCAGACCGAGACGGAAATGATCCGGGCGATTCGCGAGGCGGGCCGGGTGCCGGTGCAGCGTGACACATTCTATCGGCCGATCCACGAATGGCAGGAGGATGCATTGGCCCCAGCCTGACATGGACGCAGCGGGAACCAAGCGCTTGGCCAAGCGCATAGGCTCAGTGCCGTACCTGAATTCGGCTCCGCTCACTTTCGGGATTGAAAACGAAACCGAGTTCCTGCCGCCCAGCCAGTTGGCCAAGCGGCTGCGAGCAGGTGAGTTTGACGCCGGCTTGGTCAGTCTTACCGAAGTGCTGTACCATGACCTGTATGATATCCTCGACGGCGTGGCTGTGGCCAGCGACGGCCCAGTGAAGAGTGTTTTTGTCGCACACAAAAAACCGCTCACCGATACGGAAGTCATTCGTTGTGACACCGCCTCGCTATGCAGCGTGAACCTGCTAAAGGTTATCCTTGCGCATCACGGCTTGTCGCCGCGGCTTGAGCCTTTCGGGGAATACGCTCAGGCGGCAGGGCAGGATGCTGTGTTGCTGATCGGCAATCCCGGCATCGAGTTTTTGAGGCAGCCGCATGAGCATCAAATCCTCGACCTTGGTCAGGCGTGGCGGGACTCGACCGGCCTGCCATTTGTTTTTGCGGTGTGGGCGATTCGTCGCGACTGCAGCGATCCTGTGCTTGGCCAAAAGCTGTTGCGGATCAAGCGCGATGGCCAGGCGCACCTCGAAGAGATCATCGCCAACCACAGCGAGTTCGATGCCGAGTTGCGAAACGCTTATCTCCGCGAACACATTCGTTTCGATTTAGGCGAGCCAGAGAAACGGGGCATCGCGGAATTTGTCCATCGCCTCCGCGCCGTATCAACCGATCCGGTTTTCGATCCACAATTCATCTCCGCCGAATAACACCTTTGCTTGGCCAAGCGAGAAAAACAGTTTGGGGCAACTGTACGGTTTGATAGGCTCACGCGCGTTGATGAAGAAGCTTTTCCTATTCGCTATATTGGTAGGCTCCGTGGGATGCGGCAGCGTGGGGCAGGTGTCGATTTCCGATCAGCGCCTGGTCTCGAAACCGAATATGCTGTTCTCACAGAGCGGCGTTTTCGTTTATCAAAACCGGTTGATCGCGCAGATCGAACCGGGCTCGGCCACGTCGGGCGGGGGACAGTCGGCCGGTTGCACTTCCTGCAAATAACCATGCGCTTGGCTGTATTCAGGCTGGTTTTCCTTGTAGCAATCCTCGTTGGTATGACTTCGGCATTGGCCCAGGCACCGGCGTCTATCCCGCCGTTCACGCTGAAGAAATTTGAGAGCGAAGAAACAGTTTCGCTCGACCAGTTCGACGACGGTGTCGTGGTGTTGGACTTCTTCGCCTACTGGTGCGTGCCGTGCCGCAAGGTCTCCACGGAGCTCGAGGAGCATGTGCAGCAGTTTTACTCTGGGAAAAATGGCAACCCGGCCGGCAAGCCGGTGCAGGTGCTTTCGCTGAACATCGAACAGAGCAGGGCGGCCCGGACGCGGCAGTACATCAGGCAAACCGGCGCCAGCCTTGTATTGGATGATGTCGATGGGAGGGTGTACAAGGCATTGGGAGGCCGGGGGATTCCGTACGTGATCGTCCTCGCGAAGGAGTCGGGCCAGTGGAATGTGCTCTACGCTCACGCCGGTTATGAGGGCGTAGATAAGATTCGCCAAGTCATCGATTCCGTGGGCGCGGCTGCTGGGCGATCGCCTGCCGATGAGCCGGCTGTTTCGTTGCCGTCGACACACACGGTGGAGATCGGCTCGGATGGATTGTGGTCAAGCGACATCCTGTTGACCGACACGACAGCCTCGCATGTTTACACGCTCGGAAAAACAGAGTTCCGCACCTCTTACAGTTTCAGCACGCTGGAGGTGGACTACAATCCTGCCGAGGAGGCGTTCGTGTTTTGGCGTGAACCGGCGAATGTCACCGAGGAACGCCACACGCTGCAGGAGTCGATACAGCACTCGCTCACTCCGGCGCTGACGATGAACGTCTCGTTCGGCGGCTACGATGGTTTTCAGGACTATCGCTCGTTGTGGCTCAACGAGTTTTACCGGCAGGAATATCCGGCCGGCTACAAGGAGGCAAAACCGCGCGGCGCCAACATCGGTGCCGGCCTGCGCTGGGAGTATGCCCCGACCACGGCGTTTGCCCAGGTTGATTACGCGTGGCAGACCGACACCATCGCATCCGGCTACGAGAAAAAACCGTTTCTCCCGCTCGCCCGCGGTCGCAGCGAACTGGACACACACACCGTCAGTTTGACACTGGAGAATATCCTGACACCGACCCTTCGCAGTCAGGCGATTGGCCTTGTGACGGACACGACCGGACGCGAACTGCGTTACGGGGGACAGGCATCGCTCAACTGGGCTATGGCGGAAAACTGGGTGCTGCGCTCGACGGTCGGCTATGCCGAGGAAGCGCCACGTTTCGAGGCGTGGTTTGTTGAGGAGACGCTCGAGACCGACATCGACGGTCGCTGGTTCTTCAGCCTGACCGGCCGATGGTACGAAGACACCGGCGAGATCGATGACTCGCTGCTCTTGTCCAGCGCGGCACCGGAATTGGAGACGTGGCACGTCGGGCTCGGCATCCGATGGCAGGGCGAACACTCTGCATTGAAACTTTCCGGTGGGCCCTACTTCACGCGCTATGGTGCGCTTGGCCCGTACACGGAGCCGTTTCAAAATCTCTATCGTGAGCGCGATTGGGTGATCGTGCAGCTCGCCTTTTCCCACCAGTTTTGACCGACACACCAACCAGCCGGGGCGAGTCGGATGGAGGCCTGTTTCAGGCCAAGCTGTTCCGGGACTTCTCCAGCACGATGCTGTGGCAGGTGCTGGGCAAACTGTTTCAGGTCGTGGGCATGGTTTATGCCACGCGATGCCTTGGACCGGACAATGTTGGCGTGTCCCGCACGATTATCACGCTGGCGATGACACTGCAGTTGTGCCTCGCGTTTGGGCTGGACGCAGTTGCGGTGCGGCACGTGGCCAAGGGCTTGGCTAAGGCCGGCGAGATTGCTCCGGCGATCTTCACCTTCCGTTTTGCGCTTGGCCTGTTGGCGGCGGTGTTGTGGGCGGTCGCCGTGTTGTTGAGCGATCTTGGGGGCGGGGAAAAATGGGCGTGGCTGGTTGGCGCGCTGTTCCTGCTCGTCTGTTGCATGGACTACAGTTGGCTGTTTCAGGCGACGGAACAAATGCCGCGGGCCTCACGTTTTCAACTGGTTTCCTCCGTGATGGCCAGCCTGTGGTTCATCCTGTTTTTCAAAAGCGGGCAGGCCGTCGGCAGTGACCTCTACGTGCTACTGGTGGCCAACGCCGTGGTGGTGGTCACGGTCTGGTGGCGGATGTCCCGCGAGCTTGGATTCCGCTGCCTTAGCCCAGCGCGCTTGGCCGGCGCGGGGAAGCTTTTGCGTGAAGCTTGGCTCATCTGGCTGTTCAACCTCGGCTACTACCTGTTGGCCAACATGGCGCAGGTGATGACGTTTTTCATCATCGGCAAGGAGTCCAGCGGACTGTTTGGCTCGGCTCAATATCTTGTGCTGGCGCTCCAGATGTTCCTGCACTATTTCGGCATCCTCATGGCGCCTCGCCTGATGGTTTGGCACAAGGCAAACCTGACGATGTTTCGGCGCCGGGTTTTGTTCATTGCAGGTGGGGCGAGCGCGGTGGGATTGGTTGCCTTCGGTGTTTTGTGGGCGATCACGGATTGGTTGTACCCGCTGCTTTTCGGCGAGGCGTTTGCGAGCGCCGCAGGACTGCTGCCATGGCTGGTGTTGGGCAAGTTTTTTGCCGTGGGAACGGCGATGTTCACTTGGGGCCTTTGGGCGGAGCATCGTGACAAACTGCCGGTGCTCTGCTGTCTGCCTTGCTGCGTGGTCTCCGGCGCACTCTATTTTGTGTTGCTACCCAAATACGGCAACGTCGCCTCCGCCTGGTTGACTCTCGGTGCAGAGACCGCACTGCTCATCGCCTCCGCAGTCGCCTTCAACCTCGCCGTCCGCCGCCCCTGAACAGTCAAGCTCTTGGCTAGACGCAATGAGTGATGGAATTTTTAAGGACTTGCAGGCTCTTTCCCTCCAATTTGCACTTGTTATGCTGTTAAGGAGCAGCTAGCGAGCATGGGCGAATAATAGGAATCTGCCGATTACTCCAAGACCTTCGCTCGATAGAAGCAGCGAGGGAGTAGAATTTTTCGAGGGTCATTGAATCGGGCTTTACCGTTTACTAAACTTATCCAGCTTAAGGGGGACCATTTCTTCAGGTCAGTTGATGTTTCAATTAAACACCTACTACCTGAAAGCCCGAATACATCAAAGCTCATCTTTCCGCTGTAAACAAGAACTGCTCTTGAGCCAATATTCGAAATTCCAAGCGACTGCCATCCTTTCAGAAGGTTAGCAGCTTCAATATTTTGGTTTGCTAGAGCTATGATCATTGGAGTCCAATTTAAATGATCGGTTGCCAGTACATCGGCGCCTGATTGAATGAGGTAGCCAATAACGGATAGGTTGCCACCAGCGGCGGCATAGTGAAGTGGAGTCCAATTGCGAGGTGGCAAATGCCAGTCGTCATACTTAGAGATTGCGGCTCCATTAGAAATAAGTCGCTTAACTTCTTCCAGCTCTCCTATCAATGCTGCTTGGTGTAAGGTTTTTTTAGAGCCGACTGTACCTCCATTAGATTTTAGTAATTCAATTGTCTTTTTCCATTTGTTTGCAGTTGCTTGATCGAGAGGTGTTTGCCCTCCTGAATTCTCAGCATTTATTTCAAGTCCTGCTTCGAGTAATAGATTCACTAAGTCATCCATTCCGCTGGATGCTGCTGCATGCAGAAGAGTATTATTAGTCTTTGTTTTAAAGTGGATATTGGCACCATTATCACGCAGTAATTTCGCTGATTCAGAAAACTTACCAACTACTGAAGAGAACAAAGGCGTCCACCCAGCACTAGTTTTTGGGTCGACCTGTGCCCCTCGTAAAAGCAGCGCGTTTACTGTGGATGTTCGTCCGCGGGCTGCAGCTGCGCTCAATGGCGTTGCACCCCATTCAGATTTAGAATCAATGTTGCCCCCGTTATCCAATAGTTCTAATACAATGGAGGTAAAACCATCCAATGCAGCTAAATGCATTGGCGTCTGCCTCAGAGAATCCTCTGCATTCGGATTAGCATTTGCTTTTAGAAGGCGACTAATAATTTCTTTATATTCATATTTTGCGGCTAGGTGTAGAGCAGTTTGATCTAGGTGGCCGGCGGCATCTACTTCGGCATTATTATCGATGAGGATATTGATTGCTGATAATTGGCCATTGCGTGTTCCCCAATGCAATGGAGACCAATTACTATAATTATATTTGTTAACTTCAGTACCCTGATCAATAAGCCATTTGATTGCTTCGACTTTACCATTCCATGAAGCGTAATGGAGTGGAGTATTTCCAAAATCATCTCCTGCATCGACAGAGATACCGTCTATTTCAACAAGTTTTTTTAGCCGAGGGATGTCTCCAGAGGCGGCAGCTTCCCAAATGGAGGTTGATACCTCCTGTGCTCGGGCGTTGTCGGTAACATTAGTAAGGGCACCTATGGAGAGTGCTATTTGAATTAGAAATTGTAATCTCATCCCGGGAAGAAGCTTGGCTATGCAATTGATTGGTTACGAGTTCAGATTCTTAAAAGGAGGAAAATTCAGCTAAAAACAGTGTTGACTCAAGAATGGCCAAGCATAAGCATTTGTTCAAGCCCTTCTTTGTTGAGGGGTAACAGGGTTTGGCTAACTCCGTATGCAGCCACTCCCTGTTTTTTTTTGGGCAAAAATGATTTTTAACATGAGAAAATTGATCGTATTGGCTGCCGTGTTTTCGATTGCGGTGGGTGTTTTTGGTGCGGAATCGGGGTCTCCTGTTCGCAAGGCGATGCAAGGGTTTGTCGATCGCAGCGTTATTTCCGGTGGGGTGGCGCTGGTTGCCAACAAGAATAGGTTGTTGCAATTGGAGACGGTGGGCTACGCCGAACTGGCCAAGCGCGAGGCGATGCGGGAGAATCATTTGTTTTGGATTGCCAGCATGACCAAGCCGTTGGCTGGCGTGTGCATCATGATGCTGCAGGAGGAGGGGAAACTGTCGGTTGAAGATGCCGTGGAAAAACACCTGCCGGAGTTTAAGGGGAAGTGGATGGTCAGTGAGCGGGCGAAGGATCGTCTAGTTTTGGTAAGGCCTCCGCGCCCGATTACGATTCGCGACCTGCTGACGCACACCTCCGGCCAGCCGAATGTGTCTTCGCCAAGGAACGACAGCACCCTCGCGGAGTTGGTGATGTCGTATTCGAAGGTGCCGCTGAACTTTGAACCCGGTACACGCTGGCAGTATAGCAACTCGGGGATCAACACGCTTGGCCGAATTGTGGAGGTCGTGAGTGGGAAGTGGTTTGAGGTGTTTTTGCAGGAACGAATTCTGGATCCGTGCGACATGGCGGACACGACATTTTGGCCGGATGAAAAACAGGCCAAGCGCTTGGCCAAGACGTATCGTAGGGTTGACGGTGAACTTGAGGAGGCCGGGAATTATTTCGTCAAGGGAGGCTTGAGCGACCGCAGTCGTACACCATATCCGGCTGGCGGCCTGTTTTCCACGGCGCGGGATATGATGCGTTTTTACCAGATGATGCTCCACGGCGGCGTGGTCGATGGCAATCGTTTGCTGAAGAAAAAGTCAGTGAAGGAACTGACGCGTACACAGACAGGTGACATAAAGACCGGGTTTGTCACCGGGATGAGTTGGGGGCTTGGTTTTCAGGTTGTTAAGGAGCCTCAAGGCGTGACCGAGATGGTGTCGCCCGGGACGTACGGCCACGGGGGAGCGTATGCCACGAATAGCTGGGCTGACCCGAAAACCGGGCTGATCTACATTCTGATGATCCAGCGCGCTGGCTTCCCAAATGCCGACAACTCCCCTGTGCGAAAGGCATTCCAACAGGCTGCCGCGGATCAGTTCGCCCGTTGAAGATTTTTGGTGTGTCGAATTCGTTGTGAACCCGGATGCTGACCGTTTTGGCGGGATTGGGCGGCTTTATGGCTTGGCGGGATTGGCTGCGCTTGGCCAAGTGCGGGTGTGTGTCGTCGGCGTGGGTGGCGTGGGGTCTTGGGTGGTGGAGGCTCTGGCCCGCTCGGGTGTGGGTGCGCTGACGCTTGTGGACTTGGACGAGGTTTGCATCACCAACGTGAACCGGCAGTTGCCGGCGCTGGATGGTGGGTTTGGCAACTTCAAGGTTGAGGAAATGGCCAAGCGCGTGAAGCTGATTTTCCCCGGTTGCAGGGTGGACGCCCGGACGGAGTTTTTTAATGAGAAGACCTGTGAGGCGATTTTGTCGGGTGGCTTTGAGTTTGTGGTGGATGCCATCGACAATGTCCGCAACAAAGTGCTGCTGATCGCGGAATGTTGCCGTCGGAGCATTCCGGTTATTACCAGCGGCGCGGCGGGCGGGCGACTGGACGGGACGCGTGTGCAGGTGGCCGACTTGGCCAAGTCGGTGCAGGATCCGTTGCTGTCCAAGGTGAGGGCGGCGTTGCGGAAGGAACACGGATTTCCCCGGGCCGGAAAAAAGATGGGTATCCCGTGCGTGTTTTCCCCGGAGCCGCCGGTTTTTCCAAAAGCGGACGGCACGGTCTGTGCCAGCCGGGCGGAGGCGGGGGAGCAGGCGGGTTCGATGAAACTAAACTGCGAGTGGGGTTTTGGTGCGGCGACGCATGTGACCGGGGCATTCGGTTTTGCTGTCGCGGGCGAGGTGGTGCGGCGATTGGCGGCCGGAAACTGACCGGCTTTATGGGTTGAGTTCAGGGTGGGCGGTGTTACCGTGAGCGCTGATGAGTAATGACGTGGTCGCCGTTGAAGTGCGCGGGATTCTTCCCGCCAACAGTGGCTGCGCTGTGTTTATCGGTAACGAGGAAAAGGTCTTCGTCATTCAGGTGGAACACAACATGGGGGCGGTCATCGGGATGTTCCTCAATGACACACCAAAGGAGCGGCCGCTGACGCACGATCTCTTTGGCCATGTGTTTGATGGCTTCGGAATCCAATTACTCCGAGTGGTGATCACGGAGCTGAAAAATTCCACCTACTACGCCCGCCTGATCCTTGAGCAGGACAACGAACTGGGCAGGAAAATTGTCGAGGTCGACGCCCGGCCCAGCGACTGCCTCGCGATGGCCGCGCAGCACAAGTCGCCGATCTACGTGGCGGCCAATCTGTTTGCCGATGTGGAGGACATGAGCGAAGTGCTGTCGCGCATTCAGGATTCCGGCGAGCAGGACGAGGAATAGATTCAACTGTGTCGCCGGATGCCTTCCGAACCACAACTTCCAGCTGAACCTCTCTGCCTTGTTTTTGGTGATGAGGATTTTCTCGTTCGCGACAGGGCCAAGCAGATCTACGAGGGCTGGTGTGCGGCCGCAGGTGGGATGGATCATGAGGTGGTGGACGGCACGGTTCGCAATGCAGACGAGGCACTGCAGGCGTTGGCCAAGCTAAACGAAGCACTGCAGACGCTGCCGTTTTTTGGCGGTAACAAGGTGTTGTGGCTGCGGGGTGCGAATTTTCTCGGAGACGACCGCACTGCGTCGAGTGCGGCGGTGACGGATCGACTGACTGAGTTGGCCAAGAGCTGGGAGTTATTCGACTGGCAGGGTGTCCAGTTGTTGATCAGCGCGGGGAAGGTCGACAAACGGAAGAGCTTTTTTAAGACGGTCAAGAAATTCGCGGTTATGGAGGACAAGACCGTCAGCGAAAAGGAGCGCGGCGGCCGGGCGGCGATGGTCGTGCGCCAGCGTTTGGATGAGTTGGGCAAAAAGATTTCGCCGCATGTGGCGGACGAATTAATCCTGTTGGCCGGTGCGAATCTGCAGCAGTTGCACACGGAGGCGGACAAGCTGTCCGCCTACGTTGGTGAACGCGAGGAAGTCACGAGGCAGGACGTGCACGAGATCGCCACGCGAACCAAGCAGGCAGCGGCATTTGCGCTGGGCGACGCACTGGGTGAGCGCAATTTGCCAAAGCTGCTTCGCGTGCTTGACGAGGAGCTGTGGGAAGTCAAATTGGACAGTAAAAAGAATCCCATCGCGCTGCTATACGGGCTCATTTCCAAGGTGCGGGCGATGCTTTTTCTGCGTGAGATGGTGCGTTTAAAATGGATCAATCCCAAGGGGGGATATCAGCAATTCAAATCCCAGCTCGAAGCCATCCCGGAGGATCGTGTGCCTGAGGATCGAAAGTTCAATCCCAAGTCGATGCATCCCTACATGCTTTTCAACGCGCTTGGCCACGCGCGAAAATATTCCTCGGCGGAATTGGTTCAGGCGATGGACGTGCTGTTGCGTTGCAACCGCCAGTTGGTCTCATCCAGCACGGACGACACGCTGATCCTTCAGCAGGCGTTGGTCCAGATCGTCAGCAAGGCGGCGTAGAACAGCGCTTGGCCAAGCGCTTGGTTACTTGACCAAGCGGATGCATTGAAGGTTCTTCTGGTCGCGCACGAACAGTTGGCCGTCCGAGTAGGCGGGAAAACTCCATGACTTGCCGCAGACCTGCATCCGGCCAAGCTCTTCGTATTCATCCGGGTTGGGATTGAGTAATACCAGTTCGCCGAGTTGGCCGAGGACAAGCAGCCGTTTGCCGTCGGTCAGCGTCGAGGCATAAAAACTGCCAAAGCCGCGTTCCTCCCAGTTGAGTTTTCCGGTGTCGGCGTTGACGCTGATGAAACGATCCTTCTCCGCGAAGCCATACAGGTTGCCACCCACGACCACCGGGGTGGCCAGGTTTATCTTCAGCTTGGCGTCCTTCCATTTGCGGACGGCGTTGCCGGCGGAGCCTTTGCCCGCCATGGCAATCATTCCCTCGGAGTGCGATGCGGCGACGACGCTGTTGCCCACGGCGACTGGGGTGACCACGTTGCGGAAGGCCCGGGTAGGAACGGATTCGCTCCAGAGTAGTTTGCCGTTCGTCGGGTCGATGCCGAGCAGGCGTTCGGTGGCAAGTGTGACGAACTGTTTCCTGCCGCCAAGCTTTGTGAGGATCGGGCTGGCGTAGCTGGCAAGGTCGTTTTGAGATTTCCAGATGACTTTCCCGGTCCGTTTTTCGAAGCACACCACGCCGGCTCCGAACGCGCTGCCGACCTGGCAGATGAGCTGATCACCGTCGACGATCGGAGTTCCGCTGTAGCCGCGGCGGGAGGCGGCTCCCTCGTTTTGTGCCTTGTTGACGATCCATTTGACTTTGAAGTTTTTCTGGTAATCCGTGCCCCAGACCTTGGAGCCGTCCTTGACGCGGAGGCAGCTCAACTCACCCCGGCAGGTTTGGACGTAAATGAGATCGCCGTCGAACAGCGGGGCGCAGCGTGGCCCGGCGCCAAACCCATCGTCAGGATAGGTCTGCCCGTAGGCGGTTTTCCACAACTCCTTACCGGTGCGCTTGTCCAGCATACGCAGTACCTCGGTGTCGCCCTGTTCCTCTGAGATGGCGAGTAGATTGCCCTGAATGACCACGGCGGAATGGCCGGGGCCGGTCTTGGTTTTCCAGACCACATCCGGCGTGTCGCCCAGCGAGGAGGGCAGGCCATCGCCCTTGGCCACGTAGGCATCGGCACTTGGGCCGCGCCATTTTGGCCAATCGCCAGCCTGGGCGGTGGCGATACTCAGGGTCAGGGTAGCGGCAGTGAGCCAGCCGATCCGTTGTTTTTGAATGAATACAGTGATCATCTCGAATCTTGGGTGGAGCCAAATTAACAGGGCGACAGGCCTTCGCAACGCTTTTCCTTTTGCCTTGAACAGGTGACCCAATGGGCGCACTCTCTCTCTGAAACCGACTGGAAGATGTTACCAAGGAGGCATCCCCCACTGAGATCTATTGGCCAGGCGCTGTTGTTGGCGTTGGTGTTTTCTGTTGCCTCGGATGTTTTCGGGCAATACCGCTCGAAGGAGTATCCCACCTTTATCTCGTGGAAGGCGGCCTGCGACAAGCTGCCGTCCAACCGGGCGCTGCTTGGCCAAGCGCCACCGGCCAAGCTGCAGACTGCGCTGCCCAAGTTTGACCCCGTTGCCGAGGCGCTGCTGGCTGCGTTCAACCTGTTCACCACGGGGACGATGAACAAGGCCGAAAACTGGGTGGGCGGCAAACCGAAGGACACCGAGTTTTTCAACGTGCAGCGGGCCTATTTTCTGCGGCCACCGATTCCGTTCCAGCCGTTCGCGCAAAAGCTCTCCGTGCCAAGCGGCAGTGAGGTAATTTTTCACGGCGATTTTCACGGCGACATCCACTCGTTTGTGGCGATGCTTGACTCGCTCAACCAGTCAGGAAAAATGGACGGCTTCCGCTTGGCCAAGCCGAACACGTACATGGTATTTCTCGGCGACTACACCGACCGTGGCAACTACGGCATCGAGGTGCTTTACACGATGCTGCGCCTCAAGTTGGCCAACCCGGAGCAGGTTTTCATGGCGCGGGGGAACCACGAGGACATTCAGATGATCGCCTCATACGGATTTCTCGCCGAGTGTCAAAAGAAGTACGGCACGCAGTTCAGCCCTGGGCTGATCGCGCGGTTGTATGATTTTTTTCCGGTGGTCATCTACGCCGGCAGCGGAGCGGATTACATCCAATGCAACCACGGCGGGATGGAGCCGGGGTTTCTGCCCGGGAACCTACTCGAAGCCAAGTCGCCCATCGCGTTTCAACTGATCGGCGAAATGAAGGGGGGCGATTTTCTTAAAAAACATCCCGGTTTGATGACGGTGGCTGATCCCGCGAAAAAATCGTTCCTCACGCAGAACATACGCAACTACACGCCAACCGCCCCGATGCAACCGGTGATCAATGGCTTCATGTGGAACGACTTCACTGTGTTCGCCGAGGAACCGGGCGTCGGCTACATGGAGGGGCGCGGTTTTGTGTATGGGAAGGCCGGCACACGGATCGTGTTGGACGCCTCCGCCGGCACGAAGGCCAAGGTGCGTGGGGTGTTCCGGGCGCATCAACACTCCTCCGCCGTCAACCCGATGATGCGCCGGCTCGTGGCTGGCAAAGGCGTGTTCCGGCACTGGCATGAGCACGACAGCCTCGCCAAGGCCAACGCTTCCAGTGCTGTGCTGCACGCGCAGTGCAAACTCGAACACAGCGCCGATCGCAAATTGAAGGACGGCTTCGTCTGGACGTTTAACGTTGCGCCGGACAGCTATTACGGCGCGGGCAACACATACAAGTTTGACACCTACGGTGTGTTAAAAACCGCCGACACATTTGCCGACTGGAACCTGAGCGTCGTGAATCAGGTTGTTCCTGTTCTCAACTCGTTGGCACCGGGAAGATGACAGAATTGCGTTTCCAGTTCGAAGTGTTTGAGGGGCCGTTGGATTTGCTCCTACACCTGGTACGCAAGGAGGAGGTCGACATCTACGAGGTCGACATGGTGAAGATTGCCGATCAATTCTGCGAGTACGTGGAGTTGATGAAGCGTTTCGACCTGCACTTGGCCGGCGAGTTCATCGTAATGGCTTCCACGCTCATGTACATCAAGAGCAAGGAGCTGCTGCCGGTCGATCAACAGGTGATTGTCGAGGACGAGGATGAGGACGACGACCCCCGCTGGGATCTTATCCGGCAACTGGTCGAATACCGCAAATTCAAGGATGCCGCCGATGACTTCAAGCGGATGGAGTGGGAGCGCGAACAAAGTTTTCTGCGACAGGGTGCCAAGCCAAAAGTCCCTGCGCTGCCACCAGAGAAGGCCAAGCCGGCCTCCATTTTTGACCTCGTGGGGGCTGTCAACGACATCCTCAAGCGCTTCGATGAATCGGAGAAAAAACGGGAGGAAGACACTCGTAACATCATTGCTGATCAATGGACGGTCTCTCAAAAAATCGAACTGATTCGGAAATTAATCGAGGAAAAAGAGGGTGTTCTTTTTACCGAACTTTTTGAGGATGCCGAGAGTCGGCAGGAGGTGGTCGTCACGTTCCTCGCGGTACTGGAACTGGTGAAACTCAAGGTGCTTGTTTGCGTGCAGGGAGAGCGGTTCGGTCAGATCGAGTTGGCTCAGCGCACCGAGGCGGACGACTTACCGGACTTGCCAGAGGATAGTGATGAAGTTGAAGAGATTGAGCCGGATTTTGAACCGGAGTCAGTCGGCTTCAACGCCGCCCATGTGGGGGTTGAGGAGACAGAGGCGTTGCCCAGCAAAACTGCGGGACTTGAGTTGCCCGGCAGCGGGGACGGCGAGGTGTTGACCATGGAGGTGGGCGAACTGGCCCACAAGGAGGGCGAGCCGATTACGTTCGAGATTCCCGACGAGGATGAGCCGGAGGAGCCATTCGACGATCCGAACCTTCGCGAGTTGCCGTTGACCTCGGATATTGCGCTTGGCAAAGCGGAGCCGAAGGAAGAGGAGACAGCCAAGCGATTGGCCAAGCCCGTAGCCCCGGCGTGGACATCCGAACTAAACCTCAGTCATCCGACGAGGGACCGATTTGTGGCGGGAGCTCTGCTGGTCGTCGTTACCGTGCTGCTGGCGTTGATCGTATTTTAGCGACCCCAGCGCGACCGGCTGGTGAGTCGAGACAGTCGATCCTCAAGTTCGCGATCGTCGAGCGCCATCAACTGCCAGCGTTTCAATCGCTCTGCCTTGCCGAAGAAGCTTAGTGTGGCCTGAAGTCGTTCCTCTACCTCGAACAAATCATAGGGTCGCTTGGCATCCGCGACGATATGTGGCCGGATTCGCTCGTAATCCTGCATGATGCGGGCCTTAATTTTCTCGGGGTTCCAGATCGTGCGGAGCAGGTAGTTTATGGCTTCCTCCAGCAACAGGTTGCCTTCGTCAGTGGAGCGGAATGCAGCGACCACCGCGCTGCGGCCACGGCTGGAACCAAACAGGCTGTTGTTGCTGTTGCGGAAAAGTTGATCGGCCCCGTGCGGGATGAAGTAAAATTTTCGATCAGTCGGGTTGCGGTAGACTCGGTAATTGTTCGGGGAAAGGTAGCCATCCCAATGGTCACAGAGAATCTCCATCGCCATAAACCGCGCGAAGTGCCCAAGATCAACCCAGTCTTCCAAATTAGTCAGGTCGTTGGTGTCCTCCGCACGCTTGGCCGCCTCGGTAAAACCCATCAACAGCCCACGCTGGGCACGTTTGGGGTCGCTGTCGAGATCGAGGTTTTTCCAATTGGAAATATCAGTTGGTCCCTCGTAAAGGTCGCCTTTCGTGTCCTCAAACCAACGGGCAAGAAAATCCTCGGTCGAGGCTTCCACCTGCACGTACAATCCAAACGGGTCGTCGTTTAGAGAAACCGTCGCATGGCCGACGCGTGGCGCGGGTAGGCCGGCCTCGCGGAACAGCGCGTAGCCGAGCCGCTCGCGGATGTAAGTTGAATCTTGGGCGGCATTGTTGAGCTGAAGTTTTTTCAGCCCCATGAACCGTTGCCCGTTTTTGAAGGCGTTGAACTTGACCGTGAATCCGTTTTTGTTTTGCCCATCGAACGGCCGGAAGCTGCCGATGAATCCCTTGAGCCGAACACCCACGTTTTCGAGTTTGACATCGCCCGATTCGAACTTCGCCTTCACAAACACTTTGGGTTCCTTCTTCAGGCTCTCGATGCTCTCAGGCGAGATGGTAATCTTGTACGCAGGCACCTCGTCCCCGTCGAAAAGCTTCGAGGCTTCATCCGTCTCCTTGAGAGGCTTGAGGAACGCGCCGGACGGACTGAGTTTGGCCGGGGCTTCGATCGGGTTTCCCTTGGCCAAGGGCTGCAGGGCATCGTCTATAGCCTTGCGTCTTGCCTCATCAGTGGTTGCCTGTTTGGCCAAGGCGGCGAATTCGTTTGCGAGAACCCGGTCGTATTCGGCCAACTCGGTGGTGATCTGGGTCAACTCATCAACCGTTAACGCCTCCTCCTGGCGTTCACCGCTCCCGCGGTTGGATCGACTGGAGAGAAACGAAAAGCCCCCCTCGCGGCCGCGACTACGTTCGCCGTCATCCTCCACCCGCATGGCCGGCGGGCGGGCGTTTTCCGGCAGACGCCGGGCGAAGAAACTGCGATATCGGTCACGTTCGTTGTCGCGCTGTTCCTGCATTCTGGTGGTCTCGGGGTAAACTTGACGGATGAACTTGCGCATGGCGTTGCCGCTGTCCGGATGCGCTGTGCGGAGGAAATCGGCAACGTCACGCAGCCTCGAGATATCTCGACTGCGATTCATCAACGCCTCGAGAGCCTCCGAGTTGTTGGCTTTATTGAGAGCCTCCCGCTCGAGGTTCAGGTCGTTCAGGATGCGGCGCTGTTGATCACGGGATTCTCCGGTGAATTTTACTTTCCGCGCGTCGCTAATGATCTTGGCTGCCTGGGTGGTTTTACCGACTGCGATCAATGTCTCTACTCGCTTGTGATTGAGCAGGGCGGCTCGGTTGCGATTGAGTGTCCTACGAATCGTACTGCGAATCGTCCCGGCGTTGGCGTCATTGATTTCCATCTCGTGGACGCCCCAGGATTCGAGGATGCGTTTGGCCTCCTCGGCGCGGCCCTTGTCCGGCGAATACTTTGCTGCAGACTTCAGTAACCGGGCAGCCTCGTAGCCGAGTCCCATTTCTGCCATCCTTCGAGCGGTGTCCACAAGTTGTTCGACCCTCTCCACGAGGCGTCTTCCGCGGATGTGATCCATCGGTTCAATTTTTGAAGTATTTTCTGCAGTACAAGTTTCCAATACGGTCCAGCTAGCAAAAATGGTAAAAAGTAAACGATATCTTTTGGCAAAATGTAATACTAATCTCATTGGTTTTTTTATACGAGAAGGGATATGTGACGGTTACAGAATAGAGTTGGAATGTGAACTGAAGTGTAATGTTAATGTATATCTTTATTATTTAATTTACTTGGTCTTAAGTCGTAGCAAACAATTTCATGACTGTTTCTTAAAAATAAAAACCCTCCCGACAAAGCTGGGTAGTTCCATGTGCGTCCTCCCTTGAGTGCTTTGTAATTTGCTTTTTCAATAAATTTTTCAGGATTCATTTTAACTAGTGATAAATCACCAGAGTCCCCCAATATAAGTAGATGGTCTGATGCGCTAATGATTTGACCATAGCCATATTTATTCCCTGTCCATTTTAATGAACCATCTATTGAATCAATACAGACTAGTCTGTTTTCATTTAGTCCATAAATGAATCCATTTTTGTATATTGGGCTGGAAAATTTTGTTTTAAGTCGTTTGCTTTTCCATAACGTTTTCGTGTTATACTTGTCCCCATCCTTTATTATTGCCAAGGCTTCAGCTCCAGTACCATATCCAGCTGAAATAAGCATTTGATCTTTACTTAATTTAGTTGGTTGGGAAATATTATTATTGTTCATAGTAATTTTCCAATTATGAGACCAATATAAATCACCGTTCTCTGGATTGATAGAGATTATCTTGCCTTCCAAAGCTATTATTAGATGATCTGTATTGTGAAAATTAAAAATTATTGGTGTGCTATAAACTTGTTTACCATTATGTTTGCTCCAAATTAATTCACCATTATCTTTATTCAAAGCCATAATGGCATTGTTGTTTTCTCCGCCAGGGCAAAGGATTAATAAGTCTTTATACACAATAGGAGAATATGATACTCCCCAATAAGGTATTTCTGTGTTGTTGGTCTCATTTGCATTTAATTCCCATAAAAGTTTTCCCGTTAAAGAATTTAAGCATTTTAAATCACCTTCGGCTCCTAGGCTATAGATTTTATCATTACTCCATGTTGGGGTAGATCTGGGACCAATGCCGCCAAAATATTCTTCAAATTTTGCATTATAAGGATATTTCCAAATTAGTTTCCCATTTCTGGTCGAAAATGCTACAACAACTTCCTCTTCATCTTGCTGTTCAATAGTGAATAAACTACCGTTTGCAATTGAAAATGAGGAGTGGCCACTTCCTATTAATTTTTTCCAAACTAATTTTGGGCCACCTTCGGGCCAATCAACTAAAATTTCTTGGTTATATTGCCCTTCGCTATTAGGACCTCGGAATTGCGTCCAGTAAGGTGTAGAAGAAAGTAATTTATTTTGATAGGGCACGGAATTAATTGATCTTTCAGATTGAATATCCTTTATTGAAATTCTATCGGATTTAGACCAAACCAATTTAGGTATAGCACTGCCACGCCATTCCAAATGATTACATGCAGTCCAAAGAAGAGCTGATAAAATAACCAGGGTGTAAACTAATACTTTTTTGAATACTAATTTCATTTCTTTTTGAATAGGTAATGACTAACTTGCCATTCATTACCATTACTTGTCTTCCATAGTTCCGAACAGGCCATAAAGAATATACGCCAATAAACTCTCCATTTCGTATGGTTTCTGCCATATGTAAGCTTAAAGATATCAGTAATTTTATCTTTATTTTCATCCATGTTATCTAACCAAGATTCTGCAGTTTTGTGATAGTGAGTGCCGTCAACAATCCAATTTTTAACTATTTTTAAATCATTATTAAAATGCTCTAGTAAATTGTGACTTGGCATAATACCTCCTGTAAAAAAATATTTTCCCATCCAGTTGTTTTTTCCTTCAGTTTCAAAGTGGTAAGAAAAAGTTTTATGAGTAAAGATATGAACAAAAAGTTTACCGCTATCTTTAAGCCAATTGCTAATTCTATTCAGTAATATGTCATAATTTTTCATGTGTTCAAACATTTCGACTGAAACCACGCGGTCAAACTTCTTTTCTGTTTGAAATACATTCATATCAGCCGTAATAACTTCTAAATTAGTTATACCTCTCTTTTCACACTCTTCATATATGTATTGTTTCTGCGATTCTGAGTTAGAAACAGAAGTTATTATAGAATTTGGGTAAGTTTTAGCCATCCATAGACTTATCGCCCCCCAGCCACAACCGAGTTCCAATATGCTTAAACCGTCTATCAGATCTGCCCTTTCACACGTTAACTTAAGCATATTTATTTCCGCCGTATTTAAATTATCATTTGTATTTATCCAATAACAACAACTGTATTTTAAGTGCTCACCTAAACATAATTTAAAAAATTCTGCCGGAACCTCATAGTGTTGATCATTAGCAGATTTGGTTTCTATTGCGATGGGTAACGATTTTAAATCCTGAATAAATTTTTCAACATATTCTGAGGAGTATTTGCCCCTCTCTATACTTAATCTTTCCTCATTGAGTTTACGAATCTTTTGTCTAATTAAAAAGTCCGGAACAATATTGTGGTTCAATAAAAAGTCTATCATATTTAGTATTTATATTTTCTAGGGGGTAGTGGGATAAAACAGGAAGTAGTTTTCTGATAAATAAGATACTCCTTACCTTTACTTGCTATATTATGTGCCTCATTGTTATTTATACCTGTAACCTTGGTTAGAAGAAAAAGCATCAATAACGGGCAATAGATTGTAAATAGCCCTGATGAATTTAATGAAAAAATAAAGAATCCAACCCAAGCTAGCCATTGAAAGAAGTAATTTGGATGCCTAGAGTATTTCCAGAATCCTTTGCGGTAAACATTATCTGTAGAAGCGGAATTTTTATGCATGAATAACTGATAATCAGATATTGACTCACATATAATGGATGTTGTAATGATGATTATTCCAATATATTCAATAATTGAAAATTGTGAGGAGTCTTGCAGAGTTGGAACTGCAAATACTGGTGATAATATGACAATTAATAGACCTTGAATATGGTAGAAAAAATACATATAGAGATATTTCCTATCGCCCCATTTGCTTAATAGAAATTTATATCGCTTATCATCTTCGGGATATTTTTTTATTATTCTTAATAATAGATAAACGCCTAATCTTGTTGCCCAAGTTATGGCTAAAATTGCCAGAATTAATTTTCTAGTAAAATATCCATCTCCAGTACACAAAAATATAGTTGCTAAAATTCCAAAACTAAAACCCCATAAAACATCTACAATACAGAAGTTATTCAACTTTTTAGCTATTAAAAATGTTAAATTTATCAATAAAAAGATTGTGACCCATCCAATAATTAGTTGATTAATTAAAGTCACAATTAAGAAATTTTCTGAGTAATTAAAATTGAATCAATAGTGCAATCTTTAGGCAATTTATAAATATAAAATATCGCGAATGTTGCTACATAAATATTCCCTAAAGTGCATATGCATATAAAAGAGGTTATTCTCCACTTCCAAGAAGGTTGTTTATAAAAATACCAAATATAGAAGATTAAAAGACCCCAATAACAATCTAGTAAAGTTGCTAAAAACCACAAATTACTCGAATTCTTTTCAAGGAATACTATAATATTTTGTTGTTTTGCGGCAAAAATACAAATTACAATCATGCTAGATAACATAATGCAAAAAAAGGTTATCAGAAGTCTACGTAGCATTAATCTATCTTAAGGTTAAATTATTTGGTCTGGAATATATGCCTTGAGCAACACCCACATTACGCATGTTGAATCCAGCAGCGCAGTAACATAAATAATAATTCCATTTACGTATAAATTCCTCACTAAAACCTTGTGAACGCACAGTTTCCAATGAATTGTTAAATCTTTCATGCCAACTCATTAAAGTTCTGTAGTAATTATGGCTAAATTCCTCCCAGGAATGTAAAAACAAATTACTTACCTTACTCATCGCTTCAGCCATGCGATTATTTGCTAAAAGAAGTGAGCCTGGGAAGATATGCTTTTGTGTCCAATCATTTCCTTTACGTAATGAATTATATCTTGAATCTGGACAGGTGATTATTTGTAAGCCTAGGAGTCCGTCTTTATTTAATAAACGATCACACTGTTTGAAATAGTCTTCGAGAAATTCATCGCCAACAGCCTCCATCATCTCTATTGAAACAATTTTATCATATTTACCAGTTATTTTTCTATAATCAATAAGTTCAAAACTTACTTTTTGTTGTAGATTCTTTTTTAAGATGCGCTCATTTGAAAAACTAAATTGTTCTTTAGATATAGTGATTCCTTTTACTGAGCAACCATAGTTAGTTGCTGCATACTCTGCAAACCCACCCCAGCCAGACCCGATTTCAAGTACTTTGTCAGATTCTTGAATCTTAAGTTTTCGGCATAATATGTCATATTTAGATTTCTGTGCTTCATTCAAGCTTTGATTTTTATCTTCAAAATATGCACAAGAATATGTCATTGTTTCATCAAGAAATATCTTATAAAAATCATTACCCAAGTCGTAGTGTTCGTGAATATTAATTTTGCTGTTTTTTATTGTGTTCGAACGAAATTTATGTCGTATACTATTAATTGTGCCAAGGCTATTTATAAAGATAGATCTTGCTGCATTTAATGCTTTTGTTGGATTTTTTCTTGTGTTCAAAATAAACCATGATACTACTTTGGTTATATTATCTGTATGCCAGTGACCTTCTACGTATGATTCCCCAAATCCAATGTCTCCATATAATACACACTTTGTAAAAAATTCGTACGATGAAATTTCAATTGTTGCTGAATTAGCAGATTTGTCCTTACCGTATATATTGACTTTTCCAGAAGGGTTTATTAGTTTAAGTTTTCCTTCTGTCATCTGTTCAAAGTAGTTATTTATTAACTTTTTACAGTACTTCTGAAATTTAGTTGGCGTTGTGTTTTTATTTTTTTCTGTTTTTAGCATTAAATGATATTATCTAATTAAATTGCGTTGCATATTTTGATTATCTTTTTTTGGATGATGGCCAAGACCTTTAAATTTGAGTAATAATGCATGATAATGGATAAGCAAGATGACCTTTAACGTAAGAAATGGATATATAAATATAAATTTAATTAAGAGACTGTTGTGAAATGATTTTTCATGTCCGAAAATTGAACTCAATAATATCTTTTTATTATCTTCGTATTCATCAATTCTTATATCTAAATTCTTATTTGGGATTTTAAATTTAAAATGAAAATAGGTATCAAGCCTTGAGAAAGGGGAAACATAGAAATATTTTCTAGTTCTTAATTCGTATTCGAAATTAGAGAAATCAGTTAAAAGATAAAGTTTCATTTCGCCGAATGTATTATTGACTTGAGCTATAGAGTAACGGTGATTATTGCCTTCTGATATAAAATAAAATGACACAGGATTAAAAGTATATCCAAATATGCGAGGCATTGTAATTAATTCGATTTTACAATTACAATCAATTTGAAGACCATTTGATCTAAGGTATTCTATTACTTTTATTTTAGTACTTTTGTTATTTTCTGATAGATAATCTTTGTCGAAAAAGGAGAATATATTAAATTTATTATAACTAAAAATTGGGGTGTGTTTGTCTAGCTTGGGTATTTCATCAAGATCTAGGCGAAACATGAAAATATTATATATGAATTTATTGAGTATGGGAGAAATCCTGCAGTGCATAACTTCGCATTCATAAATTTTTGAATTTAATTCCATACAGTTTTCTTTAATATTATCTCACTAACATTAATTGCAGAGTTAAGCGCATCCTCATGGAAGCCATACTTAAAATAACTGCCGCATAAGAAAATATTTTGCTTATCTGATAAAGTGTTTAAATTTTTCAATTTACTTTGAGCTTTTATAGAGTTCGAATCAAACAGGGGATGTTCAAAATTAACTTGCTTTATAATTGTATTTTTTTCAATTTCATCTTCTCCATTAATGCTTACAAAGTAATTCTTTTTTTTGGATACATTTTGAAGACTATTCATCCAATATGTGGTTCTAGGTATGTATTTGCCATTATCACCCATCTTAATTCTATAATTCCATGATGCCCAACATTTTTGATTGTTTGGCATTACAGTGGCATCTGTGTGAAGAGTTCCTAAGTTTTTTTGATATTTAAAATGTTTAAGTACATCGAAATTGGTGTTTTGCAATGGTTTAAGAATATTTAGAGCTTGATCTGCATGACATGCCAAAATCACTTTATCAAAATATTCTGACCCTCCGCTCTTAAAAAAGATTTCTATACCATCATTGCAGTTTTTAATTAGTCTGACTTCATTGGAGTTGGATATTTTGTCTTTAAACCCAGATGATAATATTTTTACATATTCTTTCGATCCACCAGCTGGGGTTAGCCACTGGTGCTGAGTCTTCATCCCAAGAAAACCATGATTATCAAAAAATCGAAGAAGGGTAATTGCTGGGAAGTTTAACATCTGATGAGGTGGGGATGACCAAATTGCTGAACTCATTGGGATTATGTATAAATTCAAGAAATCTCTGCCGTAATTACGTTTTTCTACATATTCACGTAATGTAAGATCGTTGAAATTATTTGTGATTAATGCATCTTTTGCTTCCTTATTGAATCGGTTGATTCTTAAAAGCATTTTCCAGTGTCGAAGCTTTAATAAATTTACTCTTTGAGCAAATAGGTGGTTTATGCTTTTTCCGCAATATTCTATATTTTCAGGAACATGCTGAACGCTAAAGGACATATCGGAATTTTCATAAGCAACATTCAGGCTGTCAAATAGTCTTGTTAAGTTGGGATAGGTCACTTTGTTAAAGACCATGAAACCCATGTCTATTGGAATTAGATTTCCACCTTCTTTTGCAGTTGCGGTTAATGAGTGTCCTCCTACATGGTCGTTCTTATCATATAATTTAACGTCAAAATTTTTGTGTAGAAAATAACCGCAAGCTAAACCTGAAATTCCTGAGCCAATAATTGCAACTCTATTTTTCATTTGAAGATGAATTGCAAATTCCTTGATCTAAAATATGTTTTGGAACTGGGCGAAGATCATGAATTATACCAACAAAGGCCATTAATTTTAGACCATAATATGTAATGTCTATTTCCCACCAATAGAATCCCTGTCTTGCTGAGTGCATGTAATGATGGTGATTGTTATGCCATCCTTCTCCTAGAGTTATCAGGGACAACCAAAAATTATTTCTGCTTTGGTCGCCCGTATCAAAACGTTTTTTCCCGTATAGATGAGAAAGCGAATTTATCGTTGAGGTTCCATGCAACAATACTGTTGTGCTTATAAACCAACCCCAAACAATTAACTGCCATCCGTTAGTGTTTAACGAAGGGGCATTAAGAGATATCCATTCACCTGAAACAAATAATAAAACGCCCAATAATAATGGGATTAATTTGTTAAAACGATTTAGGAAAACTAATTCAGGATATCTGGCAAAATCTTTAATTGCTTTATAATCCGTCGAAAAGTTTTTACGACTTGCTATCCATCCAATGTGAGACCATAGAAAACTTTTAGTGTGAGGGGAGTGGACATCCTTCTCTGTGTCTGACTCTTTGTGGTGTTTTCTGTGATGAGCAGCCCACCAAAGTGCACCTCTTTGCATTGCGGATGAAGCTATACAAGCAAAAATAAATTGAAAAAAACGGTTGGTTTTAAAAGTTCGATGAGAAAAATAACGGTGTAAAAAAGCTGTTATGGCAAACATCCTCGTGAAATAGAGAAACAATGCTATCGAAACAGCTGTCCAACTCCAACCAACCCAAAATATGCCTAAACAGCCCAAGTGTATAAATATTAATGAAAAGCATCTGGCATAATCAATTCTGTCATCATTTGTATTATTATCTGCAGCCTTAAAATCGGCATAGAACCAGTGTATTGCCGATTTTAAATTTAGTTTCATATATATTTCTTATACTCAGTTTACAGGAGGATTGAATTGATTGCTGCTTTTTCATCAATTTCTGTTCTGGCATTTAGGTCTTCGATTGTTTCTACTAAAGTGACTTTGCGGAAGCATTCTAGACACAAACCAATATGGGTTTCCCCTGATGTTTCCAGTTTTTTCCAATCTTTTGGACAATCTTTTTGAACGCAGTTGGCAATTATATTCATATTACAGTTTGCTTAGCTCAGCCTCAATTTTTTTTCGCACTTTCTTTGAGTTTGGATTTGTAAACGGTGAGAATCTTCCAAAAACATGCCCCGTTCCGTCTAGCAGAAACTTCGAAAAATTCCACCTAATTTTTCCTCCATATTTTTCGTCTTTAACAAGTATATCGTAAATTGGGTGAATGTTCTGACCTTTGACATTTATTTTTGAAAAAAGGGGAAACGTAACTCCCTTATTGACCTTGCAAAACATTTCTATTTCATTTTCAGATTTGGGTTCTTGGTTAGCAAAGTTATTTGAAGGAAATCCGCAGACAATTAATCCATCTTTTTGGTAACTCTTGTACAAAATTTCTAGGTGAGAATATTGATATCTAAAGCCGCATCTCGATGCAATATTCACCAAAAAATAAACTTTCGCGTGGTGTTTTGAAAGACAAGTTTTTACTCCGTTAATGTCATTTACGGGTAAATTTAAGATATTATTACTCACGAGAAATAATCCATATTTAATCGGATGTGTCAAATTTTGACAAAAAAGCTCGGCAGCTGAAGGCGACGAACATGGCCAGATCTTTGTCGCCGGGTAGGACGACGGTGGCGGGGGTGTTGGGGGGGCGTATGGTTTCGGCGCGCTTGAGGGAGGCGGCCATTGGGGCTTTGGCGTTGAGGGCTGTCTCGCCGAGTAGCTCGATAGTGCGCGCGGCGTGGGTGACGATGATGAGGTTTTCGTGGGCCAGATCCTTGATGAGCGCCTGCACGGCTCGGGCGGAGTCGCCATGGTGGGCCAGCGTGTTGGCAGCCTCAATGCGGACGGCGGGGGATTCGTCGGTGAGGGCTTTGCGGAGGAGTTTTTTGGTCTCGATTTTCAGCGCGTTTCGTTGGACCAGGCCAAGCGCGGCCCAGTAGCGAATGCTGGCACTTTTGGAGGTAAGATTTTGGGCGAGGGTGGCTTCATCGGCTGTGCCAACTTGGGCGGCGGCGCGGTGGATGGCACCCATTCTTAATTGGCCACTTTGCCCAAGTTCCCAGCCGGTTTTTTTGGCAAACATCTCCCACGCCTCGCTCTCGGGAAGGAAGCCCAAATCGACAGTGTCGCGGATGTGTTTACGGTGGGCGTTGCGGAGGCGGTTGAGGATTTTTTGATGCGCCTTGGATCCGGCGAGGTTTTTCAAATTCTGCGGGTCGGTCTGGCAATCGTACAGTTCCTCAATGGGTCGCGTTGGGCCGGCGAAGTGCCATTGAGCGTCGGTCATTTTTTCGCGCTTGGCCAAGTGATAAAACTCTTGGCGGATTTCGCCGTTGTCGGGCCAGGCGGTGGGTTGGTTGTAGCCGAGGTGCGGCATGTAGTTGCGGATGTAAAGGTATCGGCGGTCGCGCACGGAGCGGGCAAGATCGCGCACTTCGTCCACGCGATCGCGGTGGCCGTACACGTAACGGCGCGGCGCGTCGGCCTCTGGGCCGAGAAAAGGTTCGCCCTGCATAGCCTTGGGGATCGGCTGGCCGAGTAGGTTCAGCACGGTGGGTGCGTAGTCGACGAAACTTACGAGACGATCGGTGGTGCTGCTGGGTTTGCCGGGGGCGAGGTGCTGCCATTTTTTGGGGAACCGAATGAGCAGGGGCACGTGCATGCCGCTATCTAGCAGGGCGCGTTTGTGGCGGGGTATGCCGCTGCCGTGGTCGCTGTAGAAAAACACGATCGTGTTTTCTGCAAGGCCGTCTTCTTCCAATTGTTTCAGGATCGCGCCAACCTGCAGATCCATCGCGCTTACGCAATCGTAGAAGCGCGCCAACTCGCGGCGGATGAGTGGGGTGTCCGGATAATACAGCGGCACCGGCACCTTGGCGGGGTCGTGGATGGCGCCCGGCGGCAGCGTACTTTGCACCTCCTTCTTAAAGCGCGCGTAGGGCCACACCATCGAGCGGCTTTGGTGCGAGGTCATCAGGTTAAACACACTGAAGAACGGCTGCGCTTTATCGCCTCGCTGGCGCCAGTGGGCGGTGGCGCTGCTTTCGTTCCACGAGGCCTTGATGATCTCCGTGTAATTGCCCGTGTTGTAATCGGTCTTCACGTTGTTGCTCGTGTAAAACCCCTGCGCCCGCAGCAACGCCGGAAACCCGCGCATGCTTTTCGGAATGGCAAAGCCCGACCGCATTTGCTGTGTGCTCAGCGAGGTGGGATAACAACCGGTAATCAAACACGACCGCGAAGGCGAACAAACCGGCGCACTCGCAAACGCCTTCGTATACCGCACGCTCTCCTTGGCGAGCCGGTCGATATTCGGTGTCACGGCAAATTTGTCGCCATAACAACCGAGCACCGGGCTCATGTCTTCGGCCGTGATCCAAAGGATGTTTGGCCGATCAGCCGCCTGCAGTCCGACACACAATCCCAATAGGGATAAAAAAATGCGCATGCGGAGTTTGTACGCGCGCGAGCAGGTCAATGCAATTTTGGAGTGCTCTTGCCACGGTACGTCAAACAAGAGACAATTGCTCGCCAGAGATGATCAGCCGCATTGCACCCACATTATTGTTTGTTTTGGCCACAATGGTTTCCGCCAAGGAGCTGGCGGTGGTGCAGAAGGATTTTCAGCGTACGGTGCGGCCGATTTTTCAGAAGTTTTGTTTTGATTGCCACGGTGAGAACAAGTCGAAAGCGGGGATTCGGGTGGATTATTTGGATGGCACCGTGCCGGACAAGGAGGTGCGGCATTGGGAGATTATCCGGAAGCAGTTGTTGGAGGAGGAAATGCCGCCGGAGGATGAAGCGCAGCCGAGTAAGGCGGATCGGGCGGCGTTGGTGGCGTGGATTGATGGGGCGCTGCAGATGGCGCGCACGCGCGCACGACCGAAGAACGGCGGCGCGCGGCGGCTGACGGTGGCGCAGTACCGCAACACACTGCGCGACTTGCTGGGGGTGGAGGAGGATTTGACCGGGGTGTTGCCGCCGGACGGGGTGTCGAAGGACGGCTTCGTGAACAACGGTCAGGCGATGTTGCTCTCGCCGTTGTTGGTGGAAACGTATTTTGAAATCGCGGAACGGGCGATGGACTTGGCGATTGTGGATCCGCAGGCCAAGTCGCTCAACCAAAGCCTTGGCAAGTCCGATCGCGAAAAGATGGATCAGTATCTCACCTCGCTCAATGAGGTGGAGGAACGCCTTGTCGCGTCCGAGAAATGGATCGATATTCCGCTGAAGAAACAGGACCACTCGCACCTCAAGCTCGACGCCCATTCCGAGGGCGATCCCGGCGAGTACTATCGCACCATGTTCGACCTTATCGCGCTGGCGTTTGATGCGGACATTACCCGTAGCATCGCCTTCATGCTCAACCGCGAGGACGGCATGGGCATCAGCGACACCTTTCCCATCAAGCTCGGCATCAAGCGCACCCACCACAGCTTGTCGCACGCGCAGGATAAGGACGGCCAGTTGATGTTCGCCAAGTACGACCAGTTTCTGACCGAGCAACTCGTCCATTTTTTCAAGCGCCTTCAAGGCTACAAGGAAAATCAGGGCACCGTGCTCGATAACACCATCGTGCTGTACGGCTCTGGCGCCAGCACCACGCACCTGCCGGAAAACCTGCCCACCCTAGTCGCCGGCGGCGCCAACATGGGTCTAAAGCACGACCAATACTGGCGCAACGGCAAAACCCAAATGTCTGATGTTTTCCTGAGCATCCTCCACAGCCTCGGCGTGGAAGAGGAAACCTTCGCCGACAGCAAGCACACCGGCGCCCGCGAAGTGTTCACGAAGGCGTAAGCCAAACGAAAACACCTTTGCCAAGCGCTTGGCCAAGCCGGATTATTTATTTTTGATGTGGATGATCAGGGGGTTGGAGGCGATGCCTTTTTCGGGGCTGGCCTTGATGTGGAAACGGGCGGTGGTTTCCGGCACCCAATGATCGGCGGTTATGAAAAACTCCCGCTCAGTCTGGCCCTCGACGATCAGCAGTCCGTTCAGCCCGATGTTGTCAATATAGACGCCGTGAGGGAGGTTGCGTCCTGCGTCGTGGCTACCCAACTGAATACGTCCGTTGAATCCGTTCCGCTCCACCTTCACTCGGGCCGAGATGGTTTCGCCAGGGGCGATGGTGAACTCCAGCGGCTCAGCGAACGTGCCGGTCTCGTCGGCACCGGCGGTGTTGCCGGTGACCTGCACGAGCAGTTTAGGTTTGTCGAGCGGCTTGATGTTGGTGAGCTTGCCAATTTCGCGGACGATTTCCTTGCCGCGAATCGCCGCCGTGGCGGTCACGGTCACGAAGTCATTCTCCGGCATGGCAGCGTCGGCGTCGGCGTGGATTGAGCCAAACGCCCGCTGTTGTTCCGCCTCGATGATGATGGGCGTGCTGATGTGAAACCCGGCGGGGGCATCGCTGATGTCCAGCCGAATGGGCCCGTTGAAGTTATCTTTTCGTTCGGCGCTGAAGCTAAACTCACGTCCGCTTCCCTTCGGGACGCCGTCGGAAAAGCCGCCGATGCTGACCTTAAAGTCCGGTTTGCGTGGTCGGACCGTGAGCGTGTACTTAAAGTCACTGCCCTGAAATCCGCGCACGTCACTGACCCTTGCTAGATATTGTCCGTCCGCTGGGGCGGTGAAGGTGAGCTTGGAGTCGCGGCCCAGTCGGCGCTGGCTTTCGTCGTCGTTTTGATAGTGGACCGGGAATGTCGGCAGGCCGTTGGCGATTTCCGGTTCGCCCTTGGCCAGGGGCTCGACAATGTAGGCCGGTTGGCCAAGCGGATGCGCGAGCGGTGTCGTATCAAAGTAGCCGTGTCGGTTGCCGCTGCCGGGATAAACGATGTAGCCGCTGTCTGGGCCGCGTGGGTAGAGCCACAGCTTCATGACCTCGCCATTCACGTAGAGCAATTGGTTGAGCGTCATCTCGTCCCACTTGAACAGACGAAAATCGTTTGAGGTGTTCGAGTCCTTGCCGCGAAAGGTCAGCCAGCTTTCGCGCACGGCCTTGAGGCGGACACGTTCGATCGGATTGCCGTCAGCATCGAGCACTTCGAGTTTTGTGTCGATGGGCGATTTACTTCGGGCGGCGTTGGTCTCGAGCACCCACTCTTCACCGGCCTTGGCTTGAAAACGAAACAGGTCAGAGTCGATACCTTGTTCGCCGTGAATCATCCCGGTCAAAACAGCCGGCAGCGAGATCGCCGTGGCTTCGGCCGGGAGGTTATTCGGTTCCTTTTCAGCCAACTCAATCGGCTCGGCTTGGCTTGTTTCGATCGACTTGGCCTCGGCGTCCGCCTTGGCCAGGGAATCGGTGCGCTTGGCCAAGCGGAGAGCGATTTTTTCAGTCGAGCCGTCCATTCGGCCGACGTGCAGCGCTTGGCCATCCGCGCTGAACACCAACGCCGAAACCACGTCCGCTTGGCTGCCGATCGTCTGCAGCGGCTCGAGCGCGGGGAGCGACCAAACCTTGACCGTCCGGTCAGCGGAAGCCGTGGCTAGGCACGTGCCGCTGGAGTCGATAGCGAGATCGGTAATCTCATCCTCGTGCGCAAACCGCACCCGCTCGAGTGGATTGATCCCCGCCTTGTCCCTGCTGACCCAGCGCCACAGGCGAATCTGTTTGTCCGCACCTCCGGCAATCACGAATTGGCTATCGGGCGTGAAGACGGTGAGGAATTGTTCGCCGGTCGGTTGCCCGAAGGTGTCGAGCCGTTGGCCGTCTGAGGTGTTCCAAAGTTTGACGGATGAGTCGCCGCCGGCGCTGGCAAGGACGCGCCCGTCCGGGCTGAACGCGATGCCGTAAACAGCGCCGTTGTGTCCCTTGAGAGTGCGGAATTTTTCGCCGGATGCGGGGTTCCAAAGCTGGATGATGCGGTCGTATCCGGCTGTGGCCAGTTGATTGCCATCCGGCGAAAAGGCGATACCGTAAAGTGCGTCGCGATGGCCGGCGAGTTCGCGAAGTTTTTTGCCGGTCTCGATTTTGAACAGCGTGGCGACTCCGTTGAGCCCCGGTGTGCCGCCGGCAACAGCCAACGATTTTTCGTCCGGTGAAATCGCGATGGCATTGACTTTGCCGGTGATGCCGCTGAACGACTTGTCGCCAAGTTGCACTGCGCCGTAACGGCCGATTGCGAGCTGCCCGTTTTTGCTGATGGCCAATGCGGTGACGGGGCTAAGCGCGTTGCCAGCGGCTTCGACCTCCGGGACGTTAAGGTTGGCGAGGATCGACCGATCGTCGGCTGGCGGCTTCGCACCCTGATCGATCCACCGCAGGAGAGTGTCAACCTGGTCCGGTGAAAGTTGCGGTTCCCTGCTAGGTGGCATGTACGGCTTAGCCTGTTTTGTGATGACTTTGGCCAGCAGCGACTCGGCGCGATCACCGGCCTTGATGGGTGTCCCGTTTTCGCCGCCCTTCATCAGCAGTTGAAATGTTTCAACGGAGAGTTCGCCTTCGAGATCATCGTTGTTGTGGCAACCGACACAGTACTCGCGAAGGATGGGCGCGACGTCGCGATGAAAATCAACCGTTTCGGCAAGGGCCGGGATGGCAAGGGCAGAGAGGAAAAGTGTGTTCAGGAATCTCATGGCTCAGTGCTGGAACAGGAATTCGCGGCTGGTCATCAACGCCCAGAACAAATCCTCGATGGCAGCCCGGCGCTCTGTCTCGGGCGTGCTGTCGAACATCGCGATTAGCCGTTTCCGTTCGCCATCGCTTGGTGGGCGGGAGAGGCAGAGCAGGTAGGTTTCCTCGATGATTTCCTCGTCGCTTTGGGGGATCATGACGTTCACGCAACTCTGTTCGCTGCGCAGGTTGCTGTTGAGCGTGTCGCCGTTGGAGAGATGGAGCACCTGCACCATGCTGGGTTTGTTGGAGCGCTCGCATTCGCAGGTGATCTCGCGTTCGTTGCGGCCGAAGGTCTTAAGAAAATAGGACGTCACGGAGGAGTCAAACAACTGCAGTGCACGCGTTCCGTCGCGATAAAAGTTCGTTCCCTGCGTGCTGCCGTCGGCGAGTGTGATCTTGTCGTACTTGGGCGAAATGCGGGTGACCGAGGTGATGGCGTCTTGCAGCACTTCCGCCATCAACCGGCGTGGATAGTAGCGCGAATAATATTTTTGATCCCCCATGTTTTCCGGGAGCGGCGCGCTGGTGCGCTGGTAGGTTTCGCTCTGCAAAATGAGCCGCATGAGCGCCTTGAGGTCGTAGCGATTTTCGACAAGGTGTGCCGAGATAGCCTCGAGCAACGGCTCGTTGGAGGCCGGGTTGGAGACGCGCAGATCGTCGACCGGCTCCACGATTCCGCGCCCGAAAAAGTTGGCCCAGACACGGTTTGCAATGGAGCGGGTGAAGTACGGATTTTCGGGCGCGGTCAGCCAGGCGGCCAGCACCTCGCGCCGGTCTTCCGGTGAATTGCTTTCGATCGCCTGGCCATCGAGCGGTGCCGGCGGTTGGGGCTTGCCGGTGCGCGGCTGAATCAGGTCGCCACGGTTGGCAATGAAAAGCGTCCTTGCGCCATTGCCGCTGCGGGCATCGCCGCCCCAGCCCTTGGCCCGCACGCGCGCGAACAGGTTGGCAAACGAGTAGTACTGGTCGTTCGTCCATTTTTCCAACGGATGATTGTGGCACTTGGCGCAGTTGATCGAGAGGCTCATGAACGCTTGGCTGACATTCTCCGCCATGGTCTCGGGATCCTGATGAACAGAGTAAAAATTCGTGGCCCCGTTTTTCATCGTGTCACCCCGGGCCGAGACGACCTGCCGCACGATTTGATCCCACGGGGTGCCTTTTTCCATCTCGCCGCGCAGCCATTGATAGTACGACTTGAGCGCGTCGGGGCGGAGCTTGCGGCCGCTGATTAAAAACAGGTCGGAGAGCCGGTAGGTCCAGAAGTCGACGAACTCCGGCTGGGCGAGCAGAGACTCGATCATTGCGTCGCGCTTGGTTTCCGACGGATCAGCGAGAAAGGCCCGGGTGACCTCGGGTGTGGGCAGCATTCCGACGACGTCGAGGTGGACTCGGCGGATGAACTCGCTGTCGGAACTCCTCGGCGAAGGCTTGAGATTGAGTCGGCGCAACTGGCCAAGCACGGAGTCGTCGATCACGTTGCGGCGCGGCGTCTGACTGTAGACCTCGTCCGGGATGTCGCTTGGCCAAGGGGAGGTAATTCGGGCCAACGCGATTTGCCCCGAGTACCATGCGGTGACGGCGCCCTCGCCGTGGCCGATAACCTTGGCCAAGCCGGTGGCTTCGTCCACCTCGGCTACGGTCGCATCGGTCGAGGCGAACCGCGCCCAGCGGGTGACATCGCGCTCGGTGCCGTCACTGAAAAACGCGCGAACAGTCAATTGCTGCGCTTGGCTTTTTTTCAACTGGGAAAGGGTAGGGGACATTTCGACGCGCTCGATCGTGGGGTCGCCGTCGCTTGGCCCGGGCGCACCCTGCTGAATCCAGCGCGTTAGGATCTGGTACGCCTCGGAGCTTTCGTGCAGCACCTTGCCGCCCTTGTGCCGGACGGCTGCGGTCGGCTTGGTGACAAACAGGCTGCTCGCCGGTGCGGCGAACTCGATGCGCCGGCCCCGGTTTTCCCGGGTAATGTTGTAATGGTCGGTGGCCGGGTCGTAGGCGTTGAGGCTGAGCCGGAAACCTCCCTTGCCGGCCAGTGCACCGTGGCAGCCACCACCGTTGCAGCCTGCCTTGGACAACACCGGCAGCACGTCGTGCCGAAAGCTCAGTTTGCGATCGTCCTCGGCGGCGGCCGGGAGGGTCAGCGCGAGGAACAACAGTGCTTGGCCAAGTGCAACTCGTGATCTCATGCGAACAGTTCCTTGATGGGTTCGTTTCCAAAGTCGACCAGCGGGAAGGGGCGTCCGCTTGGCCCGGGGAGGGTTGCTCCGGGGTTGAGGCCGAGGCTGTGAAAGATCGTCGCCACGACGTCGCCCGGTTCCACCGGTCGCTCGGCCGGGAATCCGCCGATGGGATCGCTTTTGCCTACCACGCGTCCGCCCTGCACGCCACCGCCGGCGAAGGAGCAGGTAAAACATTGTGGCCAGTGATCGCGTCCACCGGCCGGGTTGACTTTGGGCGTGCGCCCGAACTCCGACAGTGTGGTCACCATCGTGTCGTCGAGTAGGCCGCGCTCGTTCAGATCCTCGATCAGCGCGCTGTAGCCCTGGTCGTACATTGGGGCAACCTGTTCCTTCATCTGCTTGACGGAGATGAACGGCTTCGAGCCGTGGATGTCCCATGAGAGTTGATCGAAGACGGTGAGGAAGCTGTTGATCGTGACCATGCGGACGCCGTTTTCGACGAGCCGCCGGGCAAGCAGGCAGCACTGGCCAAAACGATTCATGCCGTAGCGTTCGCGCACGGCCGGTTTTTCCTTGGTGATGTCGAACGCCGCACGGGCCTGTTCGCTGGTCATCATGCGGAAGGCGGAGTGAAAGCTATCGTTGAGCAAACGAGCGTCTTCGCTGGCTTCAAAATTCTTCACCGCACCATCGACGATGTCGCGCATCTTGCGCCGGCGATCGAGTCGAGCAGCGCCAATCTGGTCGGGCGGCAGCAGGTCGGGTACCTTGAAATCCTTCTGTGCCGGATTGGCGTTGAGGGCGAAGGGGTCGTGCGCCTTGCCGAGGAAACCGCCGGCCTGACCGTTGGGCATGTTGCCGCCACCTCGTCCCATTAACTCCGGCAGTACGACGAATGGCGGCAGATCGCTCTTGCGGCCCAGCAGGTAACTGGCCACCGCCCCGGCGTGCGGGGTCTGGATGCCGCCGGTGAAGCGCCGACCGGTCTGCATGATCTGCCAACCGGCATCGTGTACCGCCGCGCCGCCGTGGTGAACCGTTCGCACGAGCGAAAACTTGTCGGCGATCTTCGCGTGCCGGGGTAGAATCTCCGAGATGTCGATGTCCGGTGACTTGGTTCGGATCGGCTTGAACGGCCCGCGAATCTCCCTCGGCGCATCCGGTTTCATGTCCCAAAGATCGACGTGGCTCGGCGCACCGAGATTGAAGATCATGATGCAGGCGCGGTTGTCGTGCCCGGGCCGGACGGCGCCGGCCTCCTTCGCGGCCAGCAACTGCGGCAGCGACAACCCGGCCGCGCCGAGCGCGCCGACCTGCAAAAACTCCCGGCGTTTAAGGTGACTGCCCCCGCAGATAGAGGCCTGTTCTTCAGCCAAAAAATCAAACATAACGCAAAAAAGTGGAGCGGCGATGAAGCCGCGAAGTGAACCCGGGAAGAGTAACGTTTCGTCGCAAAGATGCACGACGAAAACGGTGCCGGATTGACAAAGCCCGGCGTGGCTGCAATTTCATCCGCACCGAATGATTAACATGATGAATCTCAAAACAACCTCCTTGGCGCTGGCCTGCGCCTTGGCTTGGCTCGGGGGATTGGATGTGGCGGAGGCCAAGTCCAAGACCCGCCCCAACATTGTTTTCTTCCTTGCCGATGATCTTGGCTGGAAGGACTTGAGCAACGAGGGCTCGAAGTACTACGAGAGTCCGCACATCGACCGCATCGCGCGAGAGGGGATGAAGTTCACCCGCGGCTATGCGGCGTGTCAGGTCTGCAGTCCGTCCCGGGCCAGCATCATGACCGGCAAATATCCGACCAACCACGGCATCACCACCTGGATCGGCGACCGCGCCGGGGAGGCTTGGCGTGGTACGCGTCGTAATGACACGCATCTGCCTCCCGAGTACGATCGCGCACTGCGAGCCTCCGAGATCACGCTGGCCGAGGCGCTGCGGGAGCAGGGCTACAAGACGTTTTACGCCGGCAAATGGCACATCGGCGGCAAGGGCTCCTGGCCGGAGGATCACGGATTCGACATCAACAAAGGAGGGTGGGATGTCGGCAGCCCACGTGGTGGGTTTTTCTCGCCTTGGATTAATCCAACGCTTGAGTCCGGCCCCCCTGGCGAGTCGCTGCCCATCCGCTTGGGCAACGAAACCGCCAAGTTCATCGAGGCGCACAAGGATAAGCCGTTTCTCGCCTTCCTTTCATTCTATTCCGTGCACGGCCCGATCCAGACCACACCCGGACTGTGGAAAAAATACCGGGACAAGGCCGAGTCGGCCGGCTTGGCCAAGGAACGTTTCAAGTTTGACCGCCGGTTGAATGTCCGCCAGGTGCAGGACTGCCCGATCTACGCCGGGATGATCGAGACGATGGACGACGCTGTCGGGATCGTCCTGGACAAACTCGATGAGCTTGGCTTGGACAAAAACACTATCGTCTGCTTCACGTCCGACAACGGTGGTGTGTCCTCCGGCGATGCCTACTCAACCAGCAACACACCACTACGCGGCGGCAAGGGCCGGCAGTGGGAGGGTGGCATCCGCGAGCCGTACTACATCAAGGCACCGGGCGTGACCAAGTCGGGCGGTACCAGTGCCGTGCCGGTCAACGGCATCGACTGGTACCCGACACTACTCGAGCTGGCCGGGGTGAACGTGCCGGCCAAGCAGGCAGTCGACGGCGTCAGCATCGTGCCGTTGCTCAAGGGCGGCAAGATTGCCAAACGCCCATTGTATTGGCACTACCCGCACTACGGCAATCAGGGCGGCGAACCATCCTCGATCATCAGTCAAAACGACTGGAAACTCATTCACTACCACGAGGACGGCCGCGATGAACTGTATCACCTGGCCAACGACCCGAACGAGACGACCGACTTGGCCAAGCGCGAAACCAAGCGAGCCAAGCAGTTGCGCAAAAAACTCGACGCTTGGTTGAAGGAAACCAAGGCACGATTCCCGACCAAGGACACACAGGCCGACTTGGCCAAGCGTGAGGCGCGGCTCAAGTCAATCGCCTCAGACGGCAAGGCACGGTTGGAAAAACAACACGCCAACTTTCTAAAAAAGGATTTCAAGCCCAACAAGGACTGGTGGGGCAGCACCCCGGTTGATTAACGCGACTTGAGGCCGGCGAGGTATTCGACGAGATCGACGAGGTCGTCAAATGTCATCAACTGTTGCAGCCCGGCCGGCATGAGGGACTGCGGACTCGTTGTCCGGTTTTGAATCTCGCTTTTTCTGTGGGTTGAAGTTACGCCGCCAACTTGTTGCAGCGTCAGCTCCTCCTCCGTTTCGCTGGTAACAAAACCTGTAAACGCCTTCCCGGTCTGCTTCACGATGTTCACGGCTTGAAACGCGGGCGACACCGTGGCGCTTGGGTCGAGGATCGATTCGTACAGCCCCTGTTTCGACAACTTGCCGCCGATCTCGGAAAGGTCCGGGCCGAAGTTGATGCCCTTGCCGTTCACCTGATGACATTCCACGCAGGTGGTTTGTTCGAAGATCGTCCGCCCCCGTTCGTGATTGCCAACGTACACCAGTAGCTCGGTCATCTGTGGCAACTCGGTTGCGCCCTTGAGCGCAGGAATAGGGAAGTGCTCCCTGGCGCGATTCCGAACCGATACGTTCATGATTTTTGTCAATGCAGCCCCGGCGGTCGGCTTGAGGGCCTCAGGGAATTTACCGCCGGCTGCCAGATCAACAAGTCGGCCGGGCGATGTGCCGGCGACCCCTCGGACGGCGGTTTGCCGAACTGCGAGTGGCTTGGCCGAATCGAGAAAAATGTTGATGAGTAGGTCAGCGGCTGTGTTTTTTCTGCTGTTGGCCAGCGCCTCCGTGAGTGTGGCGAGTTGTGTGGGCGATCCGTTTTTGAGTTTCACCTCGATGGCCGTCGTGGCGTTGTTGTCGAATAGTGTATCGAGTGCCGCTTGGCCAAGCGTCGAGCCAAGGTGCGTCATGGCCATGTCGACCAACTGCGGATGGCGCTCCTTCAGTCCAAGCGCATCGACGACCTTCACAAAGTACTCGGAGTTTTTTGCCTGACGCAGGTATCGGTTCAACGCCGCTGCGTACTCATCGTGATTGACGGTCTTGGACTTGGCCAGTCGAAGAAACATTTCGCCCTTGAGCAGGATGTGTCGTGAGCCGAGCTTGCCGGGATAGCTGGCGGCGTGCCTTAAAAGCGCGGTGTCCTTGGCCGGGCCGTCAGGTTGAAAATCGAGTGCACGGATCAGGCGCCTGCTTTCTGCGGGATCGATATCCTGCTGCCCGAGCGCCTTGTCGAGCAGGCGGATCGTTTGTTCGCCTCGCGAGCGCCAGATAATCTGTCTGCCGGCGGAGGTGCTGAGGGCGTCGGGTGTTCGTTCCAGCCAGCTGTCTAGGCACTTTGTCCAGCGATTGGCGGCAGCCAGGCCAAGCGCCTCGAGAAACCAGCGATCGCCGTTGTGCCGCTTGGCCAAGCGCGCCCAGAGTTCGGGTGCGTTGGCCGTATTAACATCCCGGAGCGCGATGGCCGTCTCAGTCAAGACTCGTGCAGAAGGGTCATCGACCACGTGCTCGATCCGCTTGGCCAAGTCGAACGATTCCCGGCGATTAAGCTGTCGAGCGGCACGAAGGGCGACCACACGGATTGATTCATCGGGATCATCCAGCGCCCGGTCAATGAAGGGGCCGCCGGCACCTTTGATGCGACTGAGCAGCCAAAGTGCGCGGGCACGTTCGTGCGGTTTTCCGGTGGCGTAGAGCGGATCGAGATGGGGGATCACCTCGATGCCCATGTCGTGCAGTGCCTGCCAGCCGAGGTGGCGCGCATCGAGATTCGGGCTTTTCAACGCCGCGATGGCGTCGGTTCCGTGTTTCAAGTTCAGCGGCTTGTTCTGCTGGCGATGCCCTGCCGGGGCGATGCGATAGATGCGGCCCCGTTCGCTGTCGGCCTGTCGATTCCAGCCGACGACCGGGTCGTACCAGTCGCTGACAAACAACGCTCCATCCGGCGCCACGGCTACGTCTACCGGTCGAAACCACTTGTCGCGTTCGCCTTTCACGATGTTGATCATCTCGCCGGAGAAACCGCCGCCGTCCGGCTTGGCCGTGGCCGCCCACACGACGCCCGGCCCGGCGTCGCAGTGGATCACTTGATTGTGAAAAACTTTGGGGAGCAACTCTCCCTCGTAAACGGTTATTCCGGTCGGTGAGCCGGCGCCGGACTGGACAAAGTTGGGCACCACGCCCGGGTCGTTTTGATGCCAGTGCCGTGAGCTGACATCCGCCGCCTGACTGATGCGGTGCTTGCGCCAGCCGGCCCCGGTGAGTTCCTCGAGGTAGCCGTAGTTGCCACCTTCGAGGACGTAGTTAATGCGGACGCCGTAGTTGCCGTCGTCGTCGTTGTCCGATTGCCAGACGTTGCCGAAGGAATCGACCGCCACCTCGTAATTGTTGCGGAAGTTGTGCCCGAGCACCTCAAACTCGCTTCCATTCGGGTTGCACCGAAAAATCATCCCGCCCCAGTAGGTCGTGCGTGCGTCCTTGAAGCGGCCCAATTGGCGGCGATCGAGCACATGGTTGCCGGCGGTGTCGACGATCAGCTTTCCGTTTGCGTCGTGAACGAACCCGCCGTTGTTGCCCATGTTCCAGTAGAGTTTGCCGTCTGGCCCAAACACGAACGAGTGGGTTGAGTGATCGTCCTGCGGACGCCCGGCTTGCGTGAAAAGCAGCTCCCGGCTGTCCGGTTTGTCGTCTCCGTCCTCGTCGGTGAACACGATGACTTTGGGGGCGCAGGTGACGATGACCCGATTTCCGAGCACGCAAATGCCGAGCGCGGCGTCCACGTCACGACCCTGATAGTAGACCTTTTGAGTGTCGGCTTTGCCGTCGCCGTTGGTGTCCTCGAGGATCAAAATTCGGTCGCCCTGCGGCCGCTTGTTATTGCGGGCATGCGCCCGGTAGTTAACCACCTCACAGACCCAAACCCGGCCCCGATGATCAACGTCAATGTTTGTTGGGCTGAGAATCTGCGGCTCTGAGGCGAACAACGTAGCCTCCAGCCCGGGGTATAGATCGAGCTGCGAAACCGCCTTGGCCGCATCGCGGGAGGATTGGGCGAGGCTTGTTGAAACTGCCAAGGTCAGGCAGCCGAGACACAGGGAAAGTCGTGGGAAGAATTGCATGCGAACCGTCATCATCGGCAAAGTCCAGTGCCGGGGCAACGCCAAACCGGCTTGGCCAAGCAGAAGTCAGGCTCGACGGCGGGGCCGGTTTTTTTCATCATTTGCCCCCCGAAACCAAGCGCTTGGCCAAGCGCATATTTTACCGGCACTTATGAAACAACCACGACGACAATTCCTGAAGTCCTCAGCGGCCTTGACCGCTGGGGTGGTCCTGTTACCCGATGCTTTCGCGGCGAAAAAAGCCAGACAGCCCCGCTACCAGATCGGGCTTTCGCAATACTCGCTGCGGGCCATGTTCAAGGACGGGTCGCTTGATCCACTGGATTACCCGGCGTTTAGCGTCGATCAGTTTGGCATCAATCAACTCGACCTCTGGGAAGGCGGTTTGCCAAAGGACAAGCTCGATGACACGAAATATTTGAAGCAACTAAAACGCCGCGCGAAGAAGGCCAAGGCCGAGTTGTTTCTGTTGATGACCGGCGCGCTCGATGCCAACCCGCAAAAGCGCGACGCGAGCTTGAAACAGATTTTACCGTCGCTCTCTCGTGCTCAGATTTTGGGCTGCGAATTTGTCCGAGTCTTTCTCCGGGCGCCCGGCAGCGATGAGGCGGCGGGAGTGGCAGCGAGTGTCGAGGCACTCAAACCGTTGTCCGATGCTGCTGCAGAAAAAAATGTTGTCATCGCGATTGAGCCGGGCGCATCGCAGTTAAGCCAGCGTGGGGGGTTTCTTGCCAAGGTTGCGAAAAAACTGAACCACCCGGCCTGCAAGTTGATGCCGGACTTCGGCAAGCTGCGGAACAATGTTTACGACGGAACCGAGGCGATGATGCCGTACACGGCGACGATCTCCTGCAAGATGCACAGCTTCGATGACAATGGAAACCAGCCGGACTTCGACTACACACGCCTGATGAAGATCATCGACAAGGCCGGCTACCGCGGCATCCTCGCGATTGAGTGGGAAGGGCACAAACTCAAACCAGTCCCCGGTGTGAAGGCGTCGAAAAAACTGATCGAGGCGTCGCTGGAATCGCTTGCATGAGCCTGTTTCGACTGCTGCTCTTTAGCCTGTTCAACGCCGCCACTGTGATTGCGGCCAAGCCGAATGTCATTATCATTTATGTGGACGACATGGGCTATGGCGATGCTTCCTGCCTGAATCCGCAGGCCAAGTTTCAAACGCCAAACATCGACCGCCTGGCCGGGGAGGGGAAGACCTTCACAGACGGGCACAGCCCGGACACTGTTTGCACACCGTCGCGTTACGGCCTGTTGACCGGGCGTTACTCGTGGCGAACGACGATGAAGCGCGGCGTGATGGGCGCGGAGGGCAAGTGCCTGATCGCCGACGGCCGGACGACGCTGGCTTCGTTTTTGCGGGACAACGGTTACGCCACGGCGATGGTTGGTAAGTGGCACCTCGGGATGGATTTCCCGGGAACCAAGGGCGATCGAGACTGGTCGAAACCAACAGTCGACATGCCGCTGGACAAGGGGTTCGACTACTTTTGGGGTATCCCGGCCTCGATGAATTACGGTGTTCTCGCGTGGTTCGAGGGCCGTATGGCGAAGCTGCCGCCGACGCTGTTCACGCGAAAAAAACCGAACCAAATTGCGATCGATGACTACCGGATCAAGCCGCCGTATCAGGCTAAGCCGGTGAAATCTAACGATCTGGAGGTGGCACCGGATTTCGTCGATATCGACTGCCTCGACCGATTCACCGAACAGGCAATCAAGTGGCTCGACAGGCAGGCGGCCGCAGCGCGGAACGGCAAACCGTTCATGCTATACCTCTCGCACACCTCGCCGCACAAGCCGGTGATCCCGCTCAAGCGATTCCGGGGGCAGGGCGATGCCGGGGCGTATGGTGAATTCATGATCGAGACCGACTGGCACGTGGGGCGGGTGCTTGATTGGCTCGACGAAAACAAGCTGGCCGACAACACGATCGTCGTTTTCACGAGTGACAACGGCCCGGAAAACACGTGGCGCAAGCGCAACGAAAAATTCGGTCACCAAAGCAACTGGATTTACCGTGAAGGCAAGCGGTCGATTTACGAGGGAGGGCACCGCGTGCCGTTTCTCGTTCGTTGGCCAGCGAAGGTGAAGGCCGGGAGTCGCTGGGAACAGCCGGTCTGCCAGACCGATCTGCTGGCCACCTTCGCCGAAATGCTTGGCAAAAATATTCCCGATAATGCCGGTGAGGATAGCGTCAGTTTTTATCGTGCGCTGACCGGGGAGAACGCGCCGCAGCGCCTGGCCATGATTCATCACGGCATGCAGGGGCGCTATGCCATTCGCGAGGGACAATGGAAGTTGATTATGGAAGGCGGACGCAGGGCAGCCAAGCGCGAGTTGTACGACCTCTCAGCCGACCCCGGAGAGAAAAACGATCTCATCGCGAAACACCCTAAAGTGGCCAAGCGCTTGGCCAAGCGCATTACCGAGATCATCCAAAACGGCCGCACCACTCCGGGCCAACCGCAACCAAACGACACGCCGCCGTGGAAGGATCTGGTTTGGATGGTGGATTAGGATCGTTAAGGCTCAGTCGACAAACGAGCAGATGTATTCACAGATGCCTTCCTTGATTTCGATGTCGAATCCGCTTTTTGCGGAGACGTCGAAGTGTTGCCCTTCGGTGTATTGAGTGGCTGCCTCTTCGCCTTGAACTTTCACCGAACAGGTGCCGGCGATGATCTCCATTCGCTCGGCCTGTTGCGTGCCGAAATGAAATGAACCGGGATAAATCAACCCGAGTGTTTTTCGGCTTTCGTCAGCGAGAATAATGGTGTGGCTGACGACTTTGCCGTCAAAGTAAACATTGGCCTTGGCCAATGCGGTCACGTTTTCGAATTCGATGTCCGCCATGGGGCGGGGATTGTTGTGGCTCTCGGCGGGATGTCAAGGCGCTGAGTTCCGGATTGACGGCTGGGGGCGGGAGGCGTTTCATCCGGCCTCCACACGATGCATCGTTTTTTGATTGTTCCGGCTTTGGTTGCCGTGGCCTGCTCGAGTCAGGCTGCGGAACAGACCTTGTTCAACACACAGGAATTGACCTCTCCGTTCACGAGTGCAGCGGACGCCCTGAAGGGAATCTCTGTGCCGGAGGGATTCACGGTTCAATTGAGCGCGGCAGAGCCGGAGGTGCAGCAGCCGATTGCGATGGCATGGGACAGCCGCGGCAGGCTTTGGGTTGCCGAGTGTTACACCTACGCCAACTCTCAGCTGCGATTCGACACGCGGATGAAGGATCGCATCCTGATTTTTGAGGACACGAATAATGACGGCGTGCTCAATCAGCGAAAGGTGTTTTGGGACAAGGGTTCGCACATTGCCGGCATCGAGGTGGGCTTTAGCGGCGTGTGGGTGGCGGCGGCTCCAAACATTTTGTTCATCCCGGATCGCAATCGCGACGACGTACCGGACGGCGAACCGGAGGTTGTGCTCGACGGCTTCGACAGCGACCGCGTACGGCACAACGTCGTCAACGGTCTGCGCTGGGGACCGGACGGCTGGTTGTATGGGCGTCACGGAATCTTGGCCACCTCCCACATCGGCAAGCCGGGTGCTCCTGTTGCGGATCGGGTGAAGATGAACTGTGGCATCTTCCGTTTTCATCCGGTGACCGAGGCATTTGATGTTGTCGCCGAGGGCACGACCAATCCGTGGGGGCACGATTGGGACGAGCACGGGCAATTGTTTTTCATCAACACCGTGATCGGTCATCTTTGGCATGGGGTTCCCGGAGCGCGATACAAGCGGATGTACGGCAACCATTTTGAAAAACACCTCTACGAGTTAATCCCGCAGACGGCGGATCACTACCACTGGGACGCCGGCAACGAGGACTGGGGCGACCTGAAGCGAAAGGGCATGACCTCGGCCACGGATGCGGCCGGCGGCGGCCACGCGCACAGCGGCATGATCATCTACAATGGTGACAATTGGCCGGAGAAATATCGCGGCCGTGTCATGACGCTTAACCTGCACGGCCGGCGCATCAATCAGGATACGCTGCATCGCGCGGGCGCGGGTTACGTCGGCAAACATGTCGAGGATATCATGCAAACCAAGGACGTGTGGTTTCGAGGGGTGGAACTGAGCTACGGACCGGACGGCGGGGTGTACGTGCTCGACTGGTCGGACATCGGCGAGTGCCACGAAAACGACGGCGTGCATCGAACAAGCGGCCGGATTTTCAAAATTTCGCACGGTGATACCAAGCGCTTGGCCAAGCCTCTTCACAAGATGGATTCGCTTCAACTGGCCAAGCTGCAGACGCACAAAAACGAGTGGCACTCCCGAGTGGCCCGCCGTTTGTTGCAGGAGCGTGCTGTGGCTGGGGAAGACCTTGGCAAAGCGCGCGAGGCGATGCTGGAGTTGTACCGCAGCGGAAAGACAGCGGCGCATCGGTTGCGTGCGATGTGGGTGTTGCACAGTATCGGGGCGGTGGACGAGGCTTGGCTGCTGGAGCAGTTGCACGATGAAAACGAGCACGTCCGCGTCTGGTCTATCAAGTTACTGACGGATGCCGGAGCCGTTTCCGACGCGGCGCTCGACAGGTTCGTCCGCTTGGCCAAGTCCGAGTCGTCCGGGCTGGTTCAACTGCATCTGGCCTCCGTGCTGCGCCTGCTGCCCTTGGCCAAGCGCTGGGAATTGGCCAGCGCGTTGGCCGCGAAGGACACGTTCGCCAAGGATCCTGTTTTGCCATTGATGATCTGGTTCGGAATCAACCCGGCCGTGGCTGCCGACCGCACCGCCGCCATCGATTTCATCTCGAATTGCAAAATACCCAAGCTCCGCACCTTCATCGCCCGCCGCCTTGTCGGAAGCGGGGAGTAGACCGGGGCAGTGGATCAATGCTGCGGAGGTTTTTTTGTTGATTGTGTTTTTATCATGCGATAAGATTTTCTCTGCGTCGGCGTGAGTTATCGCGTCGGCGATTTAACTTAACGTGTACAGTATTCAAATTCTTCAGGGCGACATCACCCGACTTGAGTTTGACGCAATTGTCAATGCGGCGAATGAACGCCTCAATGGTGGCGATGGTGTGGATGGGGCAATTCATTTGGCTGCCGGCCCCGGGTTGCTCCAAGAGTGCCTGGCCTTGGGTGGTTGCCCCACAGGCGAGGCGCGCCTCACCAAGGGTTACAGCCTTAAGGCCAAATACGTCATCCACACCGTCGGGCCAGTTTGGTTTGAAGAGTCAGACCATGAATCAAGGCTTCTTGAGAATTGTTATCGGAACTCACTCCAGTTGGCCGTCGAACACGACATCCGAACAATTGCGTTTCCGGCGATCAGCACAGGCGCATACGGCTTTCCGCCCGGTCCGGCTGCCCGAATTGCCATGGGAACCACCAGGGAATTTCTAGAAAGCGGCAATCATTCGATGGAAGTGACATTTGTGTGTTTCGACGAAGGTAGCCTGCGACATTACGAAGCTCAGATTTGAAATGGGCTACGCCCCAGTCGGGAGGCAAGATGCATACGTCATATTGCTGATTCTGGTGGAGGCTATTATCAAGAGCGGGGACATTCCTGTCCCCGGCAAGGTAGGGCGTGCTATATCAGCGCGCCTGATTTTATGAGGACGGCTGGGGACAGCCGTCCCTACCTCTATCGAACAAAAAAGCGCCGGTGGTTGCCGGCGCTTTTGTGAAAAACGGGTTGGGCTGTTGTTCTATTCAACCACCAGAGTGCCCCACATGGAGAAGCCGTGCCCCGGGTAGGTGCAGACGTACTCGTACTTGCCCGGCTTGGTTGGGGCCTTGAAGTAGAGTTTGTAGGTGTTGCCGGTCAGCACGAGCGGCGTGGCGGCGAGGACTTTGTCGCTCTCGGGCACGAAGCTGTTGATCATCCCGGCCGCACCCATAGTGGCGGCCTTGGTGACGATATCCACGCGTGAGCCCGGCTCTATGACGAGCAGGTTGTGCATCATCGGCATCGGGTCGTTGTTGGTGAAGGCAAGCTCCACGCCGGCACCGGCCTTGACCTTGAGTTCGGCCTTGTCGAACTTCATCGGAGGAGTCACGCCGAGCGAAAGCTCGGTGTCGATTTTGAACGGCGGGCCGTCGTTGACCGGGGCTTTCTGAATTTTCTCGATTTCAGGCAGCAGTTCCTTCGGCACATTGGCGAGGGCTTCCTTGCGGAAGTTGTTCAGGAAGCCGGCAAAGCTGTTACCGCCCTTGAAGCTTTCGGCTTTACGGTACCAGCGGAAGTACTCAAGCCGTTGCTTGTCGGTCCAGTGGTTTTTCAGGTTTCTAAGTTCCTTGGCGTAGTGAATCTGATCGCGCTGAGGTGAGGAGGCTGCGGTGGCGGCAAACGCGCGGGCATAACCGGCGTTGCGGTTAAGTAGATCGTTGCTCCAGTTGTGCTTGGTCTGGTCGGTGCTCTGGGACATCAACGCCAGCGTTTTGACTGCGGCGTTGGGTGACTCGAGGTAAACGAGCAGGGTGCACAACTCCCGGTTGAGCGAGGCCATCGGGGCGGGATAAACCGGGTCGAGAATCTTCTCTACAGATGCCGCGATGGCTTCGGAGGGTTTGCCCATGCGAATGAATGCTAGTTGGTAAACGCGCAGCAATTCGGCCTGTTGCGCCGGGGTCAACGTGGCCCAGTTCAGCTTGTTGAGTGAGGCAATGAGTTTGCCCTGCAGGCTGGCATCGCCTTGGCGGGCGAGGGCACAGAGCGCGGTCAGTGCAGCCTGGGGGTCTTTCTCGGCCAGAGCCTTGGCCTGCCACTCGGCGGCGGGTTGATGTTCGATGGCGATGCGTGCCGCCCAGCGAATGTGGCGATCCTTGTGGCCAAGATACTTCCACGCCTTGGCCACGGCGCCGGCGGCATTGGGCTTGTGCAATGCCTCGAGGCTGCGGCGGAGTTTGCGGTCTGCTGTGTGATCGCTTGCGGCCTTGGCCGGGGCGGTGCTTTCATCGCCGACGTAGGTTACGCGGTGCAGGGCGCTTTGGCCGCCGCGTCCGCCCACGGTGAAATACATCGCGCCGTCGTACGGGTTGATCACAGCGTCGGTCATGCGCATCTGCGAGCTGGCCACAAATTCTTCGCGCTCGGCGGTGTAGGAGGCGCCGGACGGGGTGAGAAACATCGCGGACATGGTGCCGTAGGTCCAATCGAGGCAGTAGATGGCCTTCTGGTACTTGGCCGGAAACTTGGCTCCGAGGCCGGAGATCACGCCCACGGGTGAACCGGGGCCAATATCGTAGAGCGGCGGCAGCGCGTCCGGGTACCATTGCGGCCATTTGCCTGTGCCGGTGCGCCAACCGAAGTCTGCGCCACTGGCGATGTGGTAAAGCCGGGTGGGACGATACCAAGGTGTGCCGGCGTCCCACTCCATATCGGAATCGTAGGCGAACAGTTCGCCGTCGATGTTAAAGGCCATGTCGTAACTATTTCGGAAGCCCATCGCTACGGTCTCCCAGTTTTTGCCGTCCTTGTCGAAGCGGCCGATCCAGCCTCCGGGCGCACGGATGTTCGCGGCATGACCCCGGGCATCTGGTAGGCGCTTGAGAAGGAGATCTTCATCCCAGTTGGTCGGCACGAGAGAGCCGTCCATCTTCGGCAGCTTGGTCATGTTACCGCCCATCACATAAATGTGCTGTTTATCCGGGCTGAGCACGAGGGCATGTGGGCCGTGTTCGCCGCCACCCTGCATCGGCTTGAGGTATTCGTCCTTGTCATACTGGTCGTCGCCGTTGGTGTCGGTCAGGCGATGGACACCGGCGTTTCGGCCGTTGATGTTCACCCACAAAGCACCGTGCGCGTAGAGCAAACCCTGTGCGCTGGAAATGTTGATATTGAGCTTCTCGACCTTGATCTCGTCGCCGCGCGGGTCGATCCGGTAAAGCCCCTTGTCGCCCTGGTCACTGGCGATGATGCGGCCCTTGTCGTCCACACAGACGGCAACCCACGATCCTTGCGAACCCTTCGGCACGGTGTAGAGCAACTCGGACTTGAAGCCCTTGGCCAGCTTGAGGTCGGCCGGATTACTTTTCTTAACGTCGGTACCGCCCTGTTGCGCCAGCACGAAGACATTGCCCCATGGGTTGTCTCCCAGCTTGCCGGTTTCGGTCGATGTCTTCCAGCCCTTGGCATCGAAACCGAGCGTCTCCCAGCCCTTGGCCCCGCTGCTGCTTGAGCGCCAGGTACTGTCGGTGGTGTACGCCTTGTGCCGGTCGGTGATGCTGACCACCTCGAGTTTTCCCACCAGACCGGCCACGCCTCCATCGTTCCAAGCCTTGACCGCGATCAGGTTCATCCCCGGCTTGAGGTGCTTTTTGACGTCCGTTTTTTGTGCGTTGCCCCAGTCGCTGCCGACCAAAACCTTTTTGCCGTTCACGAACGCCTCAAAGCCGTTGTCACAGGACATTGTCAGCTTGGCTGACTTGGTTTCCTTGTTCAGCTTGATCGCTTTTCGGAAGAACACCGTTTCGCCGTCCTTCGCGTTTTGGTTGCTCCAAATCCACTTAGGCTGGTTCGCGACCGCGCCTCCGGCGGTCATCACAAAAAGTCCGGCGAGTCCAATCCACTTGGCCAGACGCCTACCCGATTGTTTATGCAGGAAAGACATGGCCGCGAAACGTAGCGGGTCAGCCGAAAAACGCCAGCAGAAATCGCGGCGATTGAACCGGTGCCGATGCGCCGTTATCCTGCGGCATGCCTGCGGAGATTTTTACCCACGTACACCGAGTCACTTACGCCGACTGCACGGTGGGAAATCATGTCTACTACGGCCGCTACCCCGACCTGTTGGAGGCGGCCCGGGGGGAGTTTTTCCGGCACCTCGGCACCTCGTTCCTTGAGTATCAGGAGGAGGGAATCTTTTTTCCGGTGTCGGAAGTGCATCTCAAGTATTTCGCCTTTGCCGAGTACGACGACGAACTGAGCATCGAGTGCCGGAT
>DKGH01000185.1:0-584 GCA_002453165.1 Verrucomicrobia bacterium UBA6775
CGGATGGAGTTTCTCGGGGACGCCATCCTGCAGGCGGTGATCTCTGACGCGCTGTACACGCTTCATCCCGACCGCGACGAGGGCACGCTGACCAAGGCCCGGGCAGCACTGGTCAACGGCACATCCCTTGCCGCCAAGGCCGCACCTTTTGGCTTGGAGGAACACCTTGTCATGAGCCGGGGACAGCGGGCCGATTTTGAGAGGGGTAAAGTCTCCGCGCTCGAGGACGCGCTCGAGGCGCTCGTTGCCGCGCTGTTTCTTGATGGCGGGATGGACGCGGCAAGCGATTTTGTTCGGCGGACATTTGCCGAGGAACTCGCCAACCCGGACAAGATTGAGGCGATCAAAAACCCGAAGGGTGAGCTGCAGGAACTGCTTCAGGCCGAGTCCGAGGAGGCGCCAACGTATGAAATGCTGAGCTCAACCGGGCCGGATCACGACCGCGAGTTTGAGGTGGTCGTGAAACACCTTGGCCAAGCGCTTGGCCAGGGGAAGGGCAGCAGCAAAAAAGCGGCCGAGACGGAGGCTGCGTTGGCGGCTCTGGCCAAGGTTCAGGACAGTTGATCGAAGTCGAGCGCGATGTC
>DKGH01000185.1:1000-15576 GCA_002453165.1 Verrucomicrobia bacterium UBA6775
AGAGTCACCCCGCCGCTGGCCTCTGTCTTTGCCCGGCCCTCAATCAGCCCGACCGCCTGCCGCAATTCATCGCACGACATGTTATCCAGCAGGATGATATCCGCACCGGCCTCGGCGGCAGCTTGAGCCTGCTCGATGGTGTCAGCCTCGGCTTCGATTTTCAGGTCGGGATAGTTTTCCCGGGCACGCCGAATTGCCTCGGCCATGTTTCCTTCCAGCGTAGCAAGGTGGTTGTCCTTGATCATCACCTGATCATAGAGGCCGATGCGATGATTGGTGCCGCCGCCGCAGGCCACGGCGTATTTTTCCAACGCACGCCAACCGGGTGTGGTCTTGCGGGTGTCGAGAATCTGGACGTTGGTGCCGGCCACCTGCTGGACGAACTGCGCCGTCAACGTCGCCACGCCGGAAAGGCGCTGGACGAAGTTGAGCGCTGTGCGCTCGGCGGTCAGCAACGCACGGGTTGGCCCCTGCAGTCGAAGCAGTGGTTGGTAAAAATCCCCGTCCTGACCGTCCCGCACCTCGATACCAAAATCGATTCGTTCGTCGACCTCCTGAAACGAGGCCAGCGCCAGATCCACGCCGGCCATTACCAGCGGTTCCCGCGCGATCATCACCGCCGTGGAGAGGGCGTCCTCCGGCACGAGTGCCAGCGTGGTAGCGTCCCCACTGCCGATGTCCTCGGCCAACGCGGCCCGAACCAGCGGCAGGTAATCGTCTGTAGCCAACGCTTCCGGCATGGGCTCAGTCTTGGCCAAGCGCTTGGCGGTTTGAAGCCAAAACCAAGCGCTTGGCCAAGCGTTCAATTGGCTTCCCAAGCTGGAAAAGATCGGTAACATCCGCGCCACGCTCATGGGACGAATAGAAAAACGCCGCTTGGCCTTACCTGCGATGCTCGCCGCTTGGCTGGTCATTTTATGCACAGCCATGCCGGTTTTCGGCGAAACTAAGCAGGGCCGTTGGGACAAGGAAATCAAGGCCTTCCTCGAGGCGGATCGTGCAAAGGCGCCAAAGAAAAACCGCACGCTGTTCATCGGCAGCTCCAGCATCAAGCGCTGGGAGACGCTGGAGCAGGACTTTCGCTCGTCGGTTGGTACGGTGATCCGCCGCGGGTTTGGCGGTGCTGGAATTCAGGATGCCACTCGTTATGCAGACCGGATCATCCTGCCGTACAAGCCAAGGCAGATTGTGTTGTACGCCGGGGGGAATGAGATTCGAAGGGGGGCATCGCCAGGTGGCATCGCCACGTTTTTCGATGTGTTCGTTAAGAGGGTCCGTGCTGAATTGCCGGGGACACGCATCGCGTTCGTCTCCATCAAGCCAAGCCCCAAGCAGTGGGCCAACGCAGCAAAAATAAAACAAGCCAACCAACTTGTCCGCGAGTATTGTAGCGATGATATGCGGCTGGATTTCATCGACGTCTGGACCCCGATGCTCGGAGCCGATGGCAAGCCGAAGCCGGAGTTGTATGTTGCGGATCAATTGCACCTGAGTGCAGTCGGGTATGCGGTTTGGAAGGCTGCCATCAAGCCGGTGCTTGCCGCGAATTCGCGAGCCTACTACAGCAGCCCGGAACGATGGGAAAGTACAATTGCCGCATTCGAGGAGGCCGACAAAAAACAACCACCCGCTCCCGGTGGGATCGTTTTCATCGGCAGCTCAAGTATCCGTGGCTGGAAAACCATGAAACAGGATTTCCCGGGGCATCCGGTGATCAATCGCGGATTCGGTGGGTCGGAGATCATTGATTCGATCCATTTTGCCGATCGTATCGTGGTCCCGTACAAGCCAAGTCACGTGGTGCTCTATGCCGGTGACAACGACATGTCGCGCGGCAAAAGCCCTGAGATCATCCTGGCACACTTCAAGCAATTCGTGGAAACGGTGAGCGACAAACTGCCCGAGGCGCGGATTTCTTTCATCACCATCAAGCCAAGCCTTAGCCGCTGGAAATTGGCCGGTAAAATGAGCGAGGCAAACGGCATGGTGCGGGAGTTTTGCAAGACGAACGACCGGCTCGAGGTCATTGACATTTGGGAGCCGATGCTCGGGGAGGATGGCAAGCCGAGGCGCGAGCTGTTTGTCGGCGACGGGCTGCATCTCAATGCCAAGGGCTACGCTCTCTGGACGAAAGTCGTCGCGCCGCACCTGGCCGGGCGCTGATCGTTTCGCCGTTTGGCAAGGCGGCACGCTCTTGCTACGATGACCGCTATGGCAAACGAGCCTTCAGCAACAGTCGCCGCGAATACCCCGCTTCACGACGAACAAAACACTCGGGACACCCGTGAACTGCCGATCGACAAGGTCGGGGTACGTGGGCTGCGGTTCCCCATTCAGGTGCGCGACCGTGCTCATGCGGTGCAAAACACCATCGCCACCATCGGCATGTTCGTCGATCTGCCGATGGAGTTTAAGGGCACGCACATGAGCCGGTTTGTCGAGGTGCTCAACTCGCACGGGGAGATGATCCACGTCGAGAATATCCCCGATCTGCTCTCCAGTATGCAGCAGCGGCTCAATTCCAACAACTCTCACCTCGAGATTGAATTTCCCTATTTCATCACGAAGAAGGCACCGGTCACCGGGCGCGAGGGGCTGATGGATTACAACGTGCGTTTCGAGGCCAACGCCACCGGAACGGAGATTGATTTTGTTATGACGCTGTGCGTACCGGTCGCGACGCTTTGCCCGTGCTCCAAGGCCATCAGCGAGTACGGCGCACACAATCAGCGCGGTGAGGTCACGGTGGCCATCCGCTCGTCGGAGACGGTGTGGATCGAGGACCTGATCGCGCTCGTCGAGGAGTCGGCCAGTTGCGAGTTGTATTCGCTGCTCAAGCGGCCGGACGAAAAGGCCGTCACCGAGCGGGCTTACGAAAACCCGGTGTTCGTCGAGGATCTGGTTCGCAACATTGTCCTGCGGCTCAAGGCGCACAAGCACATCACATGGTACCGGGTTGAGGCGGAGAATTTCGAGAGCATCCACAACCACAATGCCTACGCCTGCATTGAGAAAAGCTGACGTCATCGGCATGCAAATCGTCTCCCGCATTTTCCTAATCATCGCAGTTGGACTGGCCGCCGCTTGGCCAAGCGAAACGACCGCCCAGACAAGCGTCCAACTGGAGGCGCTCAAGCGGCTGAAGAATCTCGATATCGAGGCGAATCCGTCGCTCAAGAAAGTTGTCCTGAGTATTCTAGAAGCGTCGAAGGGCAAACCGGCGTTCGTTGAGATCGTCCGCGACTTCAAGCTCAAGGGACACGAGGCGGAGTTGATTCGATTTGCTCAGGCTCACCCGAAGGACTCCACCGGGGTCGAGGCGATGCGACTGGCCCTCACTGAGCCCGGGCTCAAGCTCATCAGCGCCGCGATCACCGGCAACGATACCAAGGCCGCATTGAACACCGCTCAGGCTCTGGCAAACGCACAATCGCCCGAGGGGGAACCGATCCTGTTGAACGCCGCCAAGCATGACAAAAAACCGCTCGCCCTCCGCGCAGCTGCAGTCAACGGCCTGGCCAAGTCCAAGACCGGTGCCGCAGCGCTCATCAAGGCCGCACAGGCCGGGGAGCTGGGGGCCGACCTCAACTTTACCGCAGGCAACGCCCTGCGCAGTGTTCGTTGGAAGGAAATCAGCACGGCTGCGGCCAAGCTCTTCCCCGCACCGCAGGGGCTTGGCCAAGCGCTGCCGCCCTTGGCCAAGCTGGTCGCCATGAAGGGCGACATCGCCAATGGCGAGAAGGTTTTCTTCCGGCCGCAAAGCGCCTGTGCCACCTGCCATCAAGTCGGCGGCAAGGGAATCGATTTTGGACCCAAGCTTTCTGGCATCGGTACCAAGCTTGGCAAGGAGGCGTTGTACCTCTCCATCCTCGAGCCAAGCGCCGGCATTTCGTTTGGCTACGAGGCATGGCTGCTCAATTTGAAAAACGGCGCTGAGGCGCTGGGTGTCATCACCAGCAGCACAGACGCCGAGGTCACGCTCCGAGTGCCGGGAGGCATCTCGACCACGCACAAGACGGCCGACATCGTGAGCCGCACACAACTGCCAACCAGCATCATGCCACCTGGCCTGCAGGCCACGATGACCCCGCAGGAACTGGTGGACATGATCACCTATCTCGCCAGCCTCAAGCAGGCCAAGCCGTAGCCCAACCGCTTTACAAACCGGCATCGCTTGGCCAAGCTGCCGCCATGCAAATCACTCGCTTGGCTCTGGCCGCATGCATCGGTTTTTCTGCCACAATGGCCCTCTCCGCACCCATCACGTTCAAGGCACGTTCGCAGTCGCTCTCCGCGACTAGCGGCGGCAAGTATCAATCGGTCGAGTCCGAGGTCACCTGGGAGGCCGGCAAGACCGCCGTCATCGTGGTCGACATGTGGGACGACCACTGGTGTCCAAACGCGGCCAAGCGGGTGGTCGAGATGGCCAAGCCGATGAACGCCATCATCAAGCAGGCCCGAGAGAAGGGTATGTTCATCATTCACGCCCCTAGTTCGACGGTCGATTTTTACAAGGGCACACCGGCTCGCAAGCGTGCGCAAAATGCTCCCAGCGCTAAGCCGCCCAAGCCGCTTTCCAAGGACGTTCGCTGGGGAACCAACTGGTGTTGGCCGGACAAGTTTCGTGAGACCGAGCTGCCGATCGACGACACCGACATGGGCTGCGATTGCGAGGAGGAATTCCCCATCCGTGAGGCGTGGACGCGCCAAATCGACCTCATCGAGATCGACGACGAACGCGATGCTATCACCGACAACGGACAGGAAACCTACAACCTGTTCGCGCAACACGGCATTGAAAATGTCATTCTCATGGGCGTGCACCTGAACATGTGCGTCCTTGGCCGGCCGGTCGGCATCCGGCAGATGGTCAACATCGGCAAGAATGTCGTCCTCATGCGGGACATGACCGACACCATGTACAACCCGAAAAAGCGGCCGTTCGTCAGCCACTTCGAGGGCACGGACTTGGTCGTGAAACACGTCGAGAAATTTTGGTGCCCCTCCATTACCAGCACGGCCATCAGCGGCAAGGCCCCGTTCCGGTTCAAGAATGATTCGCGCAAATAACGCCGAGTCCGTTGTCATTCCGGGCTTGAAAACCGACCGAGGTTCGTTACGTTCGCGCCCGTTTCTTGCAGAAACGAAGAACTGATCATGCCTTCAGGAAACGATCTTCGAAAGGGAATGGCCATCAAGCACAAGGGCGAGGTGGCTGTCGTGTTGGAGTGTCAGCACCGCACGCCGGGCAATCTGCGTGCGTTTGTGCAGGCCACGCTCCGGAGTATTCGCACCGGTAAATCATTCGATATCCGGTTGAGTTCCACCGAGAAAATTGAGGTCGTCCCGCTCGATCATCGGAAGATGGAATACAGCTACCGCGACGGGGATGATTTCGTTTTCACCGACCCGGAGACCTACGAGCCGGTCACCATCACACCCGACCTGATCGGCGACGCCGTGGATTACATGGTGGAAAACTGCCTCGTGGAGGTCACCTTCATCGAGGGGAATCCCGCCGTGGTCGAGCTGCCGTCGAGTGTGGTGCTCACCGTAACCGATGCCCCGGAAGGGGTGAAGGGCGACTCCACCACCAACGTGATGAAAACCATCACGCTCGAGACTGGGAAAAAAATTCAGGCCCCGCTTTTCATCAAGAATGGAGAGCGGCTAAAGGTCGACACGCGCGAAGGCAAGTACATGGAGCGCGTCAACAAGTAGACTTTTCGGAACTTAATTTTTGAAGACACTCCGCTTGGCCAAGCAGGGTGTTTTTTTGGCCGCCTCGCTACAGGGGTTTCTCCAGCTTGGGCCGGTATTTGTATTTCTTAGCCAAGGCCTGGACGCTTCGAAGCGACTTCATCCCGCCCGTGCATGAGGCGTGCGACAGGCAGGCCGCGGCAGCACAAACGGCAGTCTGTAGGCACTTGTCCAATTCCCAGCCCTCGTGCAGGCCAAGCAGCATCCCGGTGGCAAACGCATCTCCCGCGCCGGCGGCGCCGACAATTTCTTTGGCCGGAATGCGCAGTGACGACTGCAGGACGTCCTCACCCTTACGAGTCCGCACAAAACCACCCTCGGGAAAATGGATCACCACCAGCTCTCCCACGCCGAGTTGGAGCAGCGCGCCGGCCGCATGTCGCAGTGCCACGGTGTCCAGCTTGCCGTCGTCCTGCCGAATCTTGAAGCCGGTCGTCTTGCCTGCCTCGATTTCGTTCAGCATGCAGTAGTCGGTGTGCTTCAGCGCCGGGGTAATGACATCCGCGAAACGATCGCTGTCCTCGCTCACGGCATCGATGCTGGTCTTGAGGCCGGCCGACTGCGCCGCTGCCAGCAGCTTGGCTGCCTTGGTGCCAAATTTCTTATCTGCCCCATCAAGAGTCTCCATCAAAAGCAGATAGCCGAGGTGGAAAAAACGGGCCTTGGTTTTCGAAAAATCAAGGTCGCGACCGTCCCATACGGCGTTGGCTCCCTGATTGTGAAAAAACGTGCGGTTGCCGCCCTTGAGTTCCGTCATGACATCTGTGTATGAGGTCGGCGCATCGGCGGTGGCAGTGAGGAACTTGGTGTCGATCTTGAATTTTTTACAGTCGTCCTGAATCAGTTGGCCAAAGGCATCCTTGCCGACCAGCCCGGCCGCGGAAAGAGGCACGTCGGCCCCGAGCTTGGCCATGTTCACCAACAAATTGTAGGGTGAACCGCCGGTTCCCGTCACGGCCGGGCCGTGGATGTTGGCAAGCTGCTCCCGCTGAGGGTAGACATCGATCATTTTGACCTGATCAATGATCCAGTTTCCACCGGCGAGAATCCCCGAGCGCTTGGGGGCTTTTTTGGCCACGGACATTGCGAAAGACCTAAAAATGCCAACAAATCAGCCGCTTGGCCAGCCTTGAGTTTTTAAATCAACTCGAGCGTCCCGGCCTGAACCTTGACTGCAGCCGCTTGGCCGATGAAATCCAGCCGCAATAAAATGGTGGTCATCCCGTAGCGTTCCTCCACCCAGCCTTCGTGCCCTTGCAGCGGACCGGACTTGACGATGACCCGGGAACCGACCTCGATGGTGGGTTCCAGTCGAATTTCCACCTCCTGCTCCAGCGCAAAAAGGATGTCCTCCAGCTGATCCTCAAATTCCTGTTGATCGATGACATCCAGCATGTTTGCCACGTAGTTGCTTTGGATGGCCACCTTGTGGGTTTCGTGGTTTAGCCGAAGAAAAACGTAGCCCGGAAAAAGCGGTTTATCGAATGAGACCTCTTTGCCCCGATATTTTTTGATGCTCTTGTACGTCGGCAGCGAGGTCGGGAAATTGTAAATTTTCCCGTGCTCGACGAGTTTCTTTTCGCAGCGTGGCCTCACGTGTGCCACGTACCATTCGAGCCCGTCAGCTCTGGTCTGTTCTTCACCCATTTTAACCGGAGATTACCACGGCGTAGTTGCGTTTGCCGCGACGCAGTAACACGTATTTTTCGAACATCAAATCGCTGGTGGTCAGCTTGTGTTGCTCGTCGTCGATGCGCTTGCCGTTCACGTACACGCCACCGCCTTTGACGTCCTTGCGGGCCTGGCCGCGTGACTGGGCCAAGCCGGCCTCGTGCAGCAACTCCGGGAGCCACAATCCTTCGCCGCCGAAGCGATCCGTCGACAGTTCACAGGTTGGCACTTCGCCGGCCACCTCCCGGATGGTCGCCTCGGTGATTCCTTCTAGTTCGCCACCGAACAAAATCTCACTTGCGCGAATCGCCTCCGTCACCGCCTCTTCGCCATGAACCAGCGTTGTCACCTCCCGGGCGAGCGCCTTGTGGGCAATCCGGGCGTGCGGCTCGGCTTCGTGTTGGCTGGCCAGTTCCTCCACCTCGTCTCGACTGAGAAATGTGAAGTACTTGAGATAGCGAACCACGTCCCGGTCATCGACCCGAACCCAGAATTGGTAAAACTGATAGATGCTCGTGCGGTTGACGTCGAGCCAGACGGCGCCGCTCTCGGTCTTGCCGAACTTGGTCCCGTCGGCGTTGGTGATGAGCGGGAGCGTTAAGCCGTACGCCTGCCGGTTTTGTTTCCGGTGGATGAGATCAATCCCGGCGGTGATGTTTCCCCACTGGTCGCTGCCGCCGATCTGCAGTTCACAATCCTGAGTTTCGCAAAGATGATGAAAATCAAGCGCCTGCAGGATCATATAGCTGAACTCGGTGTAGCTGATGCCCACGTCGCGATCCTCCATCCGCGCACGCACGCTTTCCTTCGAGACCATGGCGTTGACCTTGAAGTGCTTGCCGATGTCGCGAAGCACGTCGAGGAACGACAGCGGCGCGGTCCAGTCTGCGTTGTCGATCAGCTGTGCTGCATTCTCCACTCCCTCAAATTCCATGAAGCTGCCAAGCTGAACCTTGACCCCCTCGATGTTGGCCTTCAACAGCTCGTGCGTGAGGAGTTGGCGCTCGGCAGTCTTTCCGCTGGGATCGCCGATCGAGCCGGTCGCCCCGCCTGCAACGGCGATTGGATGGTGCCCGCATACCTGGAAGCGGCGCAACGCCAGCAGCGGCACGAGACTGCCCACGTGCAGGCTGTCAGCCGTTGGGTCGAAACCGCAGTACAGGGTGATCGGCCCCTTGGCCAAGCGCTCCTGCAGCCCCTCCAGGTCGGTGCAGTCGGAGATCAGGTCGCGCCATTCGAGTTCTTCGGTGATGCCCATAAAAAGCGCAGAGATTTATGGCGGTTCACCTGTCGAAAGTCGAGATTCGACCGCTTGGCCAAGCGCTTGGTCACAAAAAAAACGGGCAGGAAAATCCTGCCCGTCGAAAGGAATTGAGGTTCGGTTTATTCCTCGGATGAAGCTTCGCCGTCTTCGGCTGGCGCCTCTTCGGCGGCGGGAGCTTCCTCTTCCGCTTGGGCAACTTCAGCAGATGCCTCCTCGCCCGGTGCCTCGGCTGCAGCCTCCTTGGCGGGGGCTTCGGCAGCCGCATCGCCCTCGGCATCCTCGTCGCCGAGAGTGTCGAACGCATGCTGCAGGGCCACGAGATCCTCGCCCGGCTTGAGGGAGTCGAGCACGGCTTCCTCTTCCTTGAGCTGTTCCTGCGAGTAGTTGGCCGCCTTGATGGAGAGGCCGATCCGGCGATCCGCGCGGTCGATCTTGATCACGCGGGCGCTGACTTCCTCGCCCACCTTGAGGGCATTCTTGATCTTGTCGATGCGATCCTCGCTGACCTGGCTGATATGCACCAGGCCGTCGATGTCGTGCTCGAGTCCGACGAACGCACCAAAGCTCGCGAGCTTGGAGACCTTGCCGGTGACGAGGTCGCCGACCTTGTAGTAGTTGTCAATGGTTTCCCACGGATCCTCGGCCAGTTGCTTGATGCCAGCGGAGATGCGCTGGTTTTCGCGATCGACCTCGAGCACCTGTGCCTCGACTTCCATGCCCTTCTTGAGCACTTCGGACGGGTGGTTGATCTTGCGCGTCCACGAAATGTCGGACACGTGGATCATTGCATCGAGACCTTCCTCCAGCCCCATGAAGGCACCATAACTGGTAAGGTTGCGAATCTTGCCGGTGACCTTTGAGCCGACCGGGTACTTCTCCTCAGCCAGATCCCACGGGTTGGTCTCGAGTTGACGCACACCGAGGGAGATTTTCTGCTCGTCGCGGTTGATGCCCAGAACGACCGCCTCGATTTCCTGATTGGCCTTGAGCACCTCGGACGGTTTGTTGATGCGCTTGGTCCAGGACAACTCGGTGACGTGCACCAGCCCCTCGATGCCAGGTTCTAGTTCCACAAACGCGCCGTACGGCATGAGATTGACCACCTTTCCGGAAACCTTTTCGCCGATGGGAAACTTCTCGTCGATGTTCTCCCACGGGTTTTCCTGCTTCTGCTTCAGGCCAAGGCTGACGCGCTCGCTCTCCTTGTTGATATCGAGCACCACGACCTCCAGCTCCTGTCCAACGACCAGCAACTGCGAGGGGTGAGTGATGCGGCCCCAGCTCATGTCGGTGACATGCAGCAGGCCGTCCAACCCGTTCAGATCGATGAACGCACCGAAGTCGGTCAGGTTCTTCACCGTGCCCTTGCGGATGTCACCCGGCACCATTTCGTCGAGCAGCTTGGCGCGTTGTGCGGAGCGTTCCTCCTCGATTAACTCGCGGCGGCTCAGCACGATGTTTTGGCGCTCAAGATTCAGTTTCACGACTTTGAACTCGTGCGCTTGGCCGACGTAGGCATCCAGGTCGGTTGGGGTGTTTACGTCGATTTGTGAGGACGGCAGGAATGCCTCCACGCCGATGTTCACGATCAGGCCGCCTTTGACGGCAGCCTTAATGCGACCCTTGATGCGCCCCCCTTCTTCGCAGATTGCCTTGATGTTATCCCAATTCTGCTTGAACACCGCCTGCTCGTGGGAGAGCACGACCATGCCATCGCGATCCTCTAGCTGCAGAATGAGCACGTCGACCTCGTCGCCGACTTTTAGTTCCTCATCAAGGTCTTCAAATTCACTTGCCGGCACAGAGCCTTCGCTCTTGTAGCCGATATCGACCATGACTTCCTTCGAACGAATCTCGATGATCGTTCCCTTGACAATTTGGCCGGTGGCAAAGCTTGTTTCGCTCTGCGCCAGGGCCTCTTCCATAGTTATAGACACAATTTTTAGATAGAATGGGAGTAATGTTCCCTCGGAAAACCAGTCGCTGGAGAAAGGCGTCCAAAGACGGAGCGACCGGGTTAAAGGTTAAGTTACTCAGGTTAACAGGTTGTTTCTCAGCTTCAACGAGCACCCACCCACGTGGGGCTCAGCGGCGGGGCAACATACGCTTGGCCAAGCCGAATGCAAGCGCCATTTTCAACAATACCGCGCTTGGCCAAGCGCTTGGCTAGGTGGGGTTCTCAGGCGAGAAACCGCTTCAGCGTGCCGGTGCTGTCGCCGAGTTTGTTGATTGGGCAATCCATGGCTTGGGCCATGGAGACCCAGAGGTTGGCAATCGGCGTGCCCTTGGTGTGCTGGTCGTGCCTGTTAGTTTTCATTCGGCCGCCCGCACTGCCGGCGATGATGGTCGGCAGGTTGGTGCACTCGTGCAGCATGCCGCTGCTGAGGCCGGAGCCGTAGGTGAACATCATGCTGTCCAGTAACGTGCCCTCGCCTTCCTTGATGGCGTCCATCTTTTGGCAGATTTTTGCAAACTGCCCGATGTAAAATCGATCGAGCATCTCCAATTCACGCAGCACATTCTGGTTGCCTTGATAGTGCGTCATGCTGTGGTGCAGGATGGGTTTCTCAAAAACATCCTCGAATAGCAGCGGCGTGTCCCAGCGCTCGGGCGCGGCCATGATTGAGCTGACGCGCGTGAGGTCGGTCTGCAGCGCGAGGATCATTAGGTCGCCCATGATCTGGATGTACTCGTCACGGCGCATGGTGGTCCAAAGTTTTTCGGGCTGCTCGAGGCCGAGTTCGCGAGGGTCGACCTGCTGCTTGGTAATGCGCTCGATCTGCTGCTCAACGGTTCGCACGGAGTCCATGTACTCGTCAAGCTTGTGACGGTCGAGACGTCCCAGCCGGCCCTGTAGATCCTTCGCATCGGCGCGCACGAGGTCGAGCAAGCTGGCGTTGGCCTGATGTTCCTTCACGTTGAACAGGCGCTCGAAGACTTTGCGCGGATCCTTGATCGACCGCGCCACATGCCCGTGGCCGTACCACGAGATGTTGTCGAAATACACCGACTCCTTGTTGTCGGTAAAGCTGTTGCACGACAGCTCGAGCGAACGGAACGGCGTGGTCTTGCCGGCGGTGTCGGCAATGACCTGATCGATGGTACGCTTGAGCGGGTAACCAGCGGGCGAAAGTTCATCCGGCGCGGCCGTGCTCAGGTAACACGTGCCGGCCTGCGCGTGACCGTCGGTCCCGGGGACCTTCACGCGGTCGAGATTGGTGAAGAGCGAAATCTTTTTGCGCACCGGCTCCAGCGGTTGCAGCGTGCGGCTGAGTGCGAAGTTGTGCCCGGTCTCCTTCGGGTGCCATGCCTCCTGCGCCACGCCGTTGGGTACGTAGAAAAACGCCACGCGCCTGGGCGCCGAAGCACTGGCCCCGCGAGTTTGCATCACGTCGAGAATCGGCAGCGCCAGTGCCGCACCGCAACCGCGCAGAAAAGTGCGCCTCGGGATGTTCGTGTTCTTTAATACGTTCATTTTCTTTCGTTCTGGCCGGTTTTATGACGGAACGGCATGCTTTTGGCAATCTCAACCACCACGGTGGAAAAACGCCCATGATCAGCCGCCACCCGAAGCGTAATGCGGTCGACCGCCGGCTTGTCGGTGACTTTCAACTCGCGACCGAGCGCGTAGCTAAGCAGATGTTCGCTGAAGGCGCGCATGAATTTCTCCGGCCGCGCGAGGATGGCGTCCTTGAATTGCTCGATGTCCTTGAAGTCCGCCTCGCCAAAAAGCTTGCCGCTCGCGTCGATGTTGCGCCCACCGCGGTATTGATCACGCCAACGCCCGATGGGATCGAAGCTCTCCAGCACAAACCCGAGTGGATCAATGCGTGCGTGACAACTGGCGCAAGATTGGTCGGTCGCGTGTTGCTTGAGTCGCTCGCGAATAGTCAGACCCTTCGCCTCGATGGCTGCGTCGTCGGCTTCAATTTCCGGCACCACGTCCGGCGGCGGCGGCGGTGGGTCGTTGAACATCACCGTGGCCACCCATGCGCCGCGTTTGATCGGGCTGGTCCGCAGCGGCGTGGAGGTCATCGTCAGCACCGCAGCGGTGGTGATCACGCCGCCCTCGCGCCGCGTGGTGAGTTGGCGTTTGCGGAAAGACTGCGAGTTGGTGCCGAAGCGGTTTCGATTGCCGCGCGTACCAAAGGGTGCCTCGGGCTGGCTGTACCACGCCTGCAATTCGTCCGAGCGATATGCGTAGTTGCTGTCCACGAACAACATGATTGAGCGGTCCTCCACGTGCACGCTCTCGAACAGCAGCAGCGGCTCGATCATCGTTTGCAGGCCGAACTTCCATTGCTCGCAGCCGATGCGCGAGTAGTAAATTTGAAAGCGGTCGAAGTCCGGCACCGCCGTGATGAGCTGATCGAGCCGCAGCCATTGGCGCGCGAAATTCTCGGCCAAGGCGCGGCTGCGGCGGTCGTTGAGCATGCGTCGCACCTGCGCCTCCAGCACCGCCGGTTGGCGCAGCTTGCCCTCGCGCGCGGCGGCCAGCAGCGGCTCGTCCGGAATGCTGCTCCAGAGGAACAGCGCCAGCCGCTGCGCCAGTTCGTAATCGCTCGCCGGCGTTTTTTCACCCGCGCCCTGCTTGGTTTCCACCACGTAAATAAACTTTGGCGAAGCCAGCACCGCGGCCACCACGGACTTCATTGCCGTCGTGTACGAGCCGGTGCGTTTTTGCTCGGCGGCATGAAAGGCTGCGTATCGGTTTAGCGTCGCCTCATTCACCGGCGAACGAAATGCCCGCTCCAAAAACGGCCGCAACCGCTTGGCCACCGGCTCGCCGTTGTCCTTGAAAAACGTGTCGCGCAACTCCGTGTAGCCGTCGAATTCCTTCGCAGTTACAATGGACCGGCCAAGCTTCAGTAAACTCTCCAACAGGATCGGCGGGATGCTGAGCTGCTCGCCCTGGTTGTTGAACCCATGCTCGGCCTGCAGGTCGATGGCGAAGGGATCCACGCCGGAAAGAATCTGCCGCTCCACCTGGTTTTTGCCGAGCGTACGATTGCTCACCCGCATGCCGTTGGGCATCCGGCCAGTGGCAGGATCGAAATATTGGCTTGAGCGAACGACCTTTTCCGGCAGCGGATAAATGTCGCCGCGCAATTCCAGCAGATCGCGCACGGCGTTGTTGTACTCGTAGCGGTTTAGCCGCCGCATCACCACCGGCTCAAGCGTTGTGTTGGCCGTCACATATTCATCGACGAAGCCTTCAAAAAACGCCGCCAACTTTGCCCGCTCGCCCTTGGCCGGCTGCGGCTCATCCTCCGGTGGCATCTCCGCCTTGGCCAACGCCTCCGCCGCGTGTCGCGCCAGCTCCACGTCTTTTAAAACATCCGACCGCTTGGCCAAGGCCTCAAGGTTCACCTTGCCCTTCACCTTCTTTGCCCCGTGACAGCGAAAACAATGCTGCTTCATCAAAGTTCGCGCCTCGGCAAAATCCACCTTAGCGACAGCGGTCTGCGCCGGTTCTTCCACCTTCACCGGCTTGGGCGCCGAGTCCGTCAGTTTCAGGTAATCCAACCCGTACAGGTAACCCTTGTTTTGGTACTTGCTCGCCTTGGCGTTGGCCCCGATCAACTTGATCTCGATCCGTTGCGTGCCCGCGTTCAATTCCAATTCACCCAGTTCACGCAGCTTGGCCAAGCGGACGTCAGGCGAATACAAATCCAGTTTGGACTCGATTACTTTCCCATTCAACCGCACTTCGAACAGCCCGTAATCCGGCGCCAAAGTCCATCGCATCGCCAGTGCGTATTTGCCTGTTTCCCCAACGGAAAACTCCACCGTGTTTGAGTCGCCAACCACGCCGTCCCAGAGCAGGTGCGCATCGCCACTCCAGCCGGCACCGAAACCGCTCATGCCCTGAGGTCGGGCC
>DKGH01000152.1 GCA_002453165.1 Verrucomicrobia bacterium UBA6775
AAGATTGAACCACCCATCCAGACGGCGGCATTGAACAATCCGATAAAGCGCAGTAATCCTGCCACGCAACGAGTTAACGAAACTGGCGACGCTCTGCCAAGCGTGGTTTGCATTTGATTGCGGGGCCGTGGGAATTTCCGTTGACCGGGATGATCGCCAATCCTATCTTCTCCGGAGATGAAATCTTGTTTGATAATTTCGTTTTTTGTGGCTGCCGTTGCGCTTGGTCAGGCGGAATTGAACGCCCAGGACGGGCCGGTTGAGATCAAGAAGGATGGCGATAAGTTTCGCGTCGAGATTGATGGCAAGCTTTTTACGGAGTACATCACCAAGGGCTATAACAAGCCGGTGCTCTACCCGATCATCGGCCCGCATGGGGTGGGCATGACCCGAAATTATCCGTTCAAAAAAGTCGAGGGCGAGGCCACGGATCATGTGCATCATGCCTCTCTTTGGTTCACGCATGGCGAGGTAAACGGCATCAGTTTTTGGCATATCGGGGAAAAGACCGGCAAGATTGTCCCGACCGAGGTGGTGCGGGCCAAAGGCGGGCGGCGTGGCTCGATTGTGACCAAGAACAACTGGAACGGGCCGGACGGAAAGACGATCTGCACCGACCAGACTTCCATCGGCTTTTTTAAGACACAAAAAGGAGTGCTGGTTTCGTACAACGTAACCATCCATGCCTCTGAAGGTGACGTGAAGTTTGGCGACACCAAGGAGGGTACTATGGGGATACGCACTCATCCGAACCTTCGCCTGAGCAACGGAAAAGGGGTAACCACGGCCAATGGGAAGGCAGTTAACAGTGCTGGAGATAAGGACAAGCAACTTTGGGGTAAGCGTGCTAAGTGGGTCGATTACTGGGGTGAAATTGATGGGCACACCGTTGGCGTGGCTATCTTTGATCACCCTGACAACCCGCGTCATCCTACTTGGTGGCACGCACGTGATTACGGACTGATTGCCGCCAATCCATTTGGGATCCATAATTTCGAGCGGAAAAAAAAGGGGGTGGGAGATATGATAATTAAGAAGGGAGAGAAAATTTCCTTCCGCTACGCGTTCCTCTTTCACGAGGGCGATGCAGAGACGGCCGGAATTGACGTTTTTTATGATCGCTGGGTTCAAGCTATGGCGCAACTCAAGGCCCGTGCGGATCGAAACAACTGATTGAGGGTAAAATTTTTTTACGATTCGTCTTCGCGACAGGCCAAGTGAATAACTTGGCCTGTGCTTTATCCGGATGATGGCTTAATCTCCTTCGATGTCCGGAGGGTACCGACAACTACTTGATGCCACCATTGGCCATTTGGAATCGCTCAAACAGCAGGGAGTGCACCATGTTTATGCCTCTCCTGAACTACTCAATATACTAAAACAGCCAAAGTTTGCACCGGATTCTTTATCCGAAAACCAAGGTGAACAGTCTAGATCGACACTTCAAGTAATTGCGAAGCCCAAAGTTGGCAATAGTATATACGACAGTCCTAGGTTAGGAGTAGATGATAAAAATTCTGCTATGTCAATCATCAAGCAGGAAATCTTAACCATTGAAAAAAGCCCTGAATTATTGGCGTCAAAAGCTAATCTTGTATTTGGTTCTGGAAATCTAGAAGCAGATTTGATGCTTATAGGTGAAGCTCCTGGGGAGGAAGAAGATAAAGCTGGGATACCCTTTGTGGGCAGAGCTGGTCAGTTGCTAACAAAAATATTATTAGCTGCTAATTTTGATCGCGAAAATGTTTATATCGCAAACATAGTAAAATATCGCCCTGATACCCTTGGCCAAGTTTTTGGAAATAGAAAACCAAGGCCGGATGAGATAAAATTCTGGTTTCCTTATCTTGATAGACAGATTGAAATCATTCAGCCAAAAGTAATTGTTGCTTTGGGTGCAACGGCTTTAGGGGGCTTGCTTGGTAATATGACGACCGGGATTACAAAATTACGGGGCAAGTGGCAGTCGTATCGGAGCGTGCCGGTGATGCCGACCTTTCATCCGTCCTACCTGTTGCGCAACCAATCATGGGCCGTGAAGAGACAAGTGTGGGAGGACATGTTGCAGGTCATGGAACGCCTCAATATGCCCATCAGCGAAAAGCAAAGAGGGTATTTTTTAAGGTAGGTTAGCATTTGAAAAGCAAACGCAGCCGGCGTCCTTTCGGGAGCAACCGGCTGCGGGTCAGTTCTTATTTAGTTTTTCAAAGCGAGCTTTCGCCCGTGTTTTACAAGGAGAGTGACTCCTCGTTGATTCGATTGATCGAATCGAGTTGCGGTGCGGATACACCGGCTTGGTCGGCATGTGCCTGATCCAGAATGCTATCCAGATCTTCACGTACCGTGACGCGGCCCCATCGGGTTTGAATCACGGATTTGTCACCCACCGGTTCAACGGAGATGACTGTGTCGAGGTTGAATAGCACCTGGGTATCCTCTTCGGGGTAACCGTTGAGCGATGCCTGCGTTAGTTTAACGAAGTGTGCCATATCTGTTTCTTTCTGTGTGTCAGTTGCTCCTGCAACCGAAAACAAGTCCATCAACGCACAAGTCGTCGGTCCTCACAACAAAAAACGTTTTTTGTTACGTATTTGTTAAAATGTTAAGGGAGTGAAGGGGGCGACGATCGTTCAATGGATCAATTCAAACCACCCGCTTGGCCAAGCGGGTGAGCCGGTTTTCCAGAAAAAGCGGTTTTCAATCTGCTGCCACTTTGGTAGCGTTCCCGGCCTCTCAAAATAGGAAATGAGTACGGAGATTTTTTCACTGGAAGGTAAAACCGCCCTTGTCACGGGGAGTTCCACCGGTCTGGGCAAACGCATGGCGGTTGCACTTGGCCAAGCGGGCGCCAAGGTGGCGATGAATTATTTTAACAACGAGGAACGCGCCGCGCAGGCGTTGTCCGAGTTTGAGGCTACCGGGTCCGAGGGGGCGATGATTCGCGCGAACGTCACCGAAGAGGCCGACGTGAACCGGCTGGTTGCCGAGGCCGGGGAGAAACTTGGCCCGATCGACATCGTGATTCTCAATGCCACCCCGGATCAGCCGCAGATGCCGATCGAGGAATACGACTGGGACTTTTACCAGAGCATGCTCGATTTCTTCATCAAGAGCCCGTACCTCGTGACACGCGCCGTCTTGCCGCACATGAAGAAGCAGCGCTGGGGTCGCATTATCAACATCGGCTCGGAGGTGTTTCATCTGGGCGTGACACCGTTCACCGCCTACGTCTCGGCCAAGGGCGGTCAGAACGGCTTCAACCGCAGCCTCGCCCACGAGTTGGCGCCGTGGAACATCACGGTCAACATGATCGCACCGGGCTGGATTCCGGTGGAGCGCCACGAGAAGGATCCGCAGGAACTGAAGGACGG
>DKGH01000043.1:0-6373 GCA_002453165.1 Verrucomicrobia bacterium UBA6775
CTGGGTGGTGAAGAAATAGCCTAATGAAAATAGCTTTTGAAACGCGCACTTCGGTGCGCGTATTTTTTATTGGGCAACGAACCCGCTGAACCACTTCTCCGGGTCGGCGTTGAACTGCCAATCCCGGCCACGCCAATTGAAGGTCAATCCACCGGCGTGCAGGGCGTGGCAGGGCAGGATGAGCCGCCGGCATTGTTCGTCAGTGAGGCGGCGCTCGACCAGCGCGAGGTAGCAGTCTTCGTCGTGCCCGTACAATTTGTCGCCGACGATCGGGTGCCCGAGGTGCGCGAGATGAATCCGGATCTGGTGCTTGCGCCCGGATTGCGGTTGTACTCGCAGCAGGCTGAAATTGCCTTCGGCACGCGAAAAACGACTTGCCACGGTAAAGGCAGTTTTGGCCTCCCGGCCATCAGTGCGCACACGGTCCTTGATTGCCACCGGGCTGACTTCGTCGGGGCCAAGCGGCTCGTCGATCAGCCCGGACTCTGGCCCGACGTGGCCGTGCACGATCACATCGTACGACTTTTGCACGGCACCACTCTCCCAAAGTTTCCGCAGTTCCCTCGCTGCCTCGTCGCGCTTGGCTAGGAGCACGATTCCGGTGGTTTCGCGGTCGAGCCGGTTGACCATGTGAACGTCTACCTGGCCAAGGTACAGTCGCACGCGGCTGATCAGGCTGCTGTATTCGTCGCTCTTGGTCGGGTGGCAGACGAGGTCGGCCGGCTTGTTGACCACGAGCAACTCGTCGTCTTCATGCACGAGGCCAAACAGTTTCTCCGGAGGACCGCTCATTCCGGGACGGTGGCGGAGCGGTAGTAGATGCGGCATTTCGGCAGCGCCTTTTGCAGGCGGCGCACGCCGTCGATCGTGAGCCTGGTCCGGTAAAGGTAAAGCGACTGAAGTTGCTTCAGCCTAGCCAGGCGCGGGGCGCTGTCATCGGTCAGCTTGGTATCGTGCAGCCACAACTTTTGCAGTTGGCCAAGCGCCGCCAATGCGGTCGCACCTTTGTCGGTGATGCCGGTTTCGCCGAGGTGCAGCTCGGTCAAACTCGGCAGCTTGGCTAGGCGCGGGATGCCGCTGTCGGTGATGTTGTTGCCGCGCAGGCCGAGGTACTTGAGCCGCTTCATTTTTTCGACGTGCACCAGTCCGGCATCGGTTACTTTGGTTTTACCGAGCGGCAGATGCTGCAGCGCCTTGAGCTTGGCCAAGTGCGCGAGCCCGTCGTCGCCCACCTGCGTTTGAAACAGGTTCAACCACTCGAGCTTGGCCAAGCGGGTGAGGTGCGCGAGTCCTTTGCCGGTGACCTTGGTTTGCTCCAGCGACAGATCGGTTAGTTTTGGAAAAGCGGCCACCAGCTTGAGCTGGGTATCGGTGATCTTTGACCGGTTGAGATTGATCTCGGTGACCTCCCCGGCGGTGGTGAAGACGCCGGCGCCGAGCTTGCGAAGTTCGTCGGCCTCGTCGGCTGCGACCGACCCGGTGAGTGCGAGGCACAACAGCGCGCTTGGCCAGGCGGGGTTCATGAGGCGATGCCGACCGCGTCGCGGATGTTGGCCAGCCCCTCGTTGGCCAGCCGCTTGGCCAAGCCGTTGAGGATGGCGCGGTTGATCTGTGGCCCCTCGTAAACGAGGCCGGAATAAATCTGCAGCAGTGATGCGCCGGCGGTGATCTTTTCCCACGCGTCCTCCGCGGTAAAAATGCCTCCTACGCCGATGAGCGGCACCGCACCCTTGGTTTGCTGATAAAGATGCCGGATGACTTCGGTACTGCGCTTTGCCAGGGTGCGACCACTCATGCCGCCGGTCTCAGCGTAGAAGCCGTCTTCCGAGGGGCGGGCGATGGTGGTGTTGGTGGCCACTAACCCGGCGAGGTTGTGTGGCTCGATCAATTCCAGAATCTCATCCAGCGCATCGAAGCCGAGGTCGGGCGCGACCTTGACGAGGATCGGCCGCTGCGCATCGTTGGCCTCCTGCAATGCCGCGAGGATTTCCCCCAGCGCGGCCTTGTCCTGCAACTGCCGGAGGTTGGGCGTGTTGGGCGAGCTGACGTTGACGACGAAAAAGTCGGCGAGATCCTTCAGCGAACTGAACGAGTACAGGTAATCCTCCGGAGCCTCGTCGAGCGGGGTGACTTTCGATTTGCCGAGGTTGATGCCGACCGGATGCGCGGGCCAGCGGTTGTCGTCGCGCCAGCCACGGAGCCGCTTGGCCATGGCATCGGCGCCGGGGTTGTTGAAGCCCATGCGGTTGATCAGTGCCTCGTCCTCGATGACGCGGAACATCCGTGGCTTGGGATTACCGGGCTGCTCATGGCGGGTGATGCCGCCGAGTTCGCTGAAACCGAAGCCAAGCGCCTCCCATGCCGGGACTGCTGCGCCGGCCTTGTCCATGCCAGCTGCGAGGCCGATGGGGTTGGGAAACGTCAGCCCAAACAGCTCGATCGGCAGGCTTGGCCCGCCGAGAAACGTCCGCGCAAGGCTCAGCGCCCAGCGCCGCCGCGCCGTCCAGCCGAGCTGATTGATGACGAGGTTGTGCGCCTCCTCGGAGTCGCGATCAAAAAAGTTCGGTCGAACGAATGTCTTGTAAAGCCACGACACGGGCCAATCAAAACGGCTGATACTTGGCCGGGAAACGCCGGATCTGCCACGTCTCCTCGTGCGCCTTCCATTCGTCCCACTTCAATTCGCCGAGCAGCCGGATCCGTTTTTTCTGCAGCTTCTGGTCGTGCGGTGAGCGGCCGATTTTTTCATTGAGTCGTTTCAACGCAGTGGCGATGTGGCCCTGCCGATTGTCGCGTCGGATGTGCAGCAGCACGAACTTGTCGTCCGTGGTCTCAGCCCATTTTTGCAGTTCGGCGAAGTTGGCCTCGAACTGTTTGTCGATCTCCTCCAATCGCTTTTTGGTTTCGTCGCTATCGGCGTTTTCGCCTTCGCGAAACTGGGTGTCGAGGTAGCCCAGCGCGCGGCCCTTGCGGTAGAGTGCGTCGGTGAGCGTGTTCAACTTTTTGTCGAGCTTGGCGCGTTCGGCCTTGGCCTCCTCATCGTCGGGCTTGAGCTTTACACCGTAGTGCTTGGCCAGAGTCTCGGTGTCGATCTGGGCGATCACCGTGTCGGCCGCGGCGATGACTTTGTTGAGGTGCTTCTTGCGGTTGGCTTCGCCGTCGAGCCGCTTGAGTTGCTGAACCAAAACAGGGAGGTGGTTCGGGTTGGCGTCGAGGATCTCCTTGGCCAAGCGGTCGAAGTCTTCCGCTTTTTTGTCGCTATGCAGCTTGGCCAAGCGCGCGACTTTCAGGTCGCGGATCGCCTCGGCCAATTTTTCCGCCTCGGATTTTTCCTCCTTCTTTTTACTTCCGGCGCTCGCGCTTGGCTTGGCCTTGGCCGGCTTGGCCGGAGGGACGCGCATGGAGAGCGGGAAGCCACCCGGTTTTTTACCCGGGCCAAGCAGGTTGCTGTTACCCTGCCCGTAGCTGATGCTGCCTATCAGCAGGTCGCCGGCCGACGCCTCGCTTGGCAATGAGCCGGGGCGCTCGATATAAATCCGCGTTTGGCTGCCCTTGGCCAGCGTGCCGGAACGGAAGCCGCCACCGCCGGTCAGGGCGTTGTCCGGGTCGGCCTGAAACTTGAGCGACACCGGTTTGGCCAGCTTGAGATCAAGGTTGAGCCGCATGTCCTTAAGTTTCTTAAGATCCTTCAGCACATGGGTGCGAACGTGAAACTTCAGCGTGTAATCGCCCTTGGCCAGGCTGGTGGTGCCGCGGCTGCCGCTCGATCCGGAGGCGACGAAGCGCTTGGCCTTGTCGTACAGCATCCAGATTAGCGACTCCCACGATTCGTGAAACTGATCCTCCAGCGCGAGCGCCGGCTGCGGGGTGACGCTGGTTTTCTTGCTGAGGCTGAGTGAGTAGGTCAGCTCAGCCTCGTAGATGGTGCGGTTGCCCGGAAGCGAGTCGCGCGCATCGGTGAGCGGCCGTGTCATGAAATTCTTCGGCGCGATGGCCTTTCGGACGGTGGTGAAACTGCCGCTTGGTGAGACGGATTCATTGCCAAGCGGGGCGTTGATATCGACCTGTGTGACGAGTTTGCCGGCGTCAATGTGCAGTTTGCGGCTGTCTGGGTTGATGCCGTGGAAGGTGACGTCGACTTGCACTTCGGTCTGCCCGAGACTCGACCAAAACTGGGCGATAGCCAGCTCCATCGTGCGGCCGCCGGTGACGGAGAAACTCTGCACCTGTGTGCTTTGACCGCGGACGGTGATGTACTGCCGGGTGCCGCCCTCGCTGAACGTCTGCCCCGGAACTTCCTGCACGGTGTGCATCACGATCCGGCGGGTGCCGTCCATCTCGCCGGTGCGAAACACCACGTCGGCCCAAGTTGCTCCTTGTGGCACCTCGAGGAAATTGCGGTCGATGTGACCGGGGGTCAGCGTCAGTTTCTCCGACCAATGCACCGGCTCGGTGGTGTCCACCGCTTCGCCCTTGAGCACAGTGATCGGCACGCGGAAAACCGGGCCTCGCTCGGGATGATCGGCATCGTAGCCAACCACCTCAGTATAGTGTATGCCGGCGGTGAGCGATTGTGGATGGGTCTCGACGCTGAAGCTGCGGCTGCCGTGCATCAGCACGACATGCTTCGGGTGATCGACCCACGAGTCGGTGCACTCGAGGTTAACGCGCATCTCGAATGCGACCTTCTTGGCGTTGTCGGCTTCCTCATGAAATGTGGGCGTGACTCCGATCGTCGAGGCAACGGCACGGTCGGTGTTGTACGCCTCGCGCAGGTAGATGCCACGGCCGCCCTGGCTGCGGTTGATCACCACGAAACGTAGGTCGTGATCCTTCGCATCCTTGTTTGCCTTGAGGTATTCGAATGCCTTGTCGACCTGCAGCACGCCCCGCCCTTGCGCGAATCGCTCGACGTTTGGAATTTGCTTGGCGGTGTTGACGATCGCCCGGCGGATGCGGTGCGGCGTCCATTTTTGATCCTGTTGTTTCAGGCCGGAGAGCAGCAGCGCGATGCCGCCGCAGGCGCTGGGGGAGGACATCGAGGTGCCGTTCATCATCATGCTGCCCTGCAGCGTCCAGTTGGATACGGGTGCAATCGCGCCGCCCGGTGCGCTGAAGTCCACCCCGAGGTTGCCGTCAAATGTCGGGCCTCGGGACGACCAAGTGTACTGGATGGCCGGCATGGTTTCGCGCAGTGAATACTGTGCCTCCATCATGGTGGGCGAGACGTACGCGCCGATGCCAAAGATGGCGGAGGTCGTGCCGCCGGGTGAACCGACCGTCGAGAGGGCGGGGCCGCTGTTGCCGGCGCTGGCGACGAAGATGACGCCGTGTTTGTTGACGATCTCCGAGTACAGCCCGGCGAGCCTGCCGTCGTTCGGATCCTGTGTCGGGCCACCGTAGCTCATGTTGATCAACTGGCATTTGTTCTCCAGCACGGCGATCAGGCCGCGCACTTCGCCGGTGCCCATCGACGAGCTGCCCATGCGGCGGTCACCGATTTTCACAGACACGATCTGCGCACCGGGGGCGAGGCCGTTGAGTTCCGGTTTATCCAGGTAATTGGCCGCGACGATCCCGGCCACGTGCGTGCCGTGAGCGCCGACATCAGTGACGATCGAGAGGGTGTCTCCGTCGTCGTAGATGTTGAGCGCGAAGTTCATCATCGCCTGTTTGCCGAAGGTCGACCACTGCCGTTCGGCACGGAAATTGGTCATCAGTTTTTCGTCGCCAAAATCGCCGTCCTCGTCGGTGTCCACTGCGGCGCGCCATGCCATGCCGTCGTTGAAAACGATGCAGTCATAAATCGGGCCGGGATCGCTGTAGCTGCCATTGAGCGAGGCGAGCAGGTCGATCTGTGCCTGTAACTCGGCGCGTTCCTTTTTCGTGTCGCCCTTGGGGGAGGGATGTTTTTCGTCGAACTCAGCGAGTTTGGCCTGCAGGGCCGCCGCCCGATCGCGCTGCCGCTTGTCCCACTCCTTTTTGCGCTCTGATTTGAGCCGGGAAACCAGGTCACCGGGGAAAAGCTCGTAGGCCGCCTTGATACCGAGGCGCCATTTGCCGGTGGGATTTTTCCAGTCGCCACCCGGCTTGAGAGTCCGACCGGTGAGACCGGTTAACGTGCTGTCCTTGGCCTCGTGCACGGCGGAAGTGTCCACGTCGCCGCTGCCGGAGCCGTCGACCACATCAACCACCTTGGGCCGGCCGTCGCTCGTCACCTGCAGGCCGGGCGCTCCGGGATCCACGCCGGTGTCAAAGATGGCCACGGTGATCCCGCGCCCGTCGTAATTCGGGTGTTGCTCAAGAAAACGCAGTGCCCCGGTCTCGGCCTTGGGCAGGATGCCCTGTAGGGGAAACGGCTTGGCTGAAGCGG
>DKGH01000043.1:6532-7228 GCA_002453165.1 Verrucomicrobia bacterium UBA6775
ACCACCTTGGGCCGGCCGTCGCTCGTCACCTGCAGGCCGGGTGCGCCGGGATCCACGCCGGTGTCGAATATGGCCACGGTGATCCCGCGTCCGTCATAGTTCGGGTGTTGCTCAAGAAAACGCAGTGCCCCGGTCTCGGCCTTGGGCAGGATGCCCTGTAGGGGAAACGGCTTGGCTGAAGCGGGCGCCGCCTCGGCTGGCGCTTGGCCAAGCGCGATCGCTGCAAAACCGGCAAGCAGATATCGATTCATCATAATGCGCCGAGACCTTGGCCAAGCGCGGCCCAATCGCCAAGGCCAAAACCCGCTTGGCCAAGCGCAGCCGGTTCGATTCGGTTTGTCAGCCTGCACTTGGGAAGGCAGGCTTCCGGGGTTCATGAACAATCCGGAAGTCATCATCGGGCTGTTGATCGGGGCGGCGCTGGGCGGCGTCATCGGCTGGCTGCTGGGCTCGCGCAAGGGCGCCCGTGCCGAGGCCGAGCGGGCGGCGGCCGAGCGGCGAATTGAGGAGCATCAAAAAGCGTCCGAGGCGCAGTTGGCTGCCCTCAAGCAGGCCAATGAGGAGGCAATCGCGCAGTTGAAGGAGTCGTTCAAAGCACTCAGCGCCGATGCCCTCAAGGAGGCTCAGCCGGAGTTGGTGCGTCTGGCCGGCGAGACGCTGGGCAAGCTGCACGAGACGGCCAAGGGCGACCTCAAC
>DKGH01000118.1 GCA_002453165.1 Verrucomicrobia bacterium UBA6775
GAACTTTGGAACCATGGGCATCAGGTCGGCATCGCCAAACGCAGTGAGCAGGACGAATGGATTACGCAGGTCCAGGTGAACGGCTTCGTAATGCCGGAAGATCCCGTCAGTGCTTGGCATAAAATTAACGAAGGGTATTACAACCCCGACTACGCACGCACGCTGATAAAGGTGGAACACGACACAATCCTCTACGGCTCCACCTTGGCCAAGCTGATGCAACCGCTTGACGAAGACAAAGAGGCTTTCACGGAAATGATTGATTCATTGTCTGACGAAATGAGAGCTGCCTGGGATCATTTTGCTGCCCAGTTAGAAAAAAATGAGACTGCGACTATTAGGCACATTGAACTGGAGCATGAAATGAAGAATTATAAGGGAGAGGGAGAAATTTCTGCTAGGAAAGTAGAATAAAAATTTCCATAAAATCCCATTGGAATTGCCCCAACCGCAACAACTGCGGATATTCTGACTAGATTTGGATTCTGAGTTTTTTCGGTCTCTAACCGTGATTTTTCCGCGTGACTAGGGCAGAGTGCCCCTCTACTTGGCCTATGCCCAACGAAGACCCTCGCCCACCGACACGTCAAAAAGCCCTCGCTATCAACTTGGACAAAGAGCTTTACGGCACTTTCTCCGAGATCGGCGCCGGGCAGGAGGTGGCCCGATGGTTCTTCAAGGTGGGCGGCGCCTCCGGCACCATCGCCAAGACCATGTCTGCCTATGACATGACGATCAGTGATGTCATATACGGCAAAGCCAAGCGTTACGTCAGCCAGCTGAGGCTGGAGACCATGGTGCGCCGGGAGTTCGACCTGCTCGTCAAACGACTCACCCCGGAGCGCGGACGCAACACCCGTTTTTTCAGCTTCGCCGACACGGTCAAGGCCCAGAGCTACCGGGGTACGGACGAGTCGCACGGCTGGATGGGCATCACTTTTCAGCACAAGCCCAAGGCCGAGCCGTCCGAGATCATCCTGCACCTCCGCATGCTCGACACGGAGAACGTGCAGCAACAGGAGGCGCTGGGCATCATCGGGGTCAACCTCGTCTACGGGGCGATGCTGCTCTTCCGTCAACCGGAGACGCTGATCCTTTCGCTCATGGACGAGCTGTCCGCCGAGCGGATTGAGATCGACATGATCCGGTTCAACGGCCCGGCATTCAAGGGGGTCGACAACCGTCTGATGAGCCTGCAACTCGTCCAGCATGGACTGTCCGAGGCGGCGATGTTCCAGGCCAACGGCGAGGTCGTGCAGCCGTCGGAGTTGTTTTACAAACGGTCGGTGCTGGTCGAACGCGGCAGCTTCCGGCCAGCCACCCGCGTGTCGATCGACATGCTCGAGCGTGCGCTTGTACAATTCCGAAACGAGTCCAAGGCCAAGCGCGAAAAACCACTCGTCATTCTCGAGATGACGCTTCGCAACCTCAACGACCACGGGCGGATCAACTATCAGGATTTTCTCGATCGCGCCGATCTGCTCGGCACGCTGGGCTATCCGGTTTTAATCTCCAACTACGACACCCACTACCGGCTGGCTTCGTTCCTCTTTCGGCACACCCAAAAACCGATCGGCCTCGTGATGGGCATCCCCACTCTGCGCGAGATTTTCAACGAAAAGTACTATAACAAACTCGACGGCGGCATCCTCGAGGCGTTCGGGCGGCTGTTCAAAAACGACCTAAAGATGTACGTCTATCCCCTGCTGGAAAAGGAAACAGGCGAACTGGTCACCGTGGAAAACCTCACCGTCTCGCGACGGCTCCGGCACCTCTATGCGCACCTGACCGCCAACCGGCATATCGTCGGCATCGACCGGTACACCACGGATTATCTCACCATATTTTCACGTGAAATCCTCGGGAAAATCCGCAAAGGCCAATCTGGCTGGGAAAAATGCCTGCCGCAAAAAGTCGCCCAAACCATCAAGAAAAAACAACTCTTCGGCTACAAGCCCAAGCCAAGGAAATAGCCAAAAACCGAGGCTTGGCTTGAGAGGGCGAAACAGCCAGCCTTGGGGACTAATGCTACGGGTAATCATTTCTCTTTCGGCCATGGTGGTGCTTGGCCAGACGCAGGCCGCGGATTCGTTTAGCGGGCCGGACTTCAAGTCGCTGGTGCGCAAGGCCGAACCGCTCCCGGTCGGGGCAAGCCTCAAGGCGTTCGATGTGCCGGACGGGTTCGAGATGGAACTGGTCGCCGCCAGCCCGGACATTGGCCAGCCGATGAATCTCGCGTTCGACGAGCGCGGCCGCCTCTGGGTCTCGAGTACGCTCGAGTATCCGTACGCCGTGCCGCTTGGCCAACCCGGCCGCGACACGATCAAGATACTCGAGGACACCAACGGCGACGGGCGTTACGACAAACTCTCCACCTTCGCCGACGGGCTCAACATCCCCACCGGAGTCTACCCGTACAAGGATGGTGTCATCGCGTGGAGTATTCCCAACATCTGGTTTTTGCGGGACACCGACGGCGACGGCCGCGCGGACGAACGCACCAAGCTCTACGGCCCGCTTGGCTACGAGCGCGACACGCACGGCATGCAGTCGTCGTTCACGCGCGGGCTCGACGGCTGGCTCCACATCACACACGGGTTCAACAACAACACCACCGTCAATGCCGCCGACGGCTCGAGCATCCGGATGAACTCCGGTAACACCTACCGCGTGCAACTCGACGGCTCGAGTGTGCAGCAGTTTACCTTCGGGCAGGTGAACCCGTTCGGCATGTGCCTTGATGCGCACGGCAACTTTTACACCGCCGACTGCCACAGCTCGCCGATCTATCAGCTCATTCGCGACGCCTACTACCCGAGCTTCGGCAAGCCGCACGACGGCATGGGTTTTGCGCCGCTGGTCATCCGGCACAATCACGACTCCACCGGCCTGTGCGGCATTGTGTTCAACCAGTCCACCCACTGGCCGGAGGAGTTTCGCGACAACATCTTCGTTGGCAACGTGGTCACCAGCCGCGTCAACCGCGACAAAGTTAACTGGCGCGGTGGCAGCCCGAGGGGCGTCGAGATGCCAGACCTAATCCGCACGAGCGACCCGTGGTTCCGGCCGGTCGACCTTCAGTTCGGCCCGGACGGCGCGCTGTACATCGCCGACTTTTACAACCGCATCATCGGCCATTACGAGGTACGGCTCGACCACCCCGGGCGCGACCGTGAGATGGGCCGCATTTGGCGGCTGGTCTATCGGGGACAGGAAGCCAGGCGCTTGGCCAAGCCGGTCGACCTGACCGCCGCGCCCCTTGGCCAGGCGATCGCCGAGCTGTCCAGCCCGTTGCTCACGCGCCGCATGGCAGCGACTGATTATCTCGCGGAGGACATCGGTGCCGCAGCAGCCAAGCCGCTTGGTCAGGCGCTTGGCCAAGCCGATGCCTCGCCTAAGTTGAAGGCCCACGGCGCATGGGTGCTCCACCGATTGGCCAAGCTCGACGAGGCCACCCTGCTGCGTCTGGCCGGAGACAACTCCGCGCTCGTTCGCAGTCACAGCCGGAGCATCGCCGGCGCACAAAAAAACTGGACGCCCCCGGTTCGCTCCATGGTGCTGGACGGCCTTGGCGACGATTCACCGCACGTCCGCCGGGCCGCGACGGATGCCCTTGGCCTACACCCCCACCTCGACCACGTCCGCCCCCTGCTCGAATCGCTGGCCGCTGTGCCGGCTCACGATGAACACCTGCGGCACGCTCTCCGGATCGCCCTGCGCAACAACATCCGCGCCGTCGATCGACTGGAACAACTCGCCGATTTAAAACAGGACAAGGCCGCAATGCGCCGGCTCATGGACGTGGCTCTGGCGATGGAAACCCCGGTCGCCGGGGAGCTGTTGCTGGCCGGCATCAGCGACACGAACGTCGACCGGGCCGAGCTGGCCAAGTACCTGCGCCACATCGCGCGTAACACCCCGGCCGAGGGCCTCGACCGCCTGGCGGACGTGGTGCAAAAACGGTTCAGTGATGACATCGATTTTCAGGCCGAACTGCTGCTGGCGGTCAACGAGGGTATCCTGCAACGCGGGCTGACGGCGGAACAGGGCGTCCGCCGCTGGGCCACCGGGTTGACACGCGAACTACTCGAGTCCACTGCAGCCATCAAGCTGCATTGGCGTGCCGACCCCGCCCCGGGCGCGCCGGCCTCGGCGATGCCGTGGATCATCGAGTCGCGGAGCCTTCAGCAAAAGGAGTCCCGGTGGGAAAACCATCCGCACCCGGATCACCCGACCCGCAGCCCTTGGCTCGCGCAGAAACGCAACTCGAGCGACGGGCGGCGAAATGAAAACTACATCACCAGTCTGCCACCCGGCGGCGAGTCTCTCACCGGCGTGCTGCGTTCCCAGCCGTTCACCGCGCCGGCGGAGCTGCGGTTTTTTCTCTGCGGCCACCGCGGGTTTCCGAACTCCCCGCCGCACGACAAGAATTTCGTTCGCCTCGTCGATGCCAAAACCGGCGCCGAGTTGAAACGCGCCTACCCGCCACGCAACGACACCGGCCGACCCGTTCGCTGGAGGCTGACGCCCGACAAAAAAGTGTACGTCGAGGTGGTCGACGGCGACACGGGGGCTGCGTTCGCTTGGATCGGTGTCACGCGGTTCAGCATCGACCTCGACCTCTTTTCCGAGCGCCGGATGATCTCGAGCCTGCGCCCGGGCGGTGAGCGGTTGACCGGCGTGTTTCGGTCGGCCGAGTTCGAGGTGCCGCCCAGCCTGACGTTCACCATTACCGGGCATAGCGGCAACCCCGACAACCCGCCCAATGGCAAAAATTATTTTCAACTGGTCGATGCTGCCACCGGACGCGTTCTGAAAAAGACACTACCACCACGCAACGATTCCGGCGCAGAGATGGAATGGGACTTGCGTTCACTGGCCGGACACCGGGCACGATTGGAAATTGTCGACAGCGACAGCAACGGTAGCTTTGCATGGCTAGCCGTTGGCGACTTCAAGCCGAACGTGGCACCAATCCCCGACCACGATCCGGCCACCATCGCCAATCGACAGCAGGCCGCCGCCCGGGTCGTGCACGACCTACGCTTGGACGAATCGCTGGAGGCTGCGGCGGTCGTTGCGAACAATCCCCTCGTACCGACTGAGGCCCGCTCGCTCGTTGCCCGGGCGATCCTGACAAACGGCAGCACGCAGCAACAATCCAGGCTCACCGAACTGTTGGCCGACGAGGCCTCGCCGGAGCCGTTGCGCCTGGCCATCGCCACCCATGGTGCGCATTTACCGGCCTTGCAGGAACCACTTTTGAAAGCGCTTGGCCAAGCGCCGGCCAATCTGCAGGTCCAGTTCGCCCGGGCACTCGCCCAAAACCAAGCGGGCGCCGGGAGCCTATTCGCAGCGGTTGAAAAAGGTCAGGCACCGGCCGGGCTACTGCTGGACATTCACATCCGCGACCGGTTCCCGAAGGAACGCGTGGCGGCGTTGACGGAGAATCTCCTCAAGCCAAGCGCTGAGGCTGAACGGTTGATTGCCGATCGCATCGCCGAGTATCGGGAAAAAGGAGGCAACGCCGAGCAGGGCAAAAAAATCTACGCCACAAACTGTGCCGCCTGCCACAAGTTGGACGGGATCGGTGCCGACATCGGGCCACAACTCGAGGGCATCGGCAATCGCGGCATCGAGCGACTGGTGGAGGACATCATCGACCCCAACCGCAACATCGACGTAGCCTTTCACTACACCATTGCCGTGCTGAAAGATGGCCGGATCATCACTGGCCTGAAACGCCGCGAGGTGGGACAATCGGTCGTGTTCGCCACCATCGAGGGCAAGGAAATCACAATCCAAAAAAACGAGATCGAGCGACAGGCCAAGTCCCCAGCCTCCATCATGCCCACTGGCTTTGGTCTGGCCATCCCCTCTCCTGACTTTGGTAACCTACTCGAATACCTGCTGGAAGGGTGAGGAGTTAATTCATCCCGAAAGTCACACCAAAATTGGCAGATTAGAACTCACAATGATTTTGGAATTTCGGTAAAAATCCTAATAGAATTATCTTTTAGTTACACCGAACTCTGATCCGATTAGGGATCTTATTTTCCCAGGTGCGAGTTTAGGCCCGATACACATTAACGAAGATGGTGCATTGGGGAGTTCATAAGTTGGTATTGGGTTTTGAATTAATTCAGTACCCACTTTTTCATATAACCAGCGATATTCAGGCTTATCTACGATGTTCACCAATGCCTTAGCTCGCAAAACCCAATTTGGCAATGAATCCATTAATTTTCCCATTCTTTGACTATCCACTTTATCTGGAAGTGGGAATTGACACCCCGTAAAACGGTGAGACAACTTGTGTGCAGTGTCATCAAGATGGCTCCTCGTCGAAGAATTTTTTAAATTTGAATTCAAGGAAGCTATCTCTTCCATTGCTTTATTTTTGCTTTCACTCACGTCTTCTTGAAGCATGCCCACAAGTTTATCTAAATTTATTTCTTGCGAATTTTTGGATGCTGATTTGATCGATTTTTTTAAAATCTTTAAATGCGTTTGTTGAACTTTATTTTTATGAGAAATATAGAAGAAACCGGCCGTCTCAAGCTGCCGCCGTTCTAAAATTTGAAATTCATCCCTTTTCCCCCAATATCGAGCATCAATAACACAAACCTGATATCGAGGGAAAAAGGACAGCCGGTTTTCCAATAGAGTAAAAGTTTCTAAAAGAACCAAAGGGTCGGCTGTGCCGTTTAACTCAGCAATTAATAAATCTCCTTTCCCTGAACTAGCCGTTCTACAAAGTTGAACTAATTCCTCAAGACTCTCACAACATGCGCAACCTGCCGCCAAGGGAGACACACTGGAAAGCAGTGAGGGATCCAAAGTCGCAACATCAATATCTGCATTTGAAATATCATTTAAAATTACATCTGCCTTGATATTTCTCGCATTTAATTCGTGTAGCGATCTTCGAAGAAGAGTCGTTTTCCCGGCGCCTAAAAAGCCAGTAATTAATAAAAACGGCTTTGGTCTCTGCATCTAAGAGAGGGGTTGCAGTATATATATGTTACACCCGATCAACTATAGCTTAGTAGGATTTTCTGTACCCTGATAAATAACTTCGGGATCAAAAGCCTTATCATTTTCAATAAACCTTAAGCTTGGCCCATTCTCAGTAACTGTAATTTCCCTATAGAAACAGGTTCTATAGCCAACATGGCAAGACGCTTCCTTGCCACCCTTTGTTGGGGATGTTAGGGAAACCTTAAGAATGATACAGTCCTGGTCGTCATCTACCAGTATTTGATGAACCTTTTGGCGCATTCCTGAAGTTTCACCCTTGATCCATAATTTTTGTCGTGATCTTGACCAGTAATGAGCAAATCCGTTTTCAATTGTCAGACGTAATGCTTGTGCATTCATATATGCAAACATTAGGATTTCGGATGACTCCACGTGTTGCGTAATACATGGCAGTATATCATCATCATTGAATTTTGGAGCTAGTTCCAGCCCCTCCTCAACTTGCTCAATTGTGCGACGCGAACTAAATTCCCATCGAGAATTTTTATTCAATTCAACGTTTGTACTCATTCAAGAAAAGGTAAGTTTGTTGCAGGATCAATTATTTTTTTATTTATATTGATTTTAATCGCAGCACTTCTTCTTACAAACTGTATTTGTTTTGTTTGTCTGAATTAAACCTGCGCTGTAATCAACTCTGTTAAGATTTTCTCCACTAGTCCCTTGAGTTTTAATACTGGAAGAAAGATAACCCAAAGCTCCTACAGAGATTCCAGCTAAGACCAAAAATGCAATAAGCAACCGCATGCGATTGAGTTTCTTAAAAAAAGAACCTTAATGCAAATCTTTTGCATTAAAGGGGAAACATAATAAAAAGTATAAATTATTTTTATTTACTCTTTAAGCATAGGGCAGGAGGGAGTTTTTTAACGGGCTCCACCACCCTATTAGAGCCACAATTTAAAACAACCCCCACCCCGGAGGATGAGGGTTGTTTTGTTTCCCTTAACTCATCGAAACTAATTTAATTTTTGGAAGGTTAGTTAACCGGCAAATACTTATTAGCGATCTTTAAGAATTATGATTTTTTAAATACAACCAGAATCAGGACAGCGACAATCATTATTTTTTGAATTACACTTTATAAGCCCAAGATTTAAGAAGTGAGATGCGGCAAGCATTCCACCTCCAGTTGCCGTCCCCATAAAGTGAGGCCAACTTAAATCCTCTGAACAACAAATAGGCGGCGCACTTGCATGCGTCCCCATTAGTAGCGCCCCTCCAAAGAGAACCAAGCCAACTAACCAATATTTTTTATATCTAAGGCTTGTCCTAATTGAGCAGCCTAGTGCAAGACAAACGGAGCCACCCGCAAACCAGAGTTCCAACTCCCGGTCAGCAATCCAAGTCCCTGCAATGAATGGCATTGCCATAATCAAGAACGGGAGACTTATGCAATGCACAGCACAAAGAGACGAAGCCGTGAAGCCCAATCGATCCCAAGTAATAAATGATGCGCCGTTATTGAACATTATTGTAAGTCAATACTCTTCGCAGGGTATTGTTATTTAATCTTAATTCGGTAATACTGCTTGTTAAATAGTGCTTCGCGCTGATCAATGAAATCAACCGAACCCCCATTTCCTTTGACCTCACCAATCTCCTCCCATTTCTTTAAGTCGTGAGAAGCTTCAATCTCATAGGTCAAATCAGCTTTTGTCTCGAATGATAAGGAGAAGGGAGATGCTCCGATCGAGTAAGCACCTATTGTCAGATCGTCATGGCCATGAGAGTCATCGTCATGATCCGCTTCCTCGACTTCAAAGAGTAGCTCAAACTTCTCACTTCGAGTCTCTTCTCCATTAGCAGCGAG
>DKGH01000015.1:0-2458 GCA_002453165.1 Verrucomicrobia bacterium UBA6775
GGAGTGGCCTTGGAGATGACGACTTCGCCGGCGTCGCTGGTGGCGATGAGTTTGCCATCAACGAGGATGACACCGCCGGGGCCAAAGCCGGACTTGGACCACTTGATTTCGCCGGTGGCCAACTCGACGCACTTAAGAGGGCCGTCGCCGTATTCCTTGAATTGGAACATACCATAAAGATGGCCGTCGATGCAGACCGGAGTGCTCCAGTGATTCATCAGTTTGTTCGGTTTGCGCCAAATTTGCTTCGTGGAATATTCGCCGCCATTTTTGCTGATACGATAAGCCGCAGCTCCAACACCGTATCCGGCGGAGCAATAAACGATATGACCTTCGATGATGGGTGAGGCGGCGGATGAAATCTTGAACGGATGAGCGACGCGCCAAAGAACATCCCCGCTTTTGGTGTTGCAGGAGACTAATCCTTTTTGCGTGAAAAAGATGACCTGCCGTTCACCGTGTATCTCGGCAATAATGGGGGTTGCATGAGTCATTTGGTCGCTCTCTGTGCTCCAGACGGTATCCCCTGAAAGTTTGTTGATCGCAAGGAGTGATTGATCCTCTCCGCCGCCACAGACAAAAACGAGATCTCCATCGATGATCGGCGCGGCTGCATTTTGCCAGCGAATCGACTTGGCCTTGTGTTTCCTGACGAGGTTTACGGTCCAGAGGTTGCTGCCGTTTTTGGCATCGAGACAATGAAGCGTCAGACGACCATCGAGAATGTAAACGCGATCCCCGTCACTGGAGGGTGTTGTCCTTGGGCCGTCACCGCCATTGTTGTTTCGGGCGCCGCTATTTCCTCCACCGTCGTACTTTGCGATGTTCAAAACTTGGCTCCACAGTTTTTTTCCAGTGGTACCGTCAAGGGCGAGGCAGACTTCGCGATCCACACCATCGACTTCCTCCATGATGATCGTGAAGGCGCGACCCTTGGCCACAGCAAACGACGCAAACCCGAGCCGTGTTGGCGTCTTCCAAGCAGCCTTTAAGCCGCCGCTTGGCCATGCAGGGATGTTGAGCTTTTCGGAGGAAGATCCGTCGAAGTTGGGGCCGCGATACTGCGTCCAGTCTTCGGCTTGGGTGGCCGTTGAGCCGATCGCAAGTACGAATGCGATGAATCCGATTTGAAGCGTCTTTTTTTGCATGAAAGTAAATGAGTTAGTATCCCTTGATGCGGGCAGGAATGTAGGAACAGGGCCGATTTACGGCAAGACTTTTAGTCGAGACCGAGCCGCTTCACCAGTTCGAGGGCAGCGACCTCGTAGGAGGCGGAGCCAGCACTGTACGGATCGTAATGCAGAATCGGTTTGCCGTGGCTGGGGGCTTCGGCAACGCGAGTTGCTCTGGGAATCACTGTCCGAAAAACCTTATCACCGAAGTGTTCGCGGACTTCACCCACGACCAGTCGGGACAGGTTTGTTCGACTGTCGAACATGGTCATTAACACGCCGATTAGCTCCAGACCCTTGTTCACGCCGGAGGTTTTTAATTGATCCATCAGGTCGGTGATTGAGCTGATGCCCTCGAGTGGATAGTACTCGCACTGGAGCGGGATCAGGATTCCATCGGCGGCGATCAGGACACTCAGCGTCAGTTTGCCCAGCGATGGTGGGCAGTCGATCAGGATGACATCGTAGTCATTGCTCTTCGTGACCGGAGCCAATGCATCTTTCAGCCACGTCAAGTGTCGGTCGGATTTTTTTCGCGACTTGGTGCCGGCGGTTTCAAATGAAAGTCGCGCCAACTCCACCTCGGCGGCGCAGAGATCAAACTCGCTGGGAATTAGGGAGATGCCTTCGAACTCGGTTTTGACGATTTGGTTCTCGAGTTTGCGTTCACCAAGTAAGACCGGGTAAAGGCTGGCGTTTGGTGTTTTCTCATGGCCAAGCCCGCTTGTGCAGTTGGCCTGGGCATCCATGTCTATTAGCAACACGCGTTTGCCAATGGTGCCGAGGCAGGCGGAGAGGTTCACCGCCGTCGTGGTTTTACCGACCCCTCCCTTTTGGTTGGCTATGGCGATGACCCTCGGCACTGCGCGATTTAAGGGAAGGGGTGAATCGATTTCAAGTTATTCGCTCGCTTGGCTTCGTTTTGCGCGGCGATGAATCCAATCTGGCCGGGAATATTTCTCCCCGGCCAGGCGCTGAACTTTGCCGGCATCAATCGGAGGTGCCTGCCCTCGGCATAGCCACGATTGGCCAAGCGCCTGTTTCACTGCTTCGGGTGTTAATGGAATGTTCCGGCAAAACGTTTCGTGACTGCGGCCCTCGCGGTAGTCTGGTTCGCTGGATGGCATGCGGAGCGCTTGGCCTATCAACGGAAGGTCGAAACCCAGCAAAATGGTGCCGTGGAAAAGCAGGGCGTCGCGCCTCCGTCGCTGGGCGTTGCCGGAGAATTTGACACCATCAATGGCCAGATCGGTGTGCCCCTTGATCTCAACCGCTTGGCCAAGCGC
>DKGH01000015.1:2793-5147 GCA_002453165.1 Verrucomicrobia bacterium UBA6775
CGCTTGGCCAAGCGCGTCCCGGTTAGTCCTCATCACATGGCAATTAGTTGTGCCAATGTTTCCGGTTTTCTCGTTGTCGGCGATCTGCAAAATAAGTGAATAATTCAAGCAACCTGGCCCCTGCAGCACGGTGCCCCCGCCGCTGGATCGCCGCAAAATCGGGATCCCAAGCTTTTGGCACGCCTGCGTTCGGCATTCCCGTTCAATATCGTTTCCGTAACCGACCACAACGAAGAGGCTGGGTGACTCCCAAAATCGCAGCGTAGGCTCCCGGTTGCCGGAGTGGACTTCGTCGAGAAGCACCTCGTCGCAGGCGAGGTTCAGTGCCGGTTCACTAAAACTGAGATTAAGGGTTTTCATTGGTCATCAACCCGCGTGCGGTTACATTGCGGCAACCGCCCGCGCGGCCATTGAACGCCAAACCACCATGTCCCAAAAGCAATTAACCCCCAGCCTGCCTCACGAGGAATTGTTGCAGCTAAAGCGATGGAATACGCCGACGATTTACAACGGCTGGGAGCAGATCACGAAATTCGATCCGGCCGTCGCTGGGATCAACCACGAGGTGACGACTGATTTCATGCCGCAAATGGGTCCGATGGTTGGCTGGGCGGTCACCGTGAAAATCGAACCCAGCAACGCCGACCACAAGGCCAAGGCCTCCGCCAATTGGGCTGAGTATCGTGCCTACGTCGCAAAGTTGTCCGGCCCAAAGATTGTTGTGATTCAGGATTTGGACAAACCGGCAACGGTCGGTTCGTTTTGGGGGGAAGTGAACGCCAACACTCATCGTGCGCTGGGCTGTGTCGGTACCATTACGGACGGCGCTGTTCGCGATCTGGACGAAATGACCAACGCGGGGTTCAAGGCCTTGGCCAAGCGGCTTTGCGTCGGCCACGCGCATGTGACACCCATCGATTGGGGGTGCGATGTCGAGGTGTTCGGGCAAACGATTGTCCCGGGGCAACTCGTTCACGCAGACAAACACGGGTTCCTTGCGATCCCTCCGGGAGAGGAGAAGGGATTACTCGATGCTTCAGTGTTCATGGATCAAAACGAATGCAACACGGTGATCCGTGCGGCACGTGGAGCGAGCGGATTGACGGAGTCGGAACTGATCACCAGCCTTAATCAAGCCGGCAAAGATTTCGGCGAAGCGGCGAAGGAGAAGTTTGGGAACGCGGGCGAGTTCGGGGATTAAATGAACGACTGACCGATTGGCTTGATCACCATTTCTGGCACATGCGCCAGCGGCGGGAGCTTGGCGACAGCCAAGGTGATGTCAGCGATGTCCGCAGGCTTGAGTATCGTGGCGCGATGTTCGGCAGAGGGCGGCACAGGTCGGTCGTCCAAAATTGGTGTATCGACTTCGCCCGGAAAAATGGTGGTCACTCGAATGCCGTTTTCCCGTTCATCCTCCGTGGCGCTGGTGCCTAGCGCCGCCATGGCAAACTTACTTGCGTTGTAAGCCACACCGCCAAGCGGAGCTGCGCGTTTACCGGATGTTGAAGAGATGTTGATCACCAAGCCGGTCTTGTGTGGGCGCATCAATGGCAGGCCGTAGTGCATGCAGTTGAAGGCTCCCGTGGCATTGATGTTCATCAATTTATCCCAGTCATCAGGCGCAAGTTCGCTCATCGACCGCTTGGGCACGTTGGCTCCGGCGCAATTCACGAGCAGGTGAAGTTGGTCGAACTCGTCATTCACCCGGTCGAACAGGGCTTTAACACTGCCCCGATCCGCTACATCGACCGTTTGCGTGGAGATATTCTCGCCCTTACCTGCGACCTCGTCGAGTTTGGCCTGCCTGCGGCCTGCCACTATGACTTTGGCCCCTTCGTTGGCCAGGCCAAGCGCGATGGCTTCTCCCATGCCTGTTCCACCACCCACTACAACTGCGTTCTGTCCCGAAAGACTCATGTCCGGAAAGAATACGGATTGGCCGTGTCGATGGAAGCCTGGGATATGCGCTTGGCCAAGCGGGTTGAAAATGCACCCGACACTGGGCATCCTCGCCGCATCACGATGTTCTTCTGTCGAAACATAGCACCTTGGTCTTTTGCGTTTCTCTTTGCAGCAATCGGATCGTTGTTGCCGGGGGGTGCGCTTGGCCAAGCGTTGGATCCGATGAAGCAGTGGGGCCAATGGCGGGGGCCGCTCGGAACAGGAGTGGCACCACACGGAAACCCGCCCCTTGAATGGAGCGAGACGAAAAACGTAAAGTGGAAAATCGAACTCCCGGGGCTTGGCCACTCTTCTCCGATCGTTTGGGGTGAACTTGTTTTTGTCACAGCAGCCGAGGGAGTTGGTGCCCGCAAACCGTTTACCGGCCTGACTCCGGAAGGGGCACACAA
>DKGH01000011.1:0-424 GCA_002453165.1 Verrucomicrobia bacterium UBA6775
ATGGCATTCGCGAGGGCTTGGCCAAAGCGGGGGCGCTTGGTCAGGCGATCACCAGCGTAAGCGCCGATTCATGGGGTGTGGATTATGTTTTGATCGACGAATACGGCGAAATTATGGAGCCTGTATTTCACTATCGGCATCCGCGCACGGCTGATGGCGAGAAAAACATACTTACCAAGGTAGACTGGCCAACGCTGTTCGACGAAAGCGGTGTTCAGTACATGTTGCTTAATACTAGCATCCAGCTTGGTTCTGAGGTTCCGGGCCGCTTGGCCAAGGCCCGAACAGTACTGACCATTGCCGACGCATTTAACTACCTACTCAGTGGGGTGGGTAAAATTGAGGTTTCCATGGCCAGCACTACCCAGTTGTACAATCCACGCTTGGCCAAATGGAGCGAGCGTTTGATTGGTGCGCTTGGGTT
>DKGH01000011.1:822-2921 GCA_002453165.1 Verrucomicrobia bacterium UBA6775
CTCAAGCCGGCGTTGGCGGATGAGTGCGGCTTAGCCAATGTCAAAGTTGTGTCTTCACTTTCGCACGACACAGCCTGTGCCGTTGCGGCGTGTCCCACCGAGAGCGATCGTTGGGCGTACATCAGTTCAGGTACATGGTCGCTAATGGGGCTAGAGCTCTCGGAGCCTATTGTCACCGATGCCTGTCGCGAGTTGAATTTTACCAATGAGATCGGCTACGGCAATTCCATCCGGCTGCTCAAAAACATCATCGGCCTTTGGTTGGTGCAGGAATGTCGACGTGCCTGGGCAGCCGAGGGCAACGAATACAGCTACACCGACTTGACCGATTTGGCCGCATCGGCTGAACCCCATCGCTCGGTATTGAATCCGTCCGACCCGCGATTTCTAGCACCGGACAACATGCCTCAGCGCATCGCGGAAACCTGCCGCGAGACCGGGCAGTCGGTGCCGGAATCGCCCGGGGCAATCCTCCGCTGCGCTCTCGAAAGTCTCGCATTGCTCTATGCGCGCACGCTACGGGAGGCGGAAACACTCGTCGGCTGGCAGGTGGAAAAACTGCACATCGTCGGCGGCGGCAGCCGCAACGCGCTGCTCAATCAACTCACCGCAGACGCGGCCAATATCGAGGTCGTTGCGGGGCCGACCGAGGCGACCGCATCCGGCAACGTCCTCTTGCAGTCGATCGCCGCTGGCGAGGTGGCAGGTCTCGCCGAGGCCCGGCAGATTGTGAGGAACTCCTTCGACACCGAATCATTCAAGCCGAACCCCTCACCGGAACTGGAGGCCATTCGGGCTCGCTTTGACCAACTCTGCGGCAACGACCCCCTCTGACCTGTCATGACGGAGACGCTTCAGGAATTGCTCACCGAAAACGGGGCCGAATGGGGGACGCTCGCCGGTGAACGAGTGGTGCTGCACTACGGCGATGTTCAGGTCGAGCATGGTCACCTCACCGAATCCGTTGCGTTGATCGACCTCACCGCCCGAGGCTGCCTCGCCGTCCTGGGAGACGATCGGGTAAAGTTCATTAACGGGCAGGTGACCAACGAGGTGGCGGGGTTGCGCCCGGGACAGGGCTGCTACGCCGCGCTCGTCAACGCCAAGGCCAAAATGCAGGCCGACCTGAACATCTATCGACTGCAGGATGAACTAATTTTGGATTTCGAGCCGGGCTTGTTGGAAACCGTTACGGCCCGACTCGAGAGTCACCTCGTCGCCGACCAGGCGGACCTCGTGGACGCGTCGCCGCACTTTGGGTTGTTGAGCCTGCAGGGGCCGAAAACCACGGACGCGCTTGAGTCGCTCGGACTTAAACTGCCGGACGAGTTATTCGCCCACACACAGGTGACACAGAATGAGCTTGGCGAGTGGTACCTGATGCGTAATGACCGGCTTGGCCAAGTGGGGTGCGACCTGTATATCCCCACCGCGCATCTGCCCGGGGCAGCCAAGCGCTTGGCCAAGGCCGTGGCCGGGCAGGGTGGTGGGCTGGCTGGTTGGGAGGCAATTGAAATTGCCCGAATCGAGTCCGGCATCCCTCGGTTTGGCAGCGACATGGATGGAAGAACTCTTCCGCCCGAGGCGAACCTCGAGAGCCGGTCGATCAGCTACACTAAGGGCTGCTACATCGGGCAGGAGATCATCGCGCGAATTCGCACCTACGGTAAAGTGAACCGCACGCTTGTCGGCTATCGACTGGATGATGAGTTGGCGAAAACCGCCACGCCCGGCACGAAGCTGGTCGACGACACCGGCAAGGCGGTGGCGACCATCACGAGTCTGGCTCAGTCCCCCGGGTTTGGAGCGATCGCTCTTGGCTTGGCCAAGCGCACCCACTCGAAGTCAGGCCAGGTGCTGACTGCGGAGACTCCCGCCACGGGCCGGGCAAAGGTTGCCTCGCTGCCGTTTTGTTGAACCCGCTTGGCCAAGCGGCATACCTCAAAATAATCTTGCGTGTAACGGGGGCTTCACTTATGAAGACCGCCCCTCGGCGCGCCGTCGCCGGGTCGTTGGTGCCTCGATAGCTCAATGGTAGAGCAGTTGACTCTTAATCAATTGGTTGAAGGTTCGAGTCCTTCTCGGGGTACCATTTTTTT
>DKGH01000155.1 GCA_002453165.1 Verrucomicrobia bacterium UBA6775
GCCGGGCAATACGAGCAGATTTACCTTTAGCGATTGCTCGTTGACCAAGTTCAAGTTGGCCACCAACGGCAGCTTGATGAGGTTTACCAACAGAAAACACCGCGCGCCCACGCCTAGGAAGGTCTCCTTGGCCATTTTTTCGACCAGCGCGTAGATGGAGAAAACCGGCCCAGCGGCATTGGCCATGATGGTGGAGGAGCCGATCAGGAATCCGCTTGCCCACCTGAACCCAGCCGAGTGTGTGAGGCGGCCAAGCGCTCGGCCAAGTTTCAGCCGGCCCAGTTGCAGGGCTAGCATGAGCAGGATGATCGCGCCGATGCCTTTGCGGGCGGTGGGCTCGGCGATGTAGTCCAATAAAAAGTAGCCTGCAGCCAGCCCCACGAAGGTGGATGGTAGCAGCGGCCACAATTCTCTCCAAGAGGAGTAGCGGCGGAAAATCGGGTAGACGGTGAGGTCGCAGACAATCAGCATCGGCACGATCATCCCGACCGACGCTTTGGCCCCGAACAACTCCGCGAGGATCAGGACGTTGATCATCGCGAGACCGGGGAAACCGGTCTTGGAAAAACCGAGGCTGAACGCCCCGAACAGCGCGAGCAGCCAGGTCGCGGTGGAGATGTGGCCGAGAAGATCCAAGGTGCGGCTCGGCGGTCAGAACTTTAGCGTCACGCTGGCGGTGGCGGCCGAGGTCGGGTCGGCGCGCTGGTCGAGTGAATTGATGATTTCGCGCGCGGAACGCTTCACGGTGCCGCTGAATTTTTCCTCACCGTTGACCGAGATGGTCACCGGCTTGTCGAGGTCGACCAACTGGTCGGACAAACGCACGATCAGGCGCGGGGTGTTCTCTGCGGCGATCTCGATCGATTGGCCGTCCACCTCGGCAGTGACGCGCTGGCCCTTGGCCAAGTGCTTTTCCGGAATCTGCAGCCAGTAAAAACGGGAGGTGATGCCCTTGGCCTGACGCCAGATGATTTTCTTCGGCCACGGGTTGCGGTCGAACTTGGCCATCCACGGCAGTGACTCGGCGTCCTTCAGTTTCATCCAGTGCCCCATCTCCGGATAGATGCGCACCATGTGCTCGTAGCCTTTCGGGTCTCCCTTGCGCAGGTCGGCCAGCAGGCCTTTCCATTTTTCCGCGACCTTGTTGCGATTATAGGCGCCGTCTTTGCCTCCCATGAACAGCCCAAACGGCAGGTTGCGGAGGTTGTCCGGCTTGGCGTCGTTTGGGTGGCCGGCCATCATCGAGGCGGCGGCCCAGCGGTCGGCCATGCGCGGCGCAAGCTGGTACACGCCGTCGCCCCCTGCCGAGTAGCCCATGAGGTAGACTCGGTTCGGATTAACGCCTCGTGTGACGACAAAATTCTCGATCATTCGGTCGAACAACCCATCGATGTGCGACTGATGCCATAGGTTCCATGTGTCGGTCGGTGCGCGCGGCGCGACGTAAATGCCCTCCTTAGGTTGGTAAAGTTTGATCTGGTTTTTCCACTGGCCGTCATTGACGCGGGCGGGCGCGCCACCGCCGCCGTGCATTGAGATCCACAGCGACCGGCCGCCCTCCGGTGCGTCGCCAAACACCTTCTCGAGGTAGCGCAATTTTTTGTCGCCGAGCTGGATGGACCTGGCCTCGTCCTCCGTTTTTCGCTCCTTGGCCAAGCGCTTGCGGTGATCCTTCCAGATCAGGTCGAGTGCCTTTTTCGCGTCCGCTTTTGAGAGGGCGCCCTTGGCCCAATCGCCCGGCAGGGTGTCGGGCCGAACCTTGGCCGGCGCGGCCAGCCAGGCGGTCACTGCGGCAAGTTGCGAGTTGGCGATCGCGGTTGCGTCCGGTAAATCTTCCCACTGCAAATCCAGTGTCACTTCGCCTGCCTTTGCGCGGCGCAGCGGAATCTGTTTCACCTTGTCGCCCTGAATCAGTTGCAGCCAGAGCGGCGTGTTCGGGTTGCAGTTGAAACCGGCGATGTCGTTGAGGTCGGCGCGTCCGGCCTTGGTTTTTCGGGAGGCAAGAACTTCGTATTTTGCATCGAGCAACTCGGCCTGAACTTCTATCCGTTTGCCGCCGTCTCGCACGCGCACGAACACATCATCCTCGACGTTCTCGCCGCTGCCCTTGCCGCTGTAGCGGTTGGTGACATCGAAGGCGTTTACCTGTGTCGCCTCGATGTCCCAGACCATCGGGAAACGGGTACCGGTTTTTTTCCACGACGTGGCGTAGATCGCGTGGCGCCAGTCGGCGTTGTCAGCCTTCGATGCTGCGCCGACGAACCAGCCGCGGTTCAGGCCTGAGGCGTTGTATTCGTCCGAGCCGGTGAAGTGCCATCCGTCGTCCCAAATTTCCGTCCAAGTGTGGTTGCCGCGCTTGTTGGTCCAGAGCGGGGTGCCGACCACACGTGCCGCCACGCCGACTGAGCGGCAGGCATCGACGAGAATGATCGACAGGCCTGTGCAGGTCGCGCGGCTCTGCGCGATCGACTCTGATGGACTCTGGTTCGGCTTTTTGCGGCCGGTGTTATAGTGGACATTGATCAGGTTGAAGAGTTGACTGTTGAGCGCCTGCACTGCCTCGGTTGGGGTGGCGGCCTTGGCCACCAGTTTGCGGCATTTCTCATAAAATTCAGGCCGCCAACTCTCTCTCGTCTCGTCGAGGCTTGCGTACGGCAGGACGTCGTTGAAAAACAGCTCATCCGGCAGCTTGGCACACCACGGGAACTCCGCGCGCGCCTTCATCGCCAGATCGAGATTTTCCGTGAGGAACTCGCGGTCTAGTTGCTTGAGATCCGACTCCGGCATACCCTCGACGAGGAATACTGCGGCACGATGGCCAAAATCTCCGTGAGTTTTTTTTGCTGCAGAGATGAAAGCTTCCAGTTCGGAACGATTATCGCCTGCTTTGGCCAAAGCCGTTTGAGATGCCTTCTCCGCTTGGCCAAGCGAGATTACAACAATGGAAATGAATGTTGTTAGAATGTGTTTCATTCGGTTTAAAATCATGCACCGCATGGGGTGCAGATTAGCTGTACCACAGTTCCAACGCAACTCAGTGAATATCAACTCCAGACTAGTTGATATGCACTTGACTGAGGGAATTGGCTTAGCTGAAAGTGCCGCTTCAGATTAGCAGAGACATTTATTTACTTTAAAATCATGACTGTACCCAACTACATCACGATATTTAGACTTTTGCTCGTACCTGTTTTTGCGACTTATATCATAGATTATTCTAATAATGATAAAGAGTTGAGTTGGTGGATTGCAGTAATCTCATTTTGCTTAGCTTCAGTTAGTGATGGCATCGATGGATATATTGCTCGTAGATTTAAACAACGAAGTGAATTGGGCGCTTTTCTTGATCCGCTGGCAGACAAACTTTTGTTGCTTTCAGGTATAGTGGTTTTGAGTTTTCCAAGTGATTATCTTCCCCAATTACCGCTTTGGACTGTTGGTATGATATTTGGCCGAGATTTAATACTGTTATTGGGATATTTAGTGATCAATCACTGGGTAGGCAGAGTTAAGGTTAGACCTCACTTTTTGAGTAAATGTGCCACTGTTTTACAGATGGTTTTGGTGGCTTGGGGAGTGCTTGGTTGTAAGCACCAATTTGGACTAGGGGACGAATCACCTATTTTCCACTTTTGGTGCCTTTCGGCGACAGTCTTAACTGGATTAACTCTTTTTATTTATTTTCCTGCGGGTATGGCTCAACTCAGAGCGGTTCCGGCAAGTTCCCCAAGCGAGGATCAGTCTCTAAACATAGTTGCAACAAATATTGAGGTAGAATCTCTCGTAACGATGCCAAATAAAAAAAATACCCGCAATGATGCGGGCCTTAATGAAGATAATTGACGAAAATCTATTTATGTGATTTTGTGTTTCTAGGATTGTTGTTGGTTGCGGCTTGCTGCATTAGCGCCGCGCGGCTTCCCGGCGTGGCACACTCGACGCAATTTGTGCTTTTTACGGTGTCGCCCTTGGCTTGTTTGGCGTTGGATTGGGAACAGCCTGAGAATACTGAAACCAAGCCAAGGCCTAGCGCAGCAATCATCAAGAAACTGTTTAAGCGAGACTTCATTTCAACGCGCCGAAAGTAATTCTATTCTTGGCCTGAATCAAGCACCGCTGATCGGCTAAGAATGTAACCTGGCCCACGCGTTTGAGGTATGTCTTTTGAGGTTATGATAATGAGACTAATTATTTTGTCTGTTTGGTTTATGGCTGGCGTTCTGGCGTGGGCCGGGCCGGGGGACGGGGAGGAGCCTTCTGGTGGTGGGGACGGACACGGTGACAGCGGCGGACTCGATTTCGCCCTGAAACCGAAGGGGCTTGGCCAAGGGGGCAAATTTCAATTCAGCATCGATGGGCCTGCGGTCGAATACTTCAGCCAATTCCTTCGGGACGGTTTTCATGTCGAGAGTTCGACAGACCTAAAACACTGGACCGAGGTCGAGCTACTCAAGGCGACCAAGGAGGAAACGGTTTTTCAGGACGAGGGCGACTCGGGGAGCAGTCGTTTTTATCGCGTGCGCTATGCCGGGGAACCGTCTACGTGGGGGATTATTCGCGATCGTATCCTTGGCCCGAACTGCGCCGGTTGCCACAGCGAGGGAACCTCGTTCGCGAAGCAGTCTAAGCTCGTGCTCACACCGGACGTCGCCTACGAGCAGCTCGTGAACCGCAAACCGGCAAACACATACGCGCTGGAGGATGGGCTGGAACTGGTCGGAACCAAGGGCTTGGCTAGCGTGGGTAAAAGTTTTTTATGGGAGAAAATCAATGCCTCCGAGCAGCAGCATTTTTATGATGACCACCCCGGCTATGGTTCTATTATGCCGCTTGGAACTGATCCTCTAACCGATGGGGAACTGAAGTTCATTCTTCACTGGATCCTAGAGGGGGCACCAGAGCACGGCACCGTGGCGCGGGTGAGTGATTTGGCAGATACGCAACGTTATAGTCCTCCGCCATTCAAAGCATTGGATAAGCCTAAGAATGGGATTCAACTTCATGTAGAACCGTTTGATGTGCCTCCCAATTTTGAACGGGAATTTTTCATGTACAAAAATTTAAACAATCGTTCTCCTATTTACGTTAACCGTGTCCAGATCGAGATGCGCCCTGGTAGCCACCATTTCATTGGCTATCTACTTGACTCAAGTCGTCCTCTATTCTCTTTAGCAAAGCGGCTTTTTGTTCCGAATAGAATTCGTGATCTACATCTGCCTAACGGCGATGATGACCCGCTAGTTTTGGCATCTATGAATTATCATAATTTTTTTGCAGGCACACAGACACCGCGGTTTGATTATGAGTTCCCCAAGGGTGTGGCGCTACGGTTGCCGGCCAACACCGGACTCGACCTGAACACCCACTACGTCAATCGCGGCGAGGAGGCATTCGAGGGTGAGGTGTACATGAACCTGCACACAATCGAGAAGGCCGACGTCGAGCACGAGGCCAAGATTATCAACTTCAACAATACCGACATCGAGCTGCCGCCGAACAAGATCACCACCTTGATCCGTGACTTTCGGGCTACCGAGAAGATGAATATCTTTCAGCTCTTTTCTCACTCCCACGAGAAGACGGTTGAGTTTCGAGTTGAAATCGCTGGTGGGAATCGCGATGGCGAGCTGCTTTACATCTCCTACGACTGGGAACATCCCCCGGTGATGAAGTTCGACCCGCCGCTGGTCGTAAAGCGCGGCGAGACCATCCGCCTCAAGGCCACGTACGACAACTGGACAGACGAGACCGTCACATTCGGCCTGCGCAGCACCGACGAAATGATGATCCTCTTTGGCGCCTATTACGCGGATTAGACCGGCCTTTCAGACCACGGGCTGCAAATTTCGTTTTACAGGCGCCTGCTTTTCATTAGGCTGTCCCGCCCATGAAAAAACTCCTTTTGATGGCATTACTGGTGGCCCCGTTCGTGGCAGTCAACGCGGAACAGGCCAAGGGCAAAAAGAAGGGCGAGAAAGGTTTCATCAGCCTGTTTGACGGCAAGTCGCTCAAGGGCTGGAAGGTCAACACCGAGAACCCCAAGTCCATCACGGTCAAGGACGGCAACATCGTCATCGATGGGCCTCGCGCGCACCTGTTCTACGCCGGTGACGTTGCGGATGCTAACTTCAAGAACTTCGTTTTCCGGGCGCAGGTCAAGACCTTCCCCAAGGCCAACTCCGGCATCTACTTCCACACCAAATATCAGGCCAAGGGTTGGCCGGACGCCGGCTTCGAAGCGCAGGTGAATAACACCCACGGCGACCCGAAAAAGACCGGCGGACTCTACGCCGTGAAGGACGTCAACCCGGCTCCGGCCAAGGACGGCGAGTGGTTCAACTACGAGATTCGTGTGAAGGGCAAAAAGATCACCATCAAGATCAACGGCAAGGTTACCTCCAGCTGGACCGAGGTGCCGAACGCCCCGCACCTCAAGTCGATGCCCGGTCGCAAACTCGGCAGTGGCACCTTCGCCCTGCAGGCGCACGACCCGCAAAGCGTCGTCCACTACCGCAACATCCGCGTCAAGCCGCTCAAGTAACGCGGCCGCGCGGCCGATCGCGGGTGAACATTCTCGACAAAATCGTCGCCCACAAACGCACCGAGCTCGGACATCTGTCCGACACTCCGGTGACGGTGGAAACTCTGCGCGCCGGGGTAGCCCAACATGGCCCCCGGCGCGATTTTATTGGCAGCCTGCTCCGGCCGCACAAGGGCAACCTAGGCCTCATTGCCGAGGTGAAAAAAGCCTCGCCGTCCGAGGGCGTCATCCGTGACGACTTCGATCCGGTTGCCATCGCCAAGACCTACGAGACCGCCGGGGCCAGCTGCCTCTCGGTGCTGACCGACCGCGAGTTTTTTCAAGGCTCACTCGACTACCTCAGCGCCATCCGCGAGGCCGTCTCACTGCCCCTCCTGCGCAAGGATTTCATGATCGACGAGCGGCAGTTGCCCGAGGCGATCGAGCACGGAGCCGATGCCATTCTGCTCATCGTCGCCTGCCTCGACGACGAGACGCTGGGCCACCTGCACCGCTTGGCCACAGGGGCCGGCCTGGCCGCACTGGTCGAGGTGCACAACGAGGCCGAACTCGAGCGCGCCCTTGCCATCGACGCCCGCCTGATCGGGGTCAACAACCGCGACCTCACCACCTTTACCGTCGACCTCGGCACCACCGAACGCTTGGCCAAGCGCTTGGCCAAGTCCGGCGAAACCGAAAAAGTCCTTGTCGCCGAGAGCGGCATCCACACCCGTGCCGACGTTGAGCGACTCGAGGCCTGCGGCTCCGGTGCCATCCTCGTCGGCACCTCCCTCATGCGCCAACCCAACATCGCCGCCAAGGCCACAGAGCTCCTCGGCTGACCGGGAGGGACGAGCCAGTGAGTCCGCAGTTGGATTTTATATGGCGCGTAAGTTTTGTCCGATCAGGAACCCAATCGTTGTGCCGCCCCTTCGGGGCTTGCGGACTCGCAGGCTCGCCCCTCCAAAGCAAACCAAGCGCAAAAATGATAATTGATTTCTGTTTTTGTGATTTATACTATTTCCCGCTATGAGCGATCCAACACCACCTGATAGCAACTCAAGGAGAGCGTTTTTGCAAAAGACTTCCGGCGCAATTGCCGGCGCAGCGGCGATGCAGACTCTTTCCTGTACGACTGTTACGGCCCAACCGAAATCAACGGAAGGCGAATTCAAACTGGGCGATTACAAGTTGGATTCCGGGGTGGTGCTTGCGGATGCCATCCTAGGCTACGAAACTCACGGTGAGCTAAACGCCGACAGGAGCAATGTGATATTATATCCCACTTGGTACACCGGGCGGCACATGGACAACCGCGCAGCGATTGGCGAGGGGCGGGCGTTGGATCCGACAAAATATTTCATTATCGTTCCGGATATGTTTGGTAATGGATTGTCAAGTTCGCCGACCAATACACCATCACCTCATGACCGAGGGCGGTTCCCGTTGACGACGACGTACGACAACATTCGCGCGCAAAAACGACTATGCGAGGAGGTTTTTGGGATTAAGAGAATCCGTTCAGTCGTCGGCTTTTCAATGTCAGCGCAACAGGCTTTTCACTGGGGTGCAGTTTATCCGGATATGGTGCAGTCGATCGCCCCGATTTGTGGGACAGCCAAGACTACCCCGCACGACTGGCTTCATCTGGAAGGGATGAAACGGGCGCTGCAGGCCGATTCGAACTGGGCGGGCGGGGATTACGAGAAACCGCCCGAGGCCGGATTACGGGCGTTCCACACGGTATCGTGCGGCTGGTTTCTTTCGCAGACATACTTCCGAAACGGAAAGTATAAGAATTTCCTGGGAACCAAGGCGGAGACGGTGGCTGATTTCATCGAAAATGTCATCAGTCTGTTTTCGTATAATGATGCGAATAACCTGCTTGCCATGTTGGCGACATGGCAGAGTGCTGATGTGAGCAATCATCCGAAGTTCGGGGGCGACTTGGCCAAGGCGCTTGGGGCGATCCGATGCCCGGCCATGGTCATGCCGTGCGACAATGACCTGTACTTTCCTCCTGAGGACAACGAGATCGAAGTCTCGATGATGCCCAATGCCGAGTTCCGGTTAATCAAATCGGACGCCGGTCACTTGGCCGGTTTTCCGGGGTTTGCCGCCGAGGCGGATGCGTTTGTTGATCAGGGAATCATAGATCTACTGAAACAGGTTTAATTTTTCACAGCTTGGCCAAGCGCTTGGTTATTCCGCCTTGCGCTTGGGTGTTGTCGCGGCTCAAGCTGGGTGGCCATCGAGTGGTTGCCCGTGTGACACTGGACGTCGCTGTCCGTCGTGAGTTTGACTACCTCGTGCCGGAGGAGCTGGAGCCCAGCGTCCACGAGGGCACGCGGGTGAAGGTGCCGTTCGGGCCGCGCGAGGTCATGGGGGTAGTGACGGCGGTGCTCGACGAGTCGCCGCACGGCAATCTCCGCGAGGTCATCAAGACGGTCGGCGGGCAGGCACTGGTGACGCCGCCGATTTTGCGCCTCGTGCGCTGGATCGCCGACTACTACTGCTGCGCGCCGGAGATCGCTATGAAGGCGGTGCTGCCGGACGCTGTGCGCAAGGAGGAGGAAGGCTGGCGCGAACGGCTGTACGTCCGCGCACTGCCGCAACACGGCGAACCGCCCAAGCTGACCAAGCGACAGGAGGATCTCTGGACGATTGTGGAGGAGTGGCGCGAGTTGCCGCTGCAGGAACTGGTGCGCTTGGCCGGGACGACCTCGGCGACCATTCGCAAGCTCGAGGACAAGGGGCTGGTGAGCATCGCGCAGCAAATCTCCGAGCGCGACCCGTACGCGAAGGAGCACATCCTGCCGACGCAGCCGCTGGAGTTGAACGCGCAACAGGCGACCGCACTCGAGTCGATCGTGGACTCGATGGAGCGCTTGGCCAAGCGGGACGACGACGAGGCCAAGCCGGTTGGGGACAATGTGTTTTTGCTGCACGGCGTGACCGGCAGCGGCAAGACGGAGGTGTACCTGCAGGCGATCGCCCACGCGCTTGGCCAGGGGAAGGGCGCGATCGTGCTGGTGCCGGAAATCTCGCTGACGCCGCAGACGGTGGAGCGGTTCAAGGCGCGGTTCAGCCAGGGGCCGCAGCAGACGCTGGTGGCGGTGCTGCACAGTCACTTGTCGGCGGGGGAACGGCACGACGAATGGCATAAGATCCGGCAGGGCCGGGCGCGGATTGTGATCGGTGCACGCTCGGCGGTGTTCGCGCCTGTGGAGCCGCTTGGCCTCGTGATCGTCGACGAGGAACACGAGCACTCGTACAAGCAGGAGGAGGCGCCCCGTTACAACGCCCGCGATCTCGCGGTGGTGCGCGGCCAGCAGGAGGGCGCGGCTGTGGTGCTCGGCTCGGCGACGCCGTGCATGGAGAGTTACCACAATGTGCAGCGCAAAAAGTACGGGCTGCTTTCGTTGACCGAGCGGGTGGACAACATCCAGATGCCGATCGTGCGCGTGATCGACATGCGCAGCGCGGCACGCAAGGAAAAGGGCGTCGGGATTTTTTCGCCGCAATTGCGCGAGGCGATTCTGCAGCGGCTCGAGAAAAACGAGCAGGTGATGCTGTTCCTCAACCGGCGCGGCTGGTCGAGTTCGTTGCAGTGCCCGGAGTGTGGGTTCGTGGCGGAGTGCCCAAACTGCAGCGTGTCGCTGACGTACCATCGTGCGGCGCAACAGTTGATGTGCCACATCTGCGGCCACATCGAGGCGGCTCCAAAAAAGTGTCCCGAGACAAAATGTGGCAATGTGGCGATCCGGTTTTCCGGTCTGGGTACGGAGAAGGTCGAGGCCGCACTGGAGAAGGGTTTCCCCTCGGCACGCGTCAAGCGGATGGATTCGGACACGCTCAAGCGCAAGGAGGATTACCGCCGCATCCTCGGCGATTTTCGCACCGGAAAAATCGACATCCTCGTCGGCACGCAAATGATCGCGAAGGGGCTGCACTTTCCTAACGTGACGCTGGTCGGGATCATCCACGCCGACTTGAGTCTGCACATCCCGGACTTCCGCGCCGGCGAGCGGACGTTTCAGTTGCTGACGCAGGTGGCGGGTCGCGCTGGCCGTGGCGAAGTCGAGGGTGAGGTGTACGTGCAATCGTTTACGCCGTTTCACCCGGCGATCCAGTACGCGCGCCGTCATGACTACATCGGGTTTTACGATCAGGAATTCGAGTTTCGGCAGCAGTTGAACTATCCTCCGGTGGGGCGCGTGGCGTTGCTGACGCTTCGCGGTCGCAGTGAGGATCGGGTCAAGTTTGTCGCCGACCACCTCCGCAGGGAGATGGACACGGTGGCCAAGGAACTGGGTGAGGTTGTGGTGGCCGGTCCGGCGCCGGCGCCGTTGTTGCGCGCGGAGAATTTTTATCGCTATCAGATCATGCTTCGCACCTCGCGCATGCCGCAATTGAGCCGCAAGTTGTCGGCGTTGCGGGAGACGTTCCAGATCCCGGAAGACCTGCGGCTGGTCATCGACATCGACCCGATGTCGCTCAGTTGATCGGACAAAAACCTGATGAGCAAAAAAACGAACAGTGCCCTTTCAGAGTTGGGCCGGCGGACGTCGGACCCGCCGATCTCGTGGTTGATGCGGATTAAGCTGGAGCGGCCGAAACTGGTCTCGCTTGCGGCCGGCTTCACCGACAACGAGTCGCTGCCGTTGGCCGGGAGTCGGCGCCTGATGAATGAACTGCTCCGTGACCAAGCGCTTGGCCAAGCGGCGCTGCAGTACGGCTCCACCGCGGGCGACGACGCGTTGATCGGGCGCACCGCCGGACGCATCACGGAACTCGATGGCGCACCGGCCGGTCAGGCGACCGGCCGGGCCAAGCGGCTGGTCATCACCCACGGTTCGCAACAATTTCTGTATCTGTTGACCGAGGCGTTGTGTGACCCGGGCGACATCGTGCTGGTGGAGGACCCAACATATTTTGTTTACCTCGGCATCATGCAGAGCCGTTGTTTGGCAGGGCGCGGAGTGCGGATGAACCGCGACGGCATCGACCTCGGCCATCTCGAGCAGGTGCTGGAGTCGCTCCGCCGCTCGGGCGAGTTGAAGCGGGTGAAGATACTGTACCTCGTGTCGTACTACCAAAACCCGACCGGCCGCTCGACCGGGTTTGCGGTCAAGCAGGGAGCGATTGAGTTGCTGCGAAAATACGAGCGCGCGGCCGGGCATCCGATCTACCTGCTGGAGGATGCGGCGTATCGCGAGCTTGGTTTTGCCGGGGAACCGGCGCCGTCCGCATTGACGGTCGGTGGCGCCGCGGAGCGGGTGATCTATTCCGGCACGTACAGCAAGCCGTTCGCGACCGGTGTGCGGGTGGGGTTTGGCGTGTTGCCGGAGGCACTGCTCGACCCGGTTTTGAGGATCAAGGCCAACCACGATTTCGGAACGAGTCACCTGATCCAACAACTCGTGCTCAAGGCACTCGAGTCCGGCGAGTACGTGAAAAACCTAAAAAAAGTGCAGGCGCGTTACCGGGCCAAGGCGGGGGCGATGACCGCTGCGATCAAGGAGTTTTTCCCCGGCTCGGTCGAGTGGGAAAAACCGGAGGGCGGCCTCAACGTCTGGGCCGGGCTACCGCGCTCGACGAACACCGGGATGAAGTCCGGCTTCTTCAGGCGTGCCCTCGAGCAGGATGTCCTCTACGTGCCGGGAAACCTTTGCTACGCGGACGACGCCACCCGACGCAAGCCAAGCCACGAGATGCGGCTCAGTTTTGGTGCCGCCCCGGAGGCGGATATTCGCAGGGGCATCCGGCGATTGGGCAGGGTGATCGGGAAAAATTAGCCGGACACTACGCCGGTCACTTTAGTGGAGGCGGCGCGCTGAGCTTGCGGTACAGCCATGCCTCGAGTGGGCGTAACGGAGCCAGCAGCCGATAGAACGGCGAGTAGTACAACCGCAACCGGATCACCGACAGCAGCATGACGAACGACGTCCGGCCCAGCTTGACCTTGGAGCCGACCTGATCCGTCCACTCGGTGGGCACCTCGAGCACACTGAAGCCGGAGCGCTTGAGGGCGAAGAGCAGGTTGATGTCGAACGCCATGTCGGCCACCGTAAGTTGGCTGTGGATCGCCTCGACCGCTTCGCGCTTCATGACCTTGGCTCCGCACTGGGTGTCGCGAATGCCCATCCAAAAAAAGCCCTGAATGATCGCGTGAAAGGCGCGGCTGGCGAACCGGCGGCGTAGCGTCTGTTCCTGATGCAATACCGAGTCGGCCAGCCAGCGGGAGCCGATCACGCAGTCGGTATCGGCACATTGCCGGACGAGGTCGTCGAACGCGGCAGGTGGCGTGGCGCCGTCGGCATCGACGTAGCCGACGAGGTCCGCCTTCGGCGCGAGCTTGAGCCCCTCGATCAACGCGCCGCCCTTGCCGATCGGCTCGGGGATGTTGACGCAGCGAATCTCTGGGAATTTTTCCGAGGCCGCCTCCACCACGCCAAGCGTATTGTCTGTGCAGCCGTTGAGCACGACGACAAGGCTGAAGCGTTCAGGATGATGCTCGCGAAAGTAGACCGCGTAATCCTCCATCACGGGAGCGATGCGGCTCTCCTCGTTGTAGGCGGGGATGAGTAGCAGAATGCTGGGAAACGCGTCGGACACGCAGGCGGTTTACTAAATCAAACGCGTCTTGGCAATGATCACCAAAGACAGAAAGCGCCGTCCTGGCCCCACATTTGGGAGCCACGGTACGGCTTCATCTGGTCGATGTCCTTCCAGCGGACGGAGCCGTCCAGCCAGCCGACGTTACCACCATCGGCACCGACGTCTTTCGACGAGGCACCCTCGGCGCTGGGGTTGGAGTAATCGGTCTCCTCGTCCTCAGCGGTGCCGTAGTCAAAAAGGATCGGTCCCCTTGGCCCATGCGGGGCGAGGGTGTGCATGTAGCCGGGCGACCATGTGTTGAGGTCGGTAACGAGCGGTAGGCTGGGATCATCGGAGAGGGTCTGTGGGGAGATCCACCCCTGGAATCCGTCCAGCGGTGGCCACGGGGTCTGGTAGTGGCCGCCGAGGTAGTTGTAGCCGATCACGTAGCCCCAGCCCTCGAACAGCCAGCCGTTCGGGTTGCCAAACGGTTTGCCGAGGTTGGAGCACTCGTAGATGTTGAACGGTGCGTACTTGAGCAGCTCGGCGCGGATTGGCGTGGAGATCAACGGGGTGTGGTCGTCCTTCGGCTCCTTGGCGTCGGACAGCCCGCTGGGCAGCTTGTCCTCGTTGTCTCCGCCGTATAGGTGGGCGACGGTGAGGAATTGTTTGATGTGGTTTTTGCAGTTCGTCCGCCGCGCGCGTTCCTTGGCACTGGCCAGGCTGGGCAGCAGCAGAGCGGCAAGGATTGCGATGATGGCGATTACCACCAGCAATTCGATCAGGGTGAATCCGTTGCGCTTGTCCAAGTTCATTCGCTTCGCAGTCGGAAAAACTTCTGTCCGGTTTTGGCGGGGCGCACGCGGACGGTCATCCGGTCGTCCTCCTTTGCCGCGCCGCTGCCGACCTCGTGCCAGTCTGCCGATTGGCCAAGCGCGTCGGTAGACTCGAGGATGAAGCTGCCCTTGGCCGGCCAGGAAAACTTGAGGTCGTTCCCGTCGAGTTTCACGGCCAACGGCTGCGGCTCGACGACCATCTCGCTCATCTGGAGCTTGTAAAGTGTGCCGCGGGAGTTGCGGACGTAAAGGCTGCGGTTGGCCAGCACCGGGGCGGTCCAGCAGGTGCCGGTGATCACGCGGGACTTGGCCAGT
>DKGH01000226.1:0-7761 GCA_002453165.1 Verrucomicrobia bacterium UBA6775
CAGCGCCGGGTGAAGATCGACGACCTCCTCAGCCTGCTGCTCAAGGAAATCATGTAACACCGCCGCGCTTGGCCAAACAGCTTGAACGCTGCGGCGGGGGTCGTACAGTCGGGCCGTGATCTCTATTCGGCAACGACTCATCCCGGGCGCTTGGTTTGTCGCACTGCTGTGTTCAGCCGCGCTTGGCCAAGCGGCGGACGCCGGGGATCACTGGGCGTTCCAACCGGTCAAGCGCCCCGAAGCGCCTGGGCCGGGCCTGCCGATCGATGCGTTTATCCAAGCCAAGCTGCACGCCAATGGGTTGACCCACTCCGCGCCTGCAGCCCGGCGCACACTCATTCGCCGGCTGCATCTCGTGATGCACGGGCTGCCGCCGACTCCGGAGGCGGTCGCCGCATTCGTTGCTGATCCCGATCCCGAGGCATTTTCCAAACTGGTTGAAAAGGTACTGGCCAGCGAACGATACGGCGAACGCTGGGCCAGTCATTGGCTCGACCTGGTTCGGTTCGGCGAAACGACCGGGTTCGAAACCAACCGCGAACGGCCCAACGCGTGGCACTATCGCGACTGGGTGATCGATGCGTTGAACAGCGACAAGCCGTACCACCAGTTTGTGCGCGAGCAACTTGCGGGCGATGCATTGGATGCGGGGATCGGCACCGGCTTCCTCGTCGCCGGCCCGAACGATATCGTCAAGGGGCAGGATCCCAAGCTCGGCAAGATGCAACGGATGAACGAGTTGGACGACATGATCAACACGACCGGCACGACGTTCCTAGGGCTGACAACCGGCTGTGCCCGTTGCCACGACCACAAGTTCGACCCGATTTCACAACGGGACTATTACGCCATGCAGGCGGTGTTCGCCGGAGTCTCGCATGGTGACCGAAATCTGCCGCCAAGCGCGGAGACCAAGCGCGAGATCACCTCAGCCAAGGACAAGATTTCCCGGTTGAAAATTGGCTTGTCTGAGTTTCTGCCCAAGCAGGAAAAGGCGACGCGGGAGCCGGTAAATATCCGTCACAACATGGAACGATTCGAACCGGTTGAGGCCAGATTCGTGAGATTCACAATCGAGCAGTCCAGCTCCGCTGAACCCTGCATTGATGAACTGGAAATCTTTTCCGGCGACGAAAACGTGGCACTCGCAAGTACCGGCGCGTTGGCCAGTTCGAGCGGTGATTACATCCACCCGTTGCACAAACTCGCCCATATCAACGACGGTCGATACGGCAACGCCGGGAGTTGGATTGCGGCTGGGACTTCCGGTTGGGTGCAGATTGAATTTCCAGAGCTGAAACGAATTGACCGCATCGAGTGGGCCCGGGACCGTGAGGGTCAATTCTCCGATCGTCTTGCGGTTCGATATCGGATCGAGGCCGCCCAAAAGCCGGGCGGCTGGGTCGAGGTGGCCAGTTCAAAGGATCGGCGTCCGTTCAAGGGCGTAAAGCCGGCGCCGCCGGAGTATGATTTCGACAAGCGCCCCCCCGCCGAGGCCAAGCGCGGCCGGGCAATGCTGGCCGGCTTGAAGCAAACCGAGCAACGCTTGGCCAAGCTGCAGGCTCAGGACAAAGTGTACGCCGGAAACTTTTCACAACCCGGGGCGACGCATCTGTTGTATCGGGGTGACCCGGATGCCTTGCGCGAGGAGGTTGACCCGGGAGCGATAACGACCTTCGCCTCGCTTGGCCTAAAGCGATCAGCGCCCGAGCAAAAACGCAGACTGGCGATGGCCGACTGGATTGTCTCCCGGGACAATCCGTTGACGGCACGTGTGATGGTGAACCGCCTTTGGCAGTTCCATTTTGGGACAGGCATCGTGGACACGCCCAGCGACTTCGGACTAAACGGCGCCAAGCCATCCCACGCGGAATTGCTCGACTGGCTGGCGGTGGAGTTCATGGAGAGCGGCTGGTCGATCAAGCACATTCATCGGCTGATTTTGAATTCAAAGACTTGGCAGCAAAGCAGCCGTCCAGTTGCCAAGGCGATGCAGGTGGACGCGGCGGGGCGATTGCTTTGGCGACACCCCACGCGGCGGATGGCGGCCGAGGCGATTCGGGACAACATGCTTGCTGTCAGCGGAGTGCTCGACCTCAAATCGGGCGGGCCGGGTTTCGATGGATTCGAGGTGCAGATGGAGAACGTGCGCCACTTTTTCCCGAAAAAACAGTACGGCCCAATCGACTGGCGCCGGATGATTTACATGACCAAGGTGCGGCAGGAGCGCGAGTCGGTGTTTGGTGTGTTCGACTGCCCGGACGCCAGTCAGGCCGTGGCAAAGCGGAGTCGATCCACCACTCCGCTGCAGGCACTTAATCTGTTCAACAGTCGGTTCGTGATGCAACAGGCCGATCTCTTGGCCAAGCGCTTGGCCAAGGAGGCAGGCGCTGATGCAGCGGTACAGGCCAAGCGCGCTTTTACATTGTGTTTTAATCGCCCCCCTACGGAGGCGGAGATTAATTCGTCTGCCGAATTCATCCAAAACGAAGGTCTCTCGCAATTCACCCGAGCCATGCTAAACGCAAACGAATTCGTGTTCATCCCGTGATGAAATTCTCTCGCAGAGACGCGGAGACGCAGAGAGGTGAGTTGGAAACCAATGAGATTTCCGGTGCCGTGGTGGATAGTGCGATGCGGATACATCAGCAACTGGGGCCAGGTTTGTTGGAGTCTGTTTTCCAGCGGATTCTCGCGTATGAACTACGAAAGGAGAACTTAGAGGTAGAATCTGTGGTGCCTATTCCGTTTGAGTGGGATGGGCATGTCGTTGATGAGAGTTTTCATGCAGATTTGATCGTTGAAAACAGGGTTTTAGTTGAGTTGAAATCGGTTGAGTCAGTAAAGCCGGTTCATAAAAAACAAACCCTTACTTATCTCAAGTTAAGTAGGCTTCAGGTTGCTTTGCTTATCAATTTTGGTACCGCTCTCCTCAAAGATGGAATTCATCGCATCGTCAATAACTTCAAAGAAAAACCCTCCGCGTCTCCGCGTCTCCGCGTGAGAAATTTCCAATGAACTCACTTTTAAATCGTCGTCGGTTTTTGGGCAGTACCGGTCAGGGGCTGGGCGGTATAGCACTGTCCAGTCTTTTGGCGCGCGAGGGATTGTTGGCGAAGGCTGGCCCGGCCCCGCCGGCGATCGATGCGGCCAAGCCGTTCGCGGCCCGGCCACCGCACTTCGCTCCTACAGCGAAGAATGTTCTCGTGATTTTCTGCTCGGGCGCGTGCAGTCAACTCGACACGTTCGACTACAAGCCGGAACTGATCAAACGCAATGGCATGCCGATGCCGGGCGCAGAGGGGCTGAAAACATTTCAAGGGGCACAGGGCAATCTCACTCGGAGCCCATGGGAGTTCAAACCGCGCGGGCAGTCGGGCAAAATGGTTTCCGAGTTGGTGCCGCAGCTTGGCGAGCTGGCCGACGAGATGTGTTTCATTCACTCGCTCACCGGCAAGACGAACACGCATGGGCCGGGTGAAAACTTCATGTCCACCGGCTACACGCTCGACGGCTTCCCCAGCATGGGCGCCTGGGTGACGTGGGCGCTTGGCTCAGCCAACGACGAGCTGCCTGCCTACGTGGCCATTCCCGATCCACGTGGCACACCGCAAAGCAGCGTCAACAATTGGGGGCCGGGATTCCTGCCGGCAGCATTCCAGGGCACGGATTTCAATACCAATAACCCGCTGCGAAACCTCGCACGTCCTGCCGGTGTAAGCGCCAGGAGCGACCGGGCCACGCGCAGTTTTCTTCAGCAACTCAACCAGCGGCACCTTGAAAAATTCCCCGGAGACACCGAGTTGGCTGCACGCATATCCAGCTATGAATTGGCTGCGCGCATGCAGCTTAGCGTGCCGGAAGTCAGCGATCTGTCCACCGAGAAGGCCTCCACACTAAAGGCGTACGGGGCCGATGATGGTACCAATCCGATCAAGGCCGGTTTCGCGAAAAACTGCATTCTCGCCCGACGACTCCTCGAGAAGGGCGTGCGTTTCGTGCAGCTTTTCAATGGGGCCTATCAGACTGGTGGCGAAGGGGTTAGTAACTGGGATGGCCACAAGGTTTTGCACGAGCAATATGCCAAGCACGGCCCTGTACTAGACCAACCCGCTGCGGCCCTGTTGCGCGACCTGAAACAGCGCGGCCTGCTTGAGGATACGCTGGTTGTCTGGTGCACCGAGTTTGGCCGCATGCCCACTTTTCAAAAAGGAGCCAGCGGCCGTGATCACAATCCTGACGGTTTCACCGCTTGGATCGCCGGGGCCGGCGTCAAGCGCGGTTATACTTACGGTGCTACCGATTCGTTTGGTTGGAAGGCTGAGCAAAACATCTCCACGGTCTACGATTTACATGCCACGGTCTTGCATTTGCTAGGTCTAAATCATGAGCGGCTAACCTTTTATCATAACGGTTTCGAAAGGCGCCTTACAGACGTACATGGTCACGTGATTCATCAAGTGTTGAGTTGAAGTTGACCAAGCATTTGGGTGTTTGACTAGCTGCAACTTTTATTGAGGTTTACTCGGACTCATTCGCGGTTCATTCGGGTGATAAAGTAGATGGAAATCTAACCAGAGAAGAAGTGATGCCAGTCAAGTCTAATAAAAACACATAAAAATAACTAATTTATAGAGTTTTTAAGTATAGCTAAGCCGTATTCTCTATTAAGTTTTGTTATAAAGTTTAGGGAAATTTCTTTAGGACAAACGGCTTCGCAGGATCCGGTTACAGTACAATTACCGAAACCTTCTTTATCCATTTGATGAACCATTGAAACAGCTCTTTTTTCTCTTTCAGGCTTACCTTGAGGAACAAGTGAAAGATGCGAAACTTTGGCTGAAACGAAAAGCATTGCACTTGCATTTTTACAAGCGGCAACGCAAGCACCGCATCCTATGCATTGAGCTGCATCCATAGCTAAGTCAGAAAGGTTTTTTTGTATTGGAGTAGCATTTGCATCGGGTACACTCCCAGTTCTAACGCTTATGAACCCACCTGCTCTTTGTATTCTATCAAAAGAAGATCTGTCTACAATTAAATCACGATGAACAGGAAAGGCAGTTGCTCTCCAAGGTTCGATTGTAATCGTATCACCATCATTGAATTTTCTCATGTGTAGTTGACATGCCGTTGTTCCTTTTTGACCGCCATGAGGAACACCATTAATAACCATAGAGCAGGTCCCACAAATACCCTCTCGACAATCCGAATCAAAAGCTATTGGTTCAATATTGGTTTGAATTAAATTTTCATTAACCACATCCAACATTTCCAGGAAAGACATGTCAGGGCTGACATTTGGGGCATCATAATCTTCAAAATGACCAGAGTCGTTATTGTTCAACTGTCTCCAAACTTTTAATTTTAAGTTCATATTTATTTATAGCTTCTTTGGGTCATTTTTACTTCTTCGTAAAACAATGGCTCTTTGATCAGTTCAGGTGTAATATTTTCACCTTTGTATTCCCAGCTTCCAACGAAAGAAAAGTGAGCATCATTGCGTTTTGCCTCTCCTTCAGGTGTTTGGTGTTCTTCCCTAAAATGTCCTCCACAAGACTCTTCGCGTTGTAATGCATCACGACACATTAGTTCTCCAAATTCGAGGAAGTCTGCAACGCGGCCGGCATGCTCAAGGCTTTGATTGAGAGAATTTGAATCACCCGGAATTTTTAAATCATTCCAGAATTCATCTCGGAGTTTGGGTATTTTCTCAATTGCAGTTTTTAATCCATATTCATTTCGAGACATGCCGCACTCGTCCCACATTATTTTTCCTAGCTCTCGATGGAAAGAAGTTGGGGTCCTATGACCATTGATGCTTAGCAGTTTTTCTGTTTTGGCAGTCACCTCTCTTTGAGTTTCGAGAAATTCAGTATCCTCAGACGAGGGAATTTCATCCATTCCTGCTTCGGCTAGGTATTGTCCTATTGTGTAAGGTAAAACGAAATAACCATCTGCTAACCCCTGCATTAGTGCGCTAGCACCTAGTCTGTTTGCTCCATGGTCAGAAAAGTTCGCTTCACCAATTGCAAATAAGCCGGGTATGTTGCTCATCAAATTATAGTCAACCCATAGCCCTCCCATGGTGTAGTGTACTGCAGGATATATTGTCATTGGGTTTCGGTATGCGTTTACACCCGTTATCTTTTCATACATGTCGAAAAGATTACCATATCTTTCCCTGACAGTCTGCTCTCCCATTCTATCAATCGCATCTTTGAAATCTAAATAAACGCCTAGCCCGGATTTCACAACTCCCTTTCCTTCGTCGCATACTTGCTTAGCATTCCTTGAGGCGACATCACGGGGAACCAAATTTCCAAAACTTGGATATTTTCTTTCTAAGTAATAGTCCCTTTCCTCTTCAGGTATTGCGCCAGGTTCTAAAATACCGTCTCTAATTTTTTTGGCTGTTTCTTCGTCTTTTGGCACCCAGCATCTGCCGTCATTTCTCAATGATTCGCTCATTAAAGTCAGTTTGCTTTGATGATCGCCGCTGACAGGTATACATGTTGGGTGAATTTGAGTGAAACATGGATTTGCAAATAACGCACCCCGTTTGTAAGCACGATAAGCAGCAGTAACATTGCAGCCCATTGCGTTGGTAGATAGAAAGAAAACATTGCCATATCCGCCAGTTGCTAACACAACAGCGTGGGCTGCAAATCGAGAGATTTCGCCCGTCAGTAAGTTTCTTGTAATTATTCCCTTTGCCTCGCCATTTACAATTACTAAATCAAGCATCTCTGTTCGGGAGTACATTTGTACATTTCCAAGTCCGATTTGCCTGTTGAGAGAGGAGTAAGCACCTAGAAGAAGTTGTTGACCTGTTTGTCCTCGCGCATAGAAAGTTCTGCTGACTTGTGCACCTCCGAATGAACGATTTGCCAGAAGACCACCATATTCTCTGGCAAATGGGACACCTTGAGCTGCACATTGATCAATAATGTCAACACTTACTTGAGCTAACCTATAAACATTTGCTTCTCTTGATCTATAATCACCTCCTTTGACCGTGTCGTAAAAAAGCCTATATATCGAGTCACCGTCATTTTGGTAATTTTTGGCTGCATTTATGCCCCCTTGAGCAGCTATTGAGTGTGCTCTTCTGGGGCTGTCTTGGTAGCAAAAGCATTTTACATTGTAACCTAATTCAGCCATTGTTGCTGCTGCTGATGCTCCAGCAAGACCACTACCAACTACGATAATGTTGTATTTGCGTTTATTTGCAGGATTTACTAGTTTAAGATTAAAACGGTGATTGTCCCATTTATCTTTCATCAATCCCGGTGGTATTTTTGAATCTAAATTTTTGGTAATCCCATTTTTTTCGACTTTCTTGGAGTGTCTACTTGCACCAGCGCTTTCATCTAAATTAAAGTTTTTCTCGCTGTAAGCTTCTTTTTTACTAACGATTTTTGGTTTTTCGGTACCACTCTTTTTGCTTTCAGCTTCAAATTTAGCACATACGATCTCGGCTTTTTTTCTATTAACTTCTTTGGTCGATCTTTTTGTTCTTACACCATCTGGAGTGGTGAAGCAGCAATACCAATATGGTGAGTTATCTTTTTTTGTCAGCGATGCCATATTTTTAATTTCTCTGGGAACAAAAGTGGGAACATAATCTCAGGAAGTCAAGTTTTGTCCGTCATTTAATTGGCAAAATATTTAAATACATTTCAAGTGTCATTAAAAATCAATAACCGTGCTTGATAAATTTAAGCAAAGCTTTGAATGGGAACATTATGGGAACATTAT
>DKGH01000226.1:8117-21127 GCA_002453165.1 Verrucomicrobia bacterium UBA6775
TGGGAACATTGTGGGAACTCATTAACTAACAATTCCGAATAGACCGAAGTATACGGATATTGGTATTGAAGCGTAGCCTAAAAAAATGAATAAACCTGCTGAAAAAGCAAACTTTTCTAGTAAAATTTCTGATTTTGGTGTTTTAATTCCTAAAGATTGAAACATTGCATTCAAACCGTGGCTTAAGTGAACGCAAAGCAATCCGACTGAAATAAGGTAAAATAAGGAAACCCACCATACACTAAATCCACTAACAAGCATTTGATATACATCGGATGTTTTTTTATTACCCAAATCATCCTCAATATGTTTTGTAACAAAAGCAATTTGATTTGGACCAGAAATTTTATGGACATAAAGCTTTTCAAAATCTGTTGTAGTGCCATTGATTTCGGGAACTTTAATGGTGTAGTGAGCCAGGTGATATACAATAAAAGAAAATACTATAATTCCGCTAAAAGCCATAGTTCTGCTAGCATATTTTGATATTATTTCTCTTTTGCGGTTGGAATCGACAGGTTTTGCAATTGTTGTATAACTAACTTTTCTAGCCCTCTTATTTTCCAGTGAAAGTTTTATAGCCGCCCAGATATGTATTCCAATCATCGCAAGCAAACCTATGCGAGCAATCCACAATAAAGGTCCAAGACTATGCAATTTTGAAGCATATTGATTTATTGCTGCAGGACCTAAAAATATAGTCAGATTCCCCAACATATGCATCACAACAAACCCGAATAAACAAGCCCCTGAAATGGCCATAAGGTATTTACGGCCTAAGGATGTGTGAAAAATGTTTTGAACAAGTGACATGGGGCGCAAAAAAACCAAACCACTAATAACTATAACAAAATTAAACGTCGAGTCGAAATGTTGCGCTTGGGCAAATTGCAACGGAGCGTTACGCTTGGCCAAGCGTATGAATCGTTCTGTTCTCATGGTCCTCAGTTTGGCTCTGGTCGGCTGCCAAACGCCGCCAGCTCCGCCCTCGACCAAGTCGGTGTCGCTTTCTTCGGTGTTCCGCTTGGCCAAGCTCGAGGAGATCGACTCCGCCATCGAGCGGGCGATTGCTGCCGGCAAGGCGCCCGGCGCTGTACTTCGGCTCGAGAGCGCCGGTGCGGTTTACCAAAAGACATTCGGCGACAAGTCGATCCAGCCGGAGCGGCGGCCGATGACAGCCGACACGATTTTTGACGCTGCGTCACTCACGAAGGTCATTGCCACCGCACCTGCCATCGCCCTGCTGGTTGAGCAGGGAAAACTGGGCCTCGACGATCGGGTTGAAAAATGGATTCCCGGTTTCAAGAAAAACGGCAAGGGCGCGGTTACGATTCGGCATTTGCTGACGCACACCTCCGGCCTGCGCCCGGGTCTTTCGCCAAGGCCTGAGTGGTCCGGTGTCGCGACCGCGATCGACAAGGCCAAGGCGGAACCGCTCACCGAACAGCCGGACACCAAGTTCATTTACAGTGACATCAACTTCATTTTACTGGGTGAGATCGTGCGGCTCGTCTCCGGCGAGCGGCTCGATCTGTTTGTTTCCAAAAATATTTTCCAACCGCTCGGCATGACCGACACCGGATTCCTCCCGCCGTTGGCCAAGCGCGACCGCATCGCCCCCACGGAACAGGTCGGCGAGGTGATTCTCCACGGGGAAGTACACGACCCGACGGCACGGCGGATGGGAGGCGTGGCCGGCCATGCGGGGCTGTTCACCACCGCGGCAGACCTTGGGCGGTTCGCAAACATGATGCTCAACGGCGGCTCGCTGGAAGGTCGGCGTGTTTTTAAAAAGGAGACTGTCAAGTGGATGACTGCGTCCCACACAAAGCCGCCGATGAAAATCAAGCGCGGCCTCGGTTGGGATATTGCCTCGCCGTACTCGAGTCCTCGTGGGAGTCACTTTGAAGTGGGCAGCTTTGGGCACACCGGCTGGACCGGCTGTTCGTTGTGGATTGACCCCGCCACCGGCACCTCGGTAATCCTGATGACCAGTCGTACGCATCCCGACGGCCGGGGAAACGTCATTGCTTTGAGACGCGAGGTGGCCACGCTCGCTGCCGAGGCGCTGCAGGCGTTTTCGTTTGGCAGCGCGGCGCCGCCCGATTTGACCGCCCGGAGAACCGTGCTGAACGGAGCCGATGTGCTGCGTATACGCCCCGAGATTTTACCAAAGGATAGCCGTGTGGGATTGATCACCAACCACACTGGCCACGATCGTGAGCGCAACTCGACACTCGATTTTCTGCTCAAGTCGGATCGGGTACAGCTCAAGGCGCTGTTCAGTCCCGAGCACGGGCTGTACGGCAAGCTCGATGAAAAGGTTGGTGACAGCACCGATGCGAATAGCGGCCTGAAAATCTTCAGCCTGTACGGCGAGACACGCAAGCCGTTGCCGGAACATCTCGCCGGGTTGGACGCGCTCATCTTCGACATTCAGGACATCGGCTGCCGGTTTTACACCTACATTTCGACGATGGGGTTGGCGATGGAGGCCGCCGCAGAGGCGGGGGTGAAATTCATCGTGCTCGACCGCGTGAACCCGATCGGGGCCACTGCCGTCGAGGGCCCGGTGCGGCTTGGGCCGACCGACTTCATCGCGTTCCACGACATCCCGATCCGGCACGGGATGACCGTCGGCGAACTGGCGCGCATGTTCAACAGCGAGCGCGGCTACAACGCAAAGCTGCAGGTCGTCAAAATCGAGAACTGGTCACGGGGGCAGGTGTTCGACACGACCGGCCAGCCGTGGACGAACCCGTCGCCCAATATGCGAAACCTCACGCAGGCGATGCTCTACCCGGGCATCGGCTTGCTGGAAACGGCGATGTCTGTAGGGCGCGGCACCGACACGCCGTTCGAGGTGATCGGCGCTCCGTACATCGACGATGTACGTCTGGCCAAGCGATTGAATGCGCTTGGCCAAGCGGGAGTGACCTTCGTGCCGGTGCGTTTCACGCCGGATTACAGCGTGCACAAGGACGAGTCATGTGGCGGGGTGAACATCATCATCACCGATCGGGAGGCGTTAAAGCCAGTCGCGCTTGGCATCGACATCGCCCGTGTGCTGCACGCGATGTACCCGAAGGAGTTTCCCTTGGCCAAGGTCGGCCGCCTGCTCTGCCATCCGCCGACCATCGAGGCGCTTGGCCAAGGCAAGACCCTCCGGCAGATCGAGGCCGCCTGGCAGCCGCGCTTGGCCAAGTTCAAAAAACGCCGCGCTGAATTTCTGCTCTACGACTGACCGTTCAGTTGCCGAAGCTGAACGAGTAGAGCTTGGCCATGGCAAACTCGAACTTCAGCCGAACCGATTTGCCAATGGTGCTTCGCAGTAGAAAATCCCCGTCCCAATTTACGACTGCATCGGAGCCGGTGCGGGTGATCGCCTGGCTTCTGCCGAGTGTTTTTCCCTCCGCATCCAGCGCAGTCACCTTCAGCCAACCGCCGTTTTGAACGTCCGCCGTCACGCGGAGTTGGCTGCCGGCGGGAATTATCGGAGTCGTCGTGACAACAGCGCGCTTGGTTGAGTCTTTAGGCTCGAAGCCGGCCCAGCCGTCCGGGCGCAGCGTTGAGAGCGCGAGACCCGATTTTCGCCAGTCAAAAAAATACCAGTCGCTCGCGCCGTAAAAAATCTGCACCTCGTTTTCGCGAATCACCGGCTGTGACGGAAACATTGCGCCCCAATCGTACGGCATCGTCCCGTATTTTTTTTCTTTCGCTGGGGTGTTCGCGATCAGCGGCGTGCCGGGTAGGACGCGGTACCACGTGTACGAGTCGGGGCTCCATGCCAGTTCGATCTGTTGTCGCACTCCCTCCATCGACTTGACCGAGGGATAATCCATCACCCCAAGCAGCCCGAGGAAGACACCGCCCGCGCGAAAGATCACCATGTCGTGCATCTGATTTTTCGGCGTGCCCTCAATGATTAGTTCGGAGCGTGTCCACTTGAGGCCGTCCGCACTTTCAGTCCGCGCGATTTTGCGGTTGCCAACTACCGGGAAGCGGTCGTAGTGCCGAACGATGCCAACGTACTTTTGCAGTTCAGGCGACCAAACCATATTCGCGTGACAGTCGCTTTGGATGGCGATCTCCGGGCAGCGAATTTCCGGTCCCCAGTTTAGTCCGTCGGGCGAAAACCGGATCAGTTGCATGTAACCAACCTGTGCTGCATAGAACGTCTTGTAACGCCGCGCCGGGTTTTTCTCGTGCGGATCCTTGTACACGCCTGCCCCGGACGGGCCACGCACGACGATGTTATTGCGCTTGTTACCGCCGAACTCGACCAAACCAAGCTCTGGTTTTTCCCAATGAACACCGTCCTTCGACGTGGCATAAAGAATCGCCTCGTCACGCTTGTTTGGCTTGGCCGACATGTAGTGGGTGGACGTCGGGTTGCGCTTGGCCGGAGGCGTCTTGGTCGTCCGCTCATCGACGATGAACGGACAGTACCAGCATTTGTAAAGTTGTTCTTCCTCATCAAAAATGACATTCGGATACATGTTGTCGTAGCGTGGTTCCCACGGTTTGTCGGCGACGAACAACGGGTTGGCCGCGTGTTTTTGTGCCGAGCCAAGCGCGAGTTTGCCGTTGACTGAGGAGTCAACAATTCGAGAGTCCAGTAGTAGAAAACGATCACGCGGCATCGCTTTGGATTTAGCGTTTTCAGCGCTCCCCAAGGCCCCGTAGACGATTGGTTTCAGCGCCTGGCCAAGCTCGATCATCGGCATCTGCTGCGTGAGTGTAATGACTACGAGGCCATCCTTCGGCGACAGCCAGTACTCGGTACCGGCGCCACCGAGCCACTCGTATTCACCCACCGACGACGGGGCACTGTCGATTTTCCGGGTGCGCACGGCTAAGCCCAGTCCAAAGCCGCGTCCCTCCGGTCTCCGGTCGATTTCCCCCACGCCTTCGGGTAGCTGATCCCGAATCATCGCCTCAACGTTTTCCCTTTTCAAAAACCGTTTTCCGTCCAGTTCGCCCTTGTTCGAGAGCATCAGGCAGAACCGCATGTAGTCGGTCGCCGTAGACACAAGGCCGCCCCCTGCGGAAAGAAACCTGGGCAGCTTGTCGAACGTGTACGCGCCTCTCGTGCCCGGTTGCGGTGCGGCCACCACCTGTAGGTTACGTCCGTAAACTTCCGCCAGCCGGTGTCGTTTTTCTTCCGGCACAAAAAATGCCGTGTCGATCATGCCGAGCGGCTTGCAGACTTTTTCCGCGATGCAGACATCGAGCGTCTGGCCTGACACCACCTCGATCACCCGCGCCAACACCTCCGTGCCAAAACTGTAGTGCCAGTCCGTGCCGGGTTGATACCGCAGCGGCACGGCGTCGAGCCGATTCATCATTTCCTCGAGCGTGCTTTCGTGCAGAGGCGGCAGTCCGGCACGGCGAAACGCGCTGTCCACCGTCACGTTGTTGGAAAACCCGGCCGTGTGCCGCAACAGGTCGCGTACCGTCATCTGCCGGGTTTGTGGCTTACCCTGAAATTTCATTCGACCGGCTGCCGGGATGTATTTGGCGACCGGGTCGTCCAGCCCGAGTTTGCCTTCCTCCACCAACATCATCGCCGCCACGCTGGCGACCACCTTGGTCATCGAGTAAATGCGAAACAACGTGTCCTTTCGCATCGGTTTGTCCGCGGCGATGTCCTGCATTCCCTTGGCGGAAAAGTGAACAACCCGGCCATCCTTCGCCACGATCGTCACCGCCCCGCCAAGGCGGCGCTCGTCGATGTAACGCTGCACAAAGGGATCAATCTTCGAGATCCCCTCAGCCGACAACCCCACCTCTCGCGGCTCCGCAGTCGGCAGCGCCTGGCCAAGCGCGGTCGAAGCCAAAACAAAGACGATGGCGTACAATGCACTGAAAACGGAATTCACGGTGAAGGAAACGTCTGCCGATAACTTATATTGATCAAGTAGTTTTGTTTCACCTGCTCGGAGCTGAAACTGGCTACTTGGCCAGGCGGGGTTCTTTTTTGCGGAGGGCTTTTTCCTGGCGCTTGGTCTCGGCGCGGAGGAGGGCTTCCGGTTGCCAGCCTCTGGCCTGGGCGTATTCGGCGAGGGCGAACAGTTCCCGGCCAAGGCTGGCCTTGGTGTAGCGTTGCTTGGCCGGCTTGGCCAATGGCTTGTCGGCGAGTTTGTTTTTGTGCGCCTTCTTGACGAGTTTCTCGGCGCGCTGCAATGAGGGCAGATGGCGCGGAATGCCGTCCAGCACGGAGGGGCGTTCGTGTTTCGTGCCCTGTTTTTCCTCGCGCTTGATTTTCTCCCATTGCGCCCAGACGTCGTCGACGTTGTCCGCGTCGGAGTCTCCAAAAACATGCGGGTGGCGACGGATGAGCTTGTCGGTGATCGTCCTGGCCGCCTTCTCAAAATCAAACGCCTTCCGTTCCTTGGCGAGTTGGCAGTGAAAGACCACCTGCAACAGCAGATCGCCGCATTCCTCGAGCATTTCGTGGTCGTCTTCGGACTCGATCGCGTCGATCAATTCGTACACCTCCTCGACGGCGTGAAAGCGGATGGACTTGTGATCCTGTTCGCGATCCCACGGGCAGCCACCAGGGCCGCGAAGTCGGGCCATTACCTCGATTAATTCGTCGATCGCCGGTTTGCGTTTTTTTGATTTTCGTTTGGCGGCCATGTCAGAGGATGACGAGGTCGTCGCGGTGGATGATCTCCACGCCTTTCAATTTTCGGGCGCGAATCTCATCGGCGTCGTATCGACTGATGCCCCGCGAAAACTCTGTGCCCTGCAGGTCGCAAATGCGCACGACATCGCCCTTGGAAAATTCGCCCACGCATTGCGAGACACCGGGAGGCAGCAGGCTCTTGCCCTTGTCGCGAAGCGCATTGCGGGCGCCGTCGTCCACCCACAGTGCTCCCTTCGGGTGATGAAAAAAGGCGATCCAGCGCTTCCGCCCCTTGAGCTTGCCGGCCCGGGGCACGAAAAAGGTTCCCTCCTCCCTGCCATCGACTACGTTGGCGATGGCCCGCTTTTTTTTGCCGGAAGCAATGACCAGCGGGATGCCGGTGCGGGCGGTCATCCTGGCGGCTCGAATCTTGGCATCCATCCCTCCGACGGCGGTCGCGCTCAACGTGCCGCCCGCGAGTTTTTGGATGTTCGCATCGATTTTTTCGACGACGGAAATGGTGCGCGGATTTTTCTTTCCAAAATTCTCGACCAGACCGTCAACCGTGGTGAGGATAATCAACAGGTCTGCAGGCAACAGGCAGGCGACGAGTGATGCCAGCCAGTCGTTGTCGCCAAACTTTAACTCGGTGTAACTGACCGCATCGTTTTCGTTGACGATCGGGACAACGCCCTTGGCCAGCAGCGAGACCAGCGTGTTGCGGGCGTTGAGATGCCTATCCTTGTCCTCAAGATCGTCATGCGTGAGGAGCACCTGCGCGACCTGCAGGTTGTGTTTTGCGAACAACTCCGTGTAGGTCGACATGAGAGCCGATTGGCCAACGGCGGCGCAGGCCTGCAGGTCGGAGAGATCGGTCGGGCGCTTGGCCATGTTCAACACACCCATGCCGGCACCCACCGCGCCGGAGGACACGACAATCACCTCCCGGCCAGCTTCGCGTTGGGCGGCCACTTGGCCGACCAATTGCTCAATCTGGCGGGGATCAATCTGCTTGCTGCGGTTGGTCAGGATTCCGGTGCCAAACTTGACCACCACTCGGCTGGTATCTTTCAGCGCATCTCGCTCCATCAGAAGCGCCTTGGGCTAAAGGCATCTGGCCCGGTTAGCAAGAAACAAATCAACCAAGCGCTTGGCCAAGTGGCAAGAAAGGTTGCTCGACTCGGCTGACCGCGTACACTTCGCCGCCCAGACCAACAATCGCTTGGCCAAGTTTCCATGAATACACGTAAACTAATTGCCGTGGCAGCCGCATCGCTGGCTGCGATCTCATCGACTCAAGCCGACTGGCCTCAGTGGCGCGGACCGGGAGGGCAGGGCGTTGCCGACTCGTCCAATGTGCCAACCGAGTGGAGCGAAACAAAAAATGTCGCCTGGCGCACCAACTTGCCGGGTCGAGGCTGGTCGTCGCCGCTGGTCATTGGCAATCAAGTTTGGGTCACCGCTGCGCACGAGACTCTGGCTTCGGAGGAAGAAACCAAGGAACGCCTGAAGGCAAACACTGGCGGCCAACCGCTCGTTGTGCTTTCCGAAGTGAGGATTAACGCAATCTGTATCGATAAAGAATCTGGTAAAATCGTAAAAAACATCGAAGTTTTGCGGAAAAAAGATCCGCAGTGGGTGCACAAGACTAACAGCTACGCCTCCCCGACACCGATCATCGAGGGCGGTAAAATGTATTTTCAAAACGGTTCCTACGGCACGGCCTGTCTCGAAATGAAGTCGGGCAAGGTTCTTTGGCGGAATCAGGATTTGTGGGTCATGCATGAGAACGGGCCGGGCGGATCGCCGACGATTTGGAACGATTTGCTGATATTTCACATGGACGGCAGCGACAACCAATTCATCGCAGCGATCAACAAAAATACAGGAAAAGTTGTATGGAAGGCAATAAGATCCGGTAAAATGCATGATAATCCACAATTGAAAAAGGCATACGGAACACCGGTGATTGCCAAGATTCGAGGGCGCGATGTGGTGGTTTCGCCGGCTGCGAACTGGGTATACGGCTATGACCCGGCGACGGGCGAGGAGCTTTGGAAGGTGGAATACGGATCGCTGGGATTCTCGATCGTGCCCAAGCCGGTGATTGGCAAGGGGATGATCTACATCGGCACCAGTTACATGCGGCCGCAACTGCTGGGCATTGATGTGACCAAGGCCAAGCCGGAAATCGCCTGGGCGTGCAAACGCAGCGTGCCGGCCATCTCCTCGCCGTTGCTGGTGGGGAACGAACTCTATTTCGTGAGTGATTCCGGCGGGATGGTCACCTGTCTGGACGCCAAGACCGGCAAGGAACAGTGGCGTGAGCGGATCGGGGGTAACCACGGCGCCTCACCGACTCTGGTCGGCGGGCGGTTGTTGTTCCATAGCAAGGAAGGGGAAACGGTTGCGTTGAAGCCGGGCCGGGAATTTCAAGTGCTCACGCGCAACAAGTTGGACGGGCAACACCACGCCAGCGCCGCCGTGAGCGACGACGCCCTCTACTTGAGAACCGAAAAGGCGATCTACAAGATTTCAGAGTAAACCAAGCTGCTGGTGATCGATCGCCCCCCGCTTGGCCAAGTGGACGATTCTCTATTCCTGAAAATCCTTTTTTCGGGCGCGGTCAAAAAAATGCTTTCTGGCATTTGACAGGGTGTGGAATCGAGGGAAGGGTTGGTCGTATTCGGTACTGTAAACCCAGTTGAAGACCTGTAGGCAACGGTTGAAAGGCCGTTCCCCTAAAAACCAATCGTAGATGGAGCAGGATGGCGTTCGCGTCATCCTGCTCTGATTTTAGGTGGTTATTTTGTCGGGGGCCGCGTACAAGAGGCCACGCGTCGCCCAATCTGAGCGCTTGGCCAAGCGCTTGGCCAAGCGGCGTGTGGCAGTCTTCCCCGATGAGTCTCTTTAAGGCAGAACGAAAGATTTGGATCCTCTGCGGGATCTATTTTCTGCTGGCGCTCTGCTCGCTGATGGCCCGGGCCACTGCGGATTCACTTTTTCTCAAGAATTTCGACAAGAGCAGCATTCCGCTGATGATCATGGCGGCTGCGGCGATGTCCAGTGTGGTGGCGCTGTTCACCACGTATCTTTGCGCGAGAATCCAGGTTTATGGCGCGTTGAAGCTGGCTTTGACGGCGCTGGCGGTGGCGTTGATCGGCGTGGTTGCGGCAATCGGCCTGGCCGGTGGCAAGGTGGTTGCCGTACTGACCTACATGGTTTGTGACGTGGTGGTGGTCACGCCGATGGTGTTGTTTTGGGGGTTGGCGGTTGGGGTGCTGAACCCGAAAGAATCGAAACAATGGTTTGGGCTGATCGGTGCGGCCGGGACGGTGGGCTGTATCGTGGCCGGCTACGTGGTGTCGCTTGCCAGTCGCAGTGGGCAGGTGGATGTGTTGTCGCTTGGCCTGGTAACGGGGCTGATGGTCGTGGTGCTGGTCGGCCTGGCCAGAACGACGTTGTTTGACCAGGGGGAGCCGGCCAAGCAACCGGCGCAGGCGGCCAAGGCGGCGAGTACGTTCCGTGCGCTGGGGGGGATGCTGGGGAACCGGCAGGCGCTGTTGATGCTATCGCTGGTGGTGTTATCGACGATGGTGATCTGTCTCATCGACATTCATTTCAAGTTTCAGGTGGCCAAGGATCACGAGGAAAATCTCAACCAGTTTTTCGGTCAGTTTTACACTTACAGCAGTCTTGCCCAGTTGGTGCTGCAGTTGTTCATTGTGCGCACGTTGCTGACGAAAGGCGGGGTGATCACGGCCATCACAGTGCTGCCGGTACTGTTGGTGATCTGCTCGGTTAGCGCTTTGTTATTCGCCGGGGAGAAGGGGGTGTACGCCGGTAAGTTTATCTGTCAGGTCATCTTTTTCACCATCGAGTACGCCGGGCTGCAGATGTTGTTTCTCGCGGTTAAAAAACAGTCGCGCGGACAGATGAAGAGCGTGATCGACGGCTTGGCCCGCCCTGCGACGATCGCTGCGTCGAGTCTGCTGATCACCGCGACGCTGGCATTCTGGCAGCAGGATTCGCTGGTGCGGTTGAACACGGTGGTGATCGTGGCCGGTGTCGTTTGGCTGATCGTCGCCTGGCTTAATTACCGGCAGTATCTTGTGTCGCTCGTGGGGATGCTCGACTCGCGGGTGATCGATTTTGACGACGAGTCGGATGTGCTGATGGATTCGCGGTTCGACTCGCAGCTGCGGGTGTCTTTGGCCAAGGCGAGTGATTTTGAGGCGGGATTCCTTGCGGATCTGATCATCGGAATGCATCGCCCCGATTGGTGTCCGGAGTTTCGGGCTATGCTGGATAAGCCGGACGAAACCCTGCAACGGGCCGGGGTACGTTATCTGGCTGAGTTCGGCAATGCAGCCGATCGCGAACACATGGTCGCTGTCGGCTTGGCCAATTCGCCTGCTTTTCGAAAGGAAGTGGTGTTCAGCCTCGGCGCCCACTGCACGGGCCGGGATTTTCGTGTACTTGAGCCGTTTTTGGATGATCACGAGCCGGAGGTACGATGCGCCTGCGCAGCAGCGCTGCTCAACTCCGGCGAGTTATCGCTGAACGTCCGCGCGGGGAATGTCTTTTACGAGTTTCTCCATTCTGAAAACGCGGAGGACAGGCGGCATGCGGTGCGGTGCTTGTCGATGATTCGTCATCTCGACACCGGCCAGATTGTGCGTCAACTCTTGGACGACCCCGATAACGAGATTCGTCGCGAGGCGATTCACGCGATCGATGAAACCAAGTTGGAGTCGACCTTTGGCCGACTTGCGGAGTTGATCCAGAAGGAGACGCTTCAGCCGGCGGTCTCCGCCTGCCTGCAAGCCATTGGCCCCGTTGCAGCCGAGAGGATCGGCGATCATTTGGGCGCGATGCAATACGAGACTGCACCGGATACGTTCCGTTTCCTGACTCAAATATTGATCGAAGCCGGGGAAGGAGAACGCTCTCCCCGGATTGAGGGATTCATCGAGCAAGTCCGCGGGGAGGCCGATCGTGCTAGGTTGATGACCGATTACTTGAGATCCCTGTCATCCGATCGCGGCAATCGTCAGCGCTTGGTGTTCGCGCGCGAACAGCTTGCCGAGTACATTCAAAAGGCGGACATTTACCGTCAGCGCTTGGCCAAGCTCCCTTCCGGGCCGGATGCCGAGGCACTGCACTTGGCCTGCGAGCATCAATTCCAATTACGACTGCGGGTGCTGTACGAGGTATTCCGACTTTTTGATCCCACGATCGACTACAAAAAACTGTTTCGCGCGGCGATGGATGGCGGCGAGAATGAGCGGGCGGAGGCTGGCGAAGTGCTGGAGGGAGTGCTTGGCCAAGCGGACGCCGAGCAAGTCATGCGCTTGGCCAAGCCGACTGCGGACGAGGGAGAGTTTGAGGGCGTCAACTTCTTCGTTCAATCGTTTCGGGATCACGACTCGAAGTGGATCCGTGCCGGCTTGCTACTGCTTGCCGGGGGGGAGTACGACGACCACCGTGAATGGGTGGGCGAACACCTTAGGCATGCGGAGCCGTTGGTTCGCGAAACCGCACTCGATGTTTTTCTTTCGAATGAATCCAGCCGCGAGGCGGTGATGGAACAGTGCAACCGATCCATCGCCGATTCCTGCGCCGCCGTCGTCCGCTTGGCCAGACGCAAATTGAGTACACTTGAAGCATGATCACCGTTCAACGAATCCTTTTTTTGAAAAACGTTCCGCTGTTTAGCACGATGCCACCGGACACACTCGCCTGGGTGGCGGAGGCAGCCGAGGAGGTGAATTACCTCGCCGGGCAAACGATCTTCGATAAGGGGAGTCTGGGCGACAGCATGTACGTTATCGCCGACGGCACGGTGATCATTCATGACAAGGGAAAAACCCTTGCAGAACTCCCGCGGGAAGCCTTCTTCGGGGAACTAAGCATCCTTGATGGGGAAACGCGCTCGGCCTCGGCCAAGGCGAAATCGGATTGCCTTTTGCTTGTCATCAGGCAGGCTTCCTTCCACCGGATTTTATCGAAACAATTCGATGTGACTGAGAGACTATTGAAGATGCTCGTCCGAAGAATCCGCGAGCAATCCGCCCAAATTCAAAACCAGAATGAAAACTCAAACTGACCCAAACTTTGTCGGTAGCTGGACGTTGGCCTTGGTGCTTGGTCTGGTCCTAAACGTGTACTCGCCGTTGGCACAGGAAGCCACCCAGGCTCCCGCTGCTGAGGAGGAATACACACCTCTGCCGGCTATCGGTTCACCGGAGAGTGATCTGGATTTTCAAACGTACCGGCTGAGCTACATGCAGAGTGACCGGGTAATTGCTCTGCTGAAGGCACTGGGATATGCGACTGTGGAGTTTTCAGCCTCGCAGGGGGAACTGAAAACGGAGAA
>DKGH01000059.1 GCA_002453165.1 Verrucomicrobia bacterium UBA6775
TGGCGGCCGGACTCGAGCGGTTTTCTTTTTGAGCACATCGAGCGCGGGTTCGGGGCGCATCGCGTGATCGAGATTCAGATTCCCTCCGGCAAGACGAGGGCTTTGATCGACGAGACAGCGGAGACGTTTGTGAACGTTTTTCAGAAGGGCTACCGCAAAGACCTCGACGGCTTCAGCGAGATCATCTGGCGCTCCGAGCGGGACGGGTGGAATCACCTTTACCTGTTCGACGGCCGCACCGGCAAAGTGAAACACCAGATCACCAAGGGCGAGTGGGTCGTGCGTGAGGTAGTGGAGGTCGACGAGGAAAAGCGGCAGATCACCTTCAAGGCGTCCGGGCGCGAGCCGGGCATCGACCCGTATTATTTTCACTATTACCGTGTGAACTTCGACGGCAGCAACCTGGTGAAATTGACTGATGGCGACGGCACGCACTCGGTGCGGTTTTCGCCGGATAAATCCGTGTTGATCGACATGTGGTCGCGGGTGGATCAGCCGCCGCGCCACACGCTCCGCAGCGCGGAGGACGGCTCGCTTCTTTGCGAACTGGAGGAGGCCGATGCGGAGGATTTGTTCGTGGCCGGTTTTCAATTGCCGGAGCGGTTTGTCGCGAAGGATCGCGATGGCAAGTTCGACATCCACGGCATCATTTGTCGCCCGAGCAATTTTGATCCCAAAAAAACCTACCCGGTGGTCGAGGTGATTTACGCCGGGCCGCACGGATCGTTCGTGCCGAAAAACTGGCGTACCCGCTTCGGCATGTGGCGCGAGGAACTGGCTGAGCTGGGCTTTATCACGGTGCAGATCGACGGCAAGGGCACCTCGAATCGTGGCCGCGAATTCCAGCACTTCGCCTACAAGAACATCAACGACGCCGGTTTTCCCGATCGCAAAAAATGGATGCGCGCGGCGGCCAAAAAATACCCCTACATGGACATCTCCCGGGTGGGCATTTACGGCGGCTCGGCCGGTGGCCAAAACGCGATGGCGGCCATGCTGTGGCACGGCGAATTTTACAAGGCCGCCGCGGCCGACTGCGGCTGTCACGACAACCGGATGGACAAAATGTGGTGGAACGAGCAGTGGATGGATTACCCGGTCGGGCCGCATTACGACGAGCAGTCGAACGTCACCAACGCCCATCGCCTGCAGGGGAAGCTGCTGCTGACCGTTGGCGAACTTGATGCCAACGTCGACCCCTCATCGACCTATCAGGTGGTGGACGCGCTCATCAGGGCGGACAAGGATTTCGAATTCTTGATGGTGCCCGGCGCCGGTCATGGGGTGGGTGAATCGCGGTACGCGGCGCGTCGGCGGATGGACTTTTTTGTTCGCCACCTGCTCGGCGTTGAGCCGCGCAGCAAGTGATCAGTCGACGAAGAGAAACTCGTTGAGGTTGATCAGCGCGAGCGCGAGCCTGGTCAGGGGCTCGATGTCCCCCGGTTCCTGCTCGGCGATAAACCGCTTGGCTAGGCGCAGTTCATGTTCGCTTGGCTGCCGCTGAAACAATTGGCCGTACAGGTCTCGCACGGCTGAGGATTCGTCCCGCTTGGCCAAGCGCTTGGCCAAGGCCACGGCACGGTCCACCGAAAAGTCCGAGTTCAACAAAATCAGCGACTGCGGCGCGGTGGTGGATTCCTTCCGGCGCGAGCAGGATGCCGTGCCGTCCGGCCGGTCGAACAACTCGAACAACGGATAGCGCAGGTTGCGCCGGGCAAACAGGTAGACGCTGCGTCGGTGATGATCCTCGACCGACTTGCTGACCGGCCACTGGTTGTTGAGCAGCGTGCTGGTGATCTCGCGGGGGAGGGGCGGACGCACACCCGGGCCGCCAGCGCGCTGGGTGGCCTGGCCGCTGATGGCGAGGAGCGTGTCCCGCAGGGTTTCGCCGTCGAGCCGCCGCCGGTTCATTCGCGAGTAAAGCCGGTTTTCCGGGTCGGCATCCAGCCGCTTTTCCCAAGTGTCTTCTTCGCTCCTGCTTGCCTGCCGGTAGGTGGCGGAGCTGAGCAGCAGCCGGTGCATCGACTTGAGGCTCCAGTTGCGCCGGGGGAATTCCGCCGCGAGCCAGTCGAGCAATTCCGGGTGGGTGGGGCGTTCGCCGGTGCGGCCAAGGTCACTCGGCGTGGCCGCCAGCGGTTGACCAAAGTGAAACTGCCAAAGCCGGTTGGCGATGGTGCGCCGGAAAAGCGGGTTGCCGGTGGCGCCCATCCATCGGGCGAGCTGGGCACGGTTGGTCGCCCGCGCGGGCGTTTGGTTTGCCCGGGCGATGCGCGGCACGGCAGGCTGCACGACCGGGCCGGCCCGGCGGAAATCCCCGCGAACCGCGAACCGTGTGGACACCGGCTTGGCGGTCTCGGCCATGACGCGTCCCTTTCCACGGCCCTTGCCCAAATCCTGTTCGCTGAACGTGAGCCCGCCCTCGAAAAACGCGCGCAGCCGGTAAAAGTCCGCCTGGCTGATCGGGTCGGCCTTGTGGTCGTGGCATTGGGCGCAGCCGATGCTCAGGCCGAGAAACACCGAGCCGACCGTGGCGGTCATCTCGTTGAGCACCATGTGTCGTCGCTCGGCGTTGAGGTTGATGTCCGGCATGTCCTGCCCGGCGAGCAAAAAACCGGTGGCCGTCGTCGCCTCGGCGGAGATAGTGTCGCCGGCGAGTTGATGGAGGACAAACTGGTCGTAGGGAAGGTCGGCGTTGAGCGCACCGATCAGCCAGTCGCGATAGCGCCACGCGTTGGGTCGTACCTTGTCGTGCTCGAAGCCGTCGGTCTCGGCGAACCGCGCGAGGTCGAGCCAGTGCTGCGCCCATCGCTCGCCGTAGGCCGGGGAGGCCAGCAGCGAGTCGAGCAGTCGCTCGTAGGCGTCCGGCCGTGGGTCGGCCTCAAATGCGGCGACCGCCTTCGCACTCGGCGGCAGGCCAAGCAGGTCGAAATGGAGCCGGCGAATCAGCGTCCGTCGATCGGCCTCCGGCGCTTGGTTAAGCGCGTGTGGCTGTAGCCGTGCGGCGATGAAATGGTCGATGGGATTGGCTAGGCGCTTGGCTTGTGGCACCTGCGGGATTGCCGCCTGGCCAAGCGGTTGCCATGCCCAATGGGCGCGATCCTTCGCGGTGATGGTTGGCTCGACGATGGTGTGCTGCTCCTCCGCCTGGCCAAGCGCCTGGCCAAGCGCCAGCCCGGTCAGCAGGGCGATGGAGCCGAAGCGCCGCATTACGCAAAAATCTCCGTGACCACCCGGCCGCCGACGTCGGTGAGGCGTTCGTCCCGGCCGTTGTGAAAGTAGGTGAGATTCTCGTGGTCGATGCCCAGCGCGTGGAGGATGGTCGCGTGGAGGTCGTGCACGTGCACCTTTTTTTGCTCCGCGCGCAGGCCGACCGGGTCGGTTGCGCCGTGGGCCATGCCGCCGCGCACACCGGCGCCGGCCAGCCAGACGGAGTAGCCCCACGGGTTGTGGTCGCGGCCGGTGCCCTGTTCGCTCATCGGCATGCGGCCAAACTCACCGCCCCAGATGACGAGCGTGTCGAGCAGCAGTCCACGCGCCTTGAGGTCGGTCAACAACCCGGCGATCGGCAGGTCGGTTCGACGGCAATACTTCGTGTGGTTTTCGAGGACGTTGGAATGGGCATCCCAGCCGCCGGTGTCGCCGGAGTAAAGCTGCACGAAGCGCACGCCTTTCTCGATCATCCGCCGCGCGAGCAGGCAGCGTGTGCCGAACTCGTTCGTCTCCTTTTGGTCGATGCCGTACAGCCGGCGCGTGGCCTCGCTCTCGCGGGAGATGTCGACGATCTCCGGCGCGGCCGACTGCATGCGGAATGCCAGCTCGTAGGCGTTCACGCGGGCGGCGAGCCGGTCGTCAAAGTCGCGCGCAGCGAGGTGGTCGCGATTGAGTTCGCCGATGAGGTCGAGCATACGGCGCTGGCTGCGGCCGCTGATGCCGGTCGGCGGCTTGAGGTTGAGGATGGGATTCGCGCCGGGCCGCAGGGTGGTGCCCTGAAAACTGCCGGGGAGAAACCCGCTGCCCCAAGCCGGCGGGCCGCCCTTGAGTCCGCCGCCCGGGTCCGGCAGCACGACGAACGCCGGCATGTCGCGGTTCTCCGTGCCCAGCCCGTACGCCACCCACGCGCCGAGGCTCGGCTTGCCCATGAGGATCGAGCCGGTGTTCATCTGGTAGACCGACTGTGGGTGGTTGACGCTGTCCCCGTGGCAGCCGCGCAGCACGCAGAGGTCATCGGCGTGCGAGGCGATGTGCGGCAGGAAATCGCTGATCTCAAGTCCCGATTGGCCGCGTGGCCGGAACGGTTTGATCGGGCCAAGCAGGGGATTCTTTGCCACCTTGCGTCGGGTCATCACCTCACCAAAACTACCCGGCAACGGTTGGCCGGCATGTTTGGCCAAGTCCGGCTTGGGATCGAACAGGTCCATGTGGCTTGGCCCGCCGTGCATGAACAACCAGATGACGCGCTTGGCACGAGGGGCAAAGTGGGGATTGCGCGGTGCCAGCGGATCGCCCGCGCTTGGCTTAGCTGCTTGGGCGTCCTGCTGCAGTAAACCGGCCAGTGCCAATCCGCCAATGCCTCCGCCCGCCTTCAGCAAAAACTGACGGCGATCGTGGTGCTGCGGAAAATGCGCCTGGCAAGGCGGCATCGCTGGAGTTGACCGGTTCACTTGCACCCTTTTTAGCGGATTCAGATAGGTTAGGCAACTGCGCTTGAGGTTGAATAACGCACATAGAATAAGGAAGCCCGGACGACGAAAGGGGAGAGGTGCCGGCAACGTTGCGAAATAACCGCTTGCCCAGTTTGGCCAAGCGGGGTTGTGCTTCGGGGTTCGCCTCTCTAGGCTGCGGCGCTTTGAAGTTGCAGCAGTCATGAGAAAAATCTTTTACGCGTTGGCCGCGCTTGGCCTTGGCGTGGTCAATATGGCCAAGGGGGAGGGGCTCATCACCAACGGCGGCTTTGAGTCCGGCGATGGCGAGGGGACGGATAACTGGAACTCGACGCTGGGCTCGCCACCTGCGCGCACGAATGCCGAGGCGCACAGCGGCAAGTACAGCATGCGCTCGACGCTCAAGAACGACGGCCCGGTGCCAAGCGAAGGGCACCTTGGCCAGTCGGTGGTCAGCGGTGTGGCCGGGGGCAAGACGTACGACCTGACGTTTTGGGCGAAGCAGACTGATCATGGCGTGAGCTACGTGCAGGAGTACGCGATCGAGTGGTACGACGACAACGGTGCGCGGCTCCCGGGCAAGGGGCTGACACGATTCCGTGGTGGCAAGGACAAGTGGGCCAAGGTTTCGGCAGAGGGCATCCCGGCCCCGGTGGGGGCGACCGGTGTGCGGTTGGTGTTTCGATTTGTGACCGGTGCCGTGGCTGGCGGCTCCGGCGAGGTGTTCATCGACGACGTGGCGCTGGTGGCCAGCGACGGCTCGGCGCCGGTGGCGGTTCAGCAAAGCGAGGTGAAGCTGCCCGGCGGTGTGAAAAAACCGGCCCCGAAAAAAATCACCCAAGCCAAGCCGGCCAAGCCGGTGAAACCGGCGGCAGCGCTTGGCCAAGCGGGAGCCAACCCGGACGCCAGCGACCCGACGTGGGCCGGGGTGGCGGCGGTGTTGAAGCAGGGGGTGGCCAAGGCGGATCGCGACTCGCTACAAAAGTGCATGCGCGACCTGGGCACGCTGCGGCGCAAGTGGCGTCAATCACCGGCGATCAGCGAGGCCTCGGAGTTGGTTGTCCTGTACCTGTTCACCAAGTCCAAGCCGGAGCAGTTCACGCCCTCGGCCGTTCGCTGGCTGTCGCGTTACCCGAAGAGCGAGTGGGCGCGCGACGTGATGGTGGACACGGTGTACCTGCAGATTGATCAGGCGCTGTACCGCGATGCGGGGAAGTTGATCGGCGAGTTTTTGGGCCGGTTCCCCGGGGACGCCGAGGTGCCCAAGTTCAAGATTCTTCAAAACCACGTCAAAAAATTTGCGGAGGCCACGGAGAAAAACCGGCTGAAGTAAGTTCTCATTTTTTCACAAGACATGTCACGATCATCTGAAGCGGACGGCGCGTTGGCGGAACAACTCGCCGGCAAAACCGCTGCGCTCAAGCAGGAACTCAGCAAGGCAATCTTCGGGCAGGACGCCGTGATCGAGGACGTGATCCTGGCGTTATTTTGCGGCGAACACGCGCTGCTCACCGGTGTGCCAGGGCTGGCTAAGACGCTGCTGATCCGGTCGCTGGCGGAGGCGCTGGATTTGTCGTTCAAGCGCATCCAGTTCACGCCGGACCTGATGCCGTCGGACATCACCGGCACGGATATCGTGCAGGAGGATCCGGAGAGCGGTCGGCGTCAGCTCGAGTTTCTGCAGGGGCCGGTGTTTGCGAACCTACTGCTGGCGGACGAGATCAACCGCACGCCGCCGAAGACGCAGGCGGCAATGCTGCAAACGATGCAGGAGCGCGAGGTCAGTGTCGGCCGGGAGACCTACGCGTTGCCGAGCCCGTTTTTTGTTTTCGCCACGCGCAACCCGATCGAGCAGGAGGGTACGTACCAGTTGCCGGAGGCGGCGACGGACCGGTTCATGCTGTCGATCCAGGTGAACTACCCGACGGTCGACGAGGAGATCGGCGTGGTGAGCGAGACGACCGGGGTGGACTCGCCGGAGTTGTCGCCGGTGCTTTCCGGTGCGGAGGTGCTGCAGTTTCAGCGGCTCGTCCGGGCGATGCCGGTATCACAGGACGTCATCCGCTACGCCGTGCTGCTGGCCAACGCCAGCCGACCGGAGAGCGGGCAGGCGACCGACACCATCCGTGAGTACGTCCGGTTCGGTGCCGGGCCTCGTGCGTCGCAATACCTCATTCTCGGGGCCAAGGGCCGGGCCGCCATCGCGGGCGATCCGTGCGTGAGTTTTGACCACGTCCGCGCGGTGGCAAGGCAGGTGCTGGAGCATCGTGTGCTTTGCAATTTCAAGGCTCGATCCAATGGGGTGGATGAGGGCCGGATCGTTGAGGAGATCCTCAGCGCCGTCAGCGAGACGGACTAACGCACACATGGTATTCCGGTGAACACCCCACTGGCCATCGACGACAAACTGCTCGCGCTCGCGGGGGATCTGCCGTTGCTTACGCGCAATGTGGTCGACGGCTACTTTCATGGCCTGCACCGCAGTGCGCGGCGTGGCTCTAGTCCGGTTTTTGCGGCGCATCGGCCGTACATGGCGGGGGACCCGGCGCGGTTGGTCGACTGGCGCGTCTGGGCCAAGACGGATCAGCTTTACATCCGCGAATACGAGCAGGAAACCAACCTGCGCGGCTATCTTTACCTCGATACCAGCCGGTCGATGGCCTACGGCGACGGCGCCCAAAACAAAATGGCCTACGCCCGATTGCTCTGCGCTGTGCTGGCCTTGTTGATGCAAAACCAGAACGACGCACCCGGCATCGGGTTTATCGGCCAGACCGATTACGGGGATCGCGTACCGGTGATACCGCCAAGCAGCCGGGGCGATCATCTTCACGCGTTGCTGGATCGACTGGCGCGGACGGAGGCGGACGGCGAGGCCGATGACCTCGGGCAGTTCGCCGGACTGCTCGCGCTGGGCCGTGAGCGGGCGGTCTCCGTGCTGCTGTCGGACGGGTATTTTCCCGAACAACAGGGCCGCGACTTCTTCACCCAACTCAACGAACGCGGCCACGAGGTTTTATTTTTGCACGTGCTGCATCGCGACGAGGTCGATCCGCAGTTCGAAGACGACGTCCTGTTCGTCGACAGCGAGACCGGCGCTGAGATCGAGGCTGACGGCCGGGCCATGCGCGCCGGGTACGATAAAAAATTCGGCGCGTTCCTTCGCTCGATCGAGTTGCTCTGTCTTGAGCATGAGACCGCCTACTGCCGCATCATCACCGACGAGCCGATGGATCTCGCCCTGTCCGCGTTCCTGTCCCGGCGCGCCGAACTGTTTTAGCTGAGATGAGCTTCACCAACCCATGGCTGTTTGCCGCCGGCGTGGCGTGCCTCGCGATTCCGGTCTGGGTGCATTTGCAACGCCGTCGACAGCCGCGCCGGGTTGTGTTCAGCACAAACCGCTTCATTGATCCGAGCGAACTGTCCACCCGCAAGAAGCGCAGCATCCAGGATTGGCCGCTATTCCTTCTCCGCTGCCTCGCGGTGCTGTTCCTTGCGTTGGTTTTTTCGAAGGTCTTTTTCGCCGGTATGGCAGCCACGCCCAAGCCGCAGCGCGAGGCGATTGCGCTGGTGTTTGATCGCTCCGCCTCGATGCAGGCCCTGTCTGGAGATGAAACTGTGCTCGACGAGGCCAAGCGCTTGGCCAAGCGGGCGCTCGATGAGACCGGCCACGGCAGCCAGGTCGCGATCCTGTTTGCGCCGGGCCAGACGGACGAGCCGGTGCGCTGGATGCGCCCCTCCGAGGCCAAGCGCACGCTGGATGCCGCCACGCCGTCACACCGGATGGGCGACCTCGCGGCGTCGATTCACAAAGCCGCCCAGTCGCTTGGCCGGTTTGGCCCAGACTTTCCAAAGATCATTCATGTCGTGAGCGACCTGCAGCTCAGCGCGATCGAGGCACTCGGCGACCTCACCCTGCCGCCCAACGTCACCCTGCGCGTGGCCAAGGCCGGTGAACTGGAGCCGGTGAACGGCGGATTTCAGGTCGGCGCCCGTGGCCGGGGCGTGTTGCGAACCGGCGTTTATCGCCACTCGCAGCCAAGCGGCATGGTTACCGTGCAGGACGAATTGCATGGAGAAGCGGAGGCCGTGCGCCTAGCCAAGCGCGAGTTGGATCTGGCCAACGGACAGACTGCACTCGCCGTTCCGTACACTGCCGGCAACCGGTACGGCTGGTTGGCGCGCACGCTCACCACTCCGGGCGGGGACGCCTGGCCGGGCGATGACCGCGCGTTTGACGCCTTTTACGTTCAGCAACCGTTGCCGGTGCTGTTGATCGAGCCGAAGTCGACCGCGAAGACGTTTCTTCGCAAAACATTTTTCCTCGCCCGGGCACTCTCACCGGAAAACTTCAGCGAGGAAATCCCGATGCAGTTTGAGCTGCATCACGGCATGCCGACCTCTGCGGCTGCGGAATTATTGACGCTCACTAAACCGGACAGCAGTCGGGGCCTCGTGGTGTTGCCGGACGGGGCCAACCTGACCGCGGGCGGCGCCGCTGCGCTCAAGAAATTCGTCGCCAGCGGCGGCGGGTTGCTGGTTTTCGGCGGGCCTGAATTTCAGGCCGGATCGATCGATGCGGCGCTCGACGAACTGCTGCCGGTTTCGGTTGGAGGGCCGGAGCCGCTTGATGGGATGGCCACCCTCGAGGCGGTCTCGGTGCGCCATCCGCTGTGGGGCGAGTTGAGCGCGGAGTATCGGCGCCGGTTGCGCCGGTTGTCCTTGACGCATCGCCACGCAGCCACGGTTCGGGACGGTGCCGTGACGCTGGCGAGCTTTGCCGATCGTGTCCCGTTCGTCGTCGAGAAAACGCATGGGGCCGGGCGCGTGATTTTCGTGAACGCCAGCGCGGACCGTAGCTGGGGCAAGTGGCAGACGGACGGGGCGTTATTCGTGGTGACCTCGCACCTGCTTGCCGTGCGCGCCGCCGGTCAGGCCGAGAACCATCGGCGCGACGTCACCACGCAGGGCAGTGCCGGCCAAACGCTCACGCTGAGGTTGCCGGAGAATTCCGCCGGCCAGGCGTTTGAGCTGAACAAAAAATCATTCACGGCGAATGATGAAAATCGGCTTGTCGTCGATCTGCCGGAAGAGCCCGGCGTATATTCGCTGACCGACGCGCAGGGCGGGCTCGTCCAGTTGATTGCGGTGAACCTGCCGCCGGCCGAGTCCGACCTCGCTGCTGTGCAGGGCATCGTCGTGCAGCGGCAACTCGAGAAACTGCGGCAGAGCAGCGACCAGGAAGCGGCGGCGTTCCTCAAGGCCGGCACCGAGTCGGAAAGCTCTGTAGTCTGGCGAACGCTGCTCATCCTGCTCGCGCTACTGCTGGCTGCTGAGCCGTTGATCAGCAACCGGTATCACTCCGCAGTCACGAACACAAAATGAGCACCGAGACTTTTAAAACCGAATTGAACCAGCGAGCCGCCGTTCGCGCACGGATGCTCACGCGCCGATCCCGGGTGGCGGCTGTCACGGTGGCGCTCGGCGCGTTGCTGGTGCTGGGAGTGATCGATTTTTTCAGCGAGGCCGGAACCGGGCCGCGCCTGCTTTTGACCCTGCTCGCACTGGCGGCAGTCGTCAGTTTGGTTTTGCGTTTGCGAAACTCGCGGGTGCCGCAACCGATTGACGAACTGGTGGACTCCACCGAGGCGCAGGCGGACGACACCACGCTCGCCCTGCGCACAGCGGCGGATGACTTCGCTCGCGACGCCACGGCCCGAGCCGAGGTGGGGGCGGAACTGCTGGAGCGGCTGGACGCTCACGCCGCCGGGATGTTGAACGACAATCCGCTGCCGCTCCGGGCGGAGCTGCGCCGGTGGCAGATCGGGTTGACGGCCGTGCTCACTGTCACGGTACTCTTCGTGGCGCTGGGCGGTTGGCTGAGTTATTTGCGCCTGGCCCTGCCGGGCGCAAACCTGACCTACACACAGGTGCGCTTGGTCAAGCTGCCGGAGCGGTTGGCCAAGGGCGCGACCATCGAGGTGTCGGGGCAGGTGACCGGTCGCAAGGCCGCTGAGGTCACGGTGCGACTCGCCGCGCTTGGCCAAGCGCAGACTGCCTCGGTGGCCGCGGACGGCTCGTTTCGTGTCGCGGTGCCAAACGTCTCTGGGCCGACCCCGCTGCAGGCGTTCGCCGGAGACGGGCAGTCGGACGAGTACAAGCTCGAACCGTACGATCTGCCTTCTGTGACCAAGTATCACATCGAGGTTTCGCCTCCGGCGTACGCGCAGCGACTAAAGAAAACGGTCGATGAACCAAGTTTCGATGTTCTCGAGGGAAGTTCGATTCGCTACACGATCGAGACGCTGGAGCAGCCGGTCGAGGCGGTGTTCGCCGTCGCTGGCGGCGAGGAAAACGCGGCTGAAAATCTGCCGTTCGCCGCGGGGGCGACCAACCGGTTTGAGCTGCGGCTGCCGCTGCTTGCGGAGTCGATCGAGTACGGTCTACGGTTGATCGGCCAGCACGGTGACATCCCGCTTGACCCTGAGCCGCACCGCATTCTCGTGCTGCCGGATGAGCTGCCGACGATCCGGATTTTATCTCACACCGCCGACGAGTTTGAATTGGGTAAACCGGTTCAGTTTCAACTGCGCGGCACCGACGATGTCGGGATCGACTCGCTGAAACTGCTTTACCGTAAGATTGGCGAAACGCCGGAGGAGCAGCCGGTCGAGTTCGCCGAGTTGGAGGCGCATGAGTTCACCGCCGGCGCGACACTCGACCTTTCCGGGCTGGACCTGAAGCCGTATGACATCGTCGCGGTGCACGCCGAGGCGCGGGACGGCAATGTGTTGAGCGGCCCCGGCATCGGCGAGTCGGAGGTCGTTCTGATCGAGGTGCCGCCTCCGCCCGGAGACGATGGGAGTCAGGGAGGCGGTGGTGGTGGCGGCGGGAACGAGGAGCGCGTCAACCCGCTCGAGATGCAGAAGCACATTCTCACCGACACCTCGCGACTGCCGCACGACCCCCCGGCGAAGGACCGGATTCCGATCCGTGCCGAGCAACTCGAGGCGCTTGGCTACGTTGAGCAACTCCGCGAACAGGCCGACACCGTGACTACTGATTTCGTGGCGATTCAGTTTTCGCTCGAGCTGCGGATGGCTGCCTCGGCTATGAAACTCTCGGCCAGACATCTACAGCCGTACGACCGAAAACAGGCGCTCACCGCGCAGGAGCTGGCCATCGCGGCGCTGACCCGCGCGGCGGCGCTGATCCCGGAGGATCAACAAATGCCCGGCCAAAGCGAGGATGCTGGGCAGGATGGACAGCCAAAAATCACGCTCAAGGAGTCCAGCTCCTCTAGTAGTTCCGAGTCGGAAAACAGTGAGGAACGGATGAAGGAATTGCTGGCGCAGATTGAGCAATTGATCGCCGAGCAGGAGGCGTTGAATGAGGAATTGGCCGCGGCAGAGGAGGGCAGTGAGACTGCGTCCGACCCCTCGGCCGAGGCGCAGGCGCAACTGGGCCAACGCTCAAGTCAGGCGGCGCAAACGGCTGCCGGTCTGCCTATCCCGACCGGTGCGCAGGGCGGTGCAGAGGCGTTATCCGGTCTGCTGGAGGAGGCGGGGAACCTGCTTGGTCAGGCTTCCGGCGAGATCGAGGAACAGGCGCTTGGCCAAGCGCTGCAGCTTGGGACCGAAGGCGAGGGTACATTGACCGATGCGGCCGAGTTGTTGCGGGCCGCGCTTGGCCAAGCGGATCGCATCCTCTCCGAGGCCAATGAACTCCCCGCCGGCTACGCACCGTTGATCGAGAATTACCTGCGCGCGATCTCCTACGAGGAGTGACGGTGTACTCATCGTGAACGAGACTTCGCCAGAGATTTATTTTCAGCTCACGCCGGTTTGGCAGGGGGTGGCGGTGTTGTGTGCCGTGCTGTTGACGGTGGGGTTTTGGTCGTATCGACGCGCCGGCAAACTCTCGTCAGCGCGCCGTGTTTTGTTATGGGGACTCCGGGTTGGCTCGGTGGCGTTGGTTTTGTTTCTGCTCGCGGATCCGCACCGGATCGATCGCGAGGCATTCGACGAAACCCGCGAGGTTGCGATTCTGCTCGACGTTTCCCAAAGCATGGCATTGCAGGACACGCCCGGCCAATCGACGCGGATGGCCCGGGCCAGAGCGTTGGTAGGGTCGATCCAGTCGCAGAGCGGGATCGCCGGGCACTTGCGGCTGTACACGTTCGGCGAACGGCTGGGCACGACCAACGAGCTGGCGACCGTGACGGCGTCGGAGTCGCGCTCCCGTTTTTCCGAGGCGGTGGCGTCGCTGCTTAACCAGCCGCGCGACGTGCCGCTGGGCGCGGTTGTGCTTTTGAGTGACGGTCAGTTCGCGGACGCGGCGGCGAGCCGCGAGTCGGCGTTAAAGCTGCACCGCGCAGGCATTCCGCTATTCGCCTTTGGTTTCGGCACACCGGAGGAGGCGGCGGACGTGGTGTTGCAAGGGGTGCTCGGCGGGCAGATCGTGCCGTTCGATCCGAAGATTCGGCTGGGGATCACGTTGGACAGCCCCGGTTTTGAAGGTCGAAAAACAATGGCGACCGTGCGCCGTGGCGGGAGGCTGCTGCATGAGCAGTCGGTCACGCTCACAGGCAAGCCACAGGAGGTGGTGCTGGAGTTCGACTCGCCGTTCGAGGGGTTTTCCGAGTACAGCGTGAGCCTCGGCTGGCAATCGGGCGAGAGGTTGGACGACAATAATGCCGGTCGATTCGGGGTCAATTTGCGCGACGAAAAAATACGCGTGCTCTACATGGAGGGCACGCCGGGCGCCACCGACACGCTGGAGAATGCGCTCGAGCAGGATCCGCAGATGGAGGTGACTTCGCTTTATTTTCCGCAGCACACTTCGATTGTGTTTGCGAAAAAAAGCCCGTACCGCACAGATCGCAAGGGTCGTAGAGTGTACAACGTCGCCCACCCGTACCGGGGTTTTCCGACCAACATGGTTTCGCTGCTCAAGTACGACGTGGTCATCAACAGCGACATTTATCGCGAGGTATTCACCCCGGAACAACTCGACAACACAGTGTCGCTGGTGGAGCAGCATGGAGGCGGATTCGTGATGGTCGGCGGCTCGACGGCGTTCGGCGCGGGACAGTACGACAAGACCGTGATCGACAAGCTCATGCCGGTGGACGTGGTCGGCAACCGCGACTCAGAGTGGCGCAGCTTCAAGCTCAGGATTCCGGAGGAGGCCTACGATCATCCGATCATGCGGGTCGGGTTGACTGCCGACGAGTCGCGCCGCGCGTGGAATGAAAAGTTCCCCGGCTTCGGTGGTTTGAATCTTGTCAATCGGCTCAAGCCGGGCGCCGTGTCGCTGGCGTTGCACGGTAGCAAATCAAACCAGTACGGCCCGCTGGTGGTCTTTGCGGTACAGCAGATTGGTCGGGGCCGCACGATGGCGTTCACCTCCGACACCACGCCCGGCTGGGGCGCCTCGTTCGAGAGCCGGTTTGGTACGCCGACGGATCGCAATGGCTACTACCGACAATTTTGGAACAACGCCATCCGCTGGCTGGCGGCCGACCGCATCCAGCGCAAGACCGGTGAGATTCGGATCGGGTTTCCCGCCGGGCCGGTTCACATCGGCGAAACCGTGCCGCTCACGGTGACCACCCTGTCGCCCGACCCGGCGACCAAGCTGACTTTGAAACTCGTTCGCCCCGACCGCACCGAGGCGGAGCTGCCACTGGAGTCCAGCCTCAGTGACGGGAGTTTTGCGGCGTCGTTTGTGGCCGAACAAACGGGAGCGCACCGGTTGGTCGCGCACCTGGCCAAGGCCGGCGCCGAAAACGTGTTCGCGCGTCAGCTTGTTGACGTGATCCCGAATCAGCGGGAGCTGGCATCGACCCGGGCGAATCACGAATTGCTGCAGTCCCTCGCCACGACCACCGGTGGCCGGTTCGCCGCCGGGCCAAGCCAGTCGCTGCCGGAGGGTGAGCTTGGCGATCTGCAGGCGCAATTCGTCGAGTACTGCGAAAGCTCCACCTGGGATCGGTGGTGGCTGATGCTTTTGCTGGCCGCGCTCCTCGGCACCGAGTGGTCGCTGCGCCGGGGCTGGGGCCTTGCCTGACCGGCTGAGGGCTTTAGTCTGGCGGCGCATTTTCATGACACGACAAATTCTTGTTTTCGTTTATTCGCTGATCGCAGCGGGGCTTTCGCTAGGCCAGGCGGCCGATGACTCCACGGTTCGGGTTTTCATTTTTGCGGGGCAATCCAACATGGTCGGTTCCGACTCGAAGGTGAAGGACATCAAAAACTTCCCGCCGTATGCCGGGCAGGAGCAGCCGCAGGAGGGAGTCCGTTTTTCCTATTCGATCGGACGGGAAAACAAGACAAACAGCGATGGCTGGGTGGCATTGGAGCCAGTCAACAACACCGTCGGGCCGGAGTTGAGTTTTGCGCGGCGGGTGACGCAGACCATCGATGCGCCGGTGGCCATCATCAAGTGCGCGGCCGGCGGCACGCACCTTGGCGGCGACTGGAATCCGGACGAGCCGATCGGTTTCAAGATGTACCCGCTGGCGTTGAAGTTGGTGCGCGATTCGCTCGCCGAGCTGGAGCGGCAGGGCGTTCGTTATCGGCTCGAGGGCTTCATGTGGCATCAGGGCGAGAACGACATGTTCAACGAGGACTACATGAAAAACTACGGTCCGAACCTGAAGAATTATCTCGCCAAGTGGCGCCGCGATCTTAAGTCACCGAAGTTGAAATTTTACATCGGCGAACTTTGCACCAAGACGATATGGGGAATGGATTTGCGGCCACGGATGTACGCAATCAGTCGGGGGCAGCGCGCTGTCACGGAGATCGATCCGTTGGCGGAATACGTGCCGACGTCGCACGTGGGCGTGGAGATCGGTCACCCGGTCGGGCTGCACTACCACTACGGTACGCTTGGCCAACTGCAGCACGGCGACAATTACGCCGCGGCCTATCTGCGATCGCTTGGCCAAGCGCAGGCCCCCGCGCGACCGCTGAAGCGTTGGCCGTACAAAAAGGGGAGCGAGGTCAACCTGTTCATCCTCGCCGGGCATCGCAACATGGAGGGCGAACGGGCATTCGTGCAGGACGCGGCCAAGCTTGGCCAAGCCGATCTGCTGAAGGACAACCCGGGCATCGCGTTCAAGTACAGCCTCGGTGGCGGCTACCGTAAATCCGACGGCTGGGAACCGCTTGGCCAAGCGAGGTACTACGACACATTTGGGCCGGAGCTGAGTTTCGCCGGTGCGTTACAGGCCAAGCGTTTGGGCAATGTGGCCATTGCCAAGTTCACCCACAGCGGTTCCCAGATCATCGACTGGACGCCGGAAGGCAGCATGGCCCGGTCGCGTCATATCTACCCTGAGTTCGTGAAATTCATTCAGCAATCGATTCGCGAGTTGGAGGCCAAGGGGCACAAGGTGCGCCTGGCTGGAATCGTTTATCATCTCGGCGAAAATGACATGTCGTTTTATCCCTACCGAAAAGAGGCCGCCGGGCGATTGCAGACGATCATCGGGCAGAGCCGAAAGGACTTTGGTCAGCCGGAGCTGAAATGGTTTGTCAGCCAGCAGCCGCCGACGGATGAGAAGGGCGTCAACCGGATCGACGTCGTGGCGGACATGGAAAAAGTGGCTGCCATAGACCCGAACCTGATTCACATCAAGGCGTTCGATTTGCCGCCTCAAAAGAAACGGCTCGTCCTCGACACAGCAGGGGTGATCGCGCTTGGCCGACTGCTGGGTGAGCGGATTGCGGCGGGTGATTGACCTTGCGGGGGCACGGACTTTCGGCAACGCTCTGCGCCGACTTCAAGACATGATGCACAGGATTTTTACCCTTTCGTTGTTGCTGGGCTTGGCCGGTAGCCTGGCTGCGGAATCCAAATTTGCCACGACCGACTGGCCTAACTGGCGTGGGCTGACCTCCGACGGGCAGGCCAAGTTTGTGAAAGGTCTGCCGACCGAGTGGAGCGAGATCAAAAACGTCGTCTGGAAAACACCGATCCCCGGCCGGGGCCACAGCACGCCGACGTTGGTGGGCGACCGCATTTATCTTGCCACGGCGGAAGAGGATGAGATGTACCAGTCGGTAATCTGCCTGGACAAGGCAACCGGCAAACCGGTCTGGGAAACCAGGGTGCACGAGGGCCAGTTTGCGGTGGGCCTGAACAAGCACGCGTCGCACGCCGGGACGGCCGTGGTTCATGATGGCGAGCGGTTGTATGTGAACTTCGTGATCGGCAACCAGGCTTACGCCTCGGCGCTGGGACTCGACGGCAAACTCCTTTGGCAAAAGTCAATCGGCAAATACAAGGTGCATCAGGGTTACGGCAGTTCGCCGATGGTGTTTGGTGATATCGTCGTGGTGAAGGCAGACACAAAAATCGGCGGTGTGATCTGTGGTTTGGACAAAAAAACCGGCAGCGAAATTTGGCGGCAGGAGCGACCCAAGCTGCCGAACTACACCACGCCGGTGGTGATCGAGGCGGCCGGAAAACAGCAGATGGTATTCTGCGGCTGCGAACTGGTCACGAGCCTCGATCCGTTGACCGGCAAAAAACTGTGGGAGGTGCCCGGCTCGACCGAGGAGTGCGTCTCGACGCTCGTCACTGATGGTACGCATATTTTTGTGAGCGGCGGTTGGCCGAAAAACCACACGGCCGCCATCTTGGCCGACGGTTCCGGCAAGGTGGCATGGAGGAACACCGCCCGGGTTTACGTACCGTCGATGCTCATCCGCGACGGTTTTTTGTATGTGACGATGGACGCCGGGTTCGCGATCTGCTGGAACGCCAAGACTGGCAAACAGCAGTGGAAGGAACGGCTCGGAGGAGCGTTTTACACTTCACCGGTGATGGCGGGGAACCGGATTTACGGGACGAACCTCGCCGGAAAGACGTTCGTTTTTGAGGCCAACCCGGATGAGTTCAAGCTGCTCGCCACGAACCAGCTTGGAGATGAGGTATACGCTTCGCCGATTGTCAGCGGCGACCGATTATACCTGCGTGTTGCCTTCAAGGACGAAGAGCGGCAGGAATTCCTCTACGCCATCGGCACGAAGTAACGGCCGCTTGGCCAAGTGAAGCGGGCTGAAAAAGCAGTCTCGGGGATTGTCTGGTCGGGCGTTTCCCGCTAGAACGTGTCCGGATGCCGTCCTTAGGAGAGCAATTGAAGAGTGCCCGCGAAGCGCAGGGCAAGTCTCTGGATGATATTGGCAGCGAGCTGAAGATTCGCGCCGACCACGTGGCGGCCCTCGAGGCAGGAGACTTTGACAAGTTTGATGCCCCGATTTTTGTTCGCGGTTTCATTCGCTCTTATTGCCGGATCCTCAAGCTCGATACCAACGCGCTCGTCGTGCAGCTTAATCAGGAACTGGGTGGCACCGAGACGCTAAGCACCGATCCGGCGCTACCCGGCAAGAAGGGTTTTGTCGACGGCCTGACCCTGTTTCTCTCACGTCTCAATTGGAGCATCTGGCTGCCGTTGATCGTTCTGGTTAGCATCGCGGCGATCGTCCTGTTGGTGGTCAACGCCAAGCAGGCCCAGCGCGAGGAACTTCAGCGTGGCGATTGGATCGATAAACTTCCCAGCGCGCAGTACACACCGGTTCAAACGAATCTGTTAAACCTCGAACTGCCGCTGCCGCCGGTTCCGGTCAAGCCCCCCTCCACCAACGCCCCGGCTTCCAACTGATTGTTCGCCCAGCTCTCCGCTTGGCCAAGCGCTTGGTTTTGGCTTGTCAAACGCGCGGGGTGACGGCGTCCTTTGGGCCGTCCTTTTTTCAAGATGCCAGATGACGCGAAACCGTTGCCGCCGGCCAACCTTATCCTGCGACACGAGTCGGACGCGGCCCGCGAGCGCAGTGCCTGCGGCCACCGCTATCGGCTGCTCAGCCGTGGCGACGAGGACGTCGCCGCGTGGGCGCATGCGGTGGATATCGACGGGGCCAAGCCGCACTATCACAAGATTGCGACCGAGTTGTACTACGTGCTCGAGGGCGAAGGCTCGGTGATGCTCGACGGGGAGGAACGCGAGGTGCGCAAGGGTAGCATGGTGCACATCCCGCCCGGCGTGGTGCACGGGGCCGTCGGCAAGATGCGGGTGCTCGTGGTAGGTATCCCGGACATCGACGACTCGGATGTCTACTATGTATGACGCAGGACGATTTTGACAATGACAAGACAACTCAAAGCGATAGCGGTCGGTTGCGCACTGGTGATGACCGGCGGGGCAGCCGTGCAGGCTGTGGTGGACACGGAGGCATTGCCGGACGTTGAGGAAGGTTTCGAGATCGGGTTCTTCGTGAAGGAGCCGCACATTATCAACCCGTCCGCGTTGTGCTTCGACAAACACGGCCGACTCTACGTCGGTGCCGGGCCGCAGTACCGGCATCCCCGGCCGGATTCGCCGACGGATTACATCAAGATCCTCATCGACAAGGATGGCGACGGCAAGGCCGAGACGGTGAAGACCTTCGCCGACGGGTTGAACTCTGTGCAGGCGATGGCCTGGCGCAACGACGAATTGTGGGTGGCCAACTCGCCGGAGTTGACCGTGCTACGCGACACTGACGGCGACGATGTGGCCGACGAGTATCAGGTCGTTTTCACCGGGTTGAACAACCTGCGCCACGGCCTGCACGGTCTCAACTGGGGGCCGGACGGCTGGCTGTACATGAGCATGGGCAACACGTGGGTGAAGGATCACGCACCGCTGCCGTTCCGCCATTTGCAGGGCAATAAGGCAGACGATCAAACCAAGTATCCGCTCACCAAGGTGTACACGCGTGAGACGTACCCGAAGAGTTATCACCCGATGAACAAGCGCGAGACCGAGGGCGGCATCTTCCGTTGTCGACTGGGCGGGCACGACCTCGAGCTGTTTGCACGCGGCATGCGTAACCCGTGGGACATCTGCATGGACAGCGGCTTCAACTGGCTGGGCACGGACAACGATCCCGGCGGGCCGGGCGAGCGCATTTTCATGCCGGTGCAACATGGCCACTATACCATGCGTCACCCTTGGGTGTTCGACTGGATGGGCAAACACATGGCCGTAGCGCCATCGTCCAATTTGTTTCCTAGCGTGAGCGGTTCCGGCACCGGCGTGGTGTTTTATGATTCCACACATTTCCCCGAGAAATACCGCGGCCGCTACCTGATCGCCGACTGGACGAACAACTGCATCTTTCTCTACAACCCGATGTGGGACGGCTCGCTGCAAATGCCGGCGGAGACCATGCGAAAGGTGGTCGATGGCGGTGTGACGCAGGGGGGTGACCTTGGCTACAAGGGGGCAGAAGGTCGCTCGTTGTTTCGCCCGACCGACATCGAGGTCGGGCCGGACGGCGCGTTGTACATGGCCGGCTGGGGATCGGTGTACGGTACCGAGTACGTCCCGGCTGAAAAATGGACAGCCGAGGAAAATGCCAAGTACCAGGGCCGCGTGTTCCGATTGCGCCACAAGGAGAACGCGCTCATCGACCGAAAAAAATGGGACACGGCCAAGCGCAAAAAAACACTAGCCGAGTGGACGTTTGACGAGTTGATCGAAGACATTGGCCATCAGCTTCAGGTCTGGCGCGTCAACGCGCAGGACGAACTGGTCCGCCGCGGTGCTGCCGTGCGCAAGCCGCTCATCGACGCAATTGATTCCGGCAATCTCACCGAGGCGCAGGCCACGTGGAGCGTCTGGTCGCTTGGCCACATCGACGGCCGCAGCGGCAACAGTAGGACCATCACCGCCTATGCCTTGGCCAACCGTGAGGCTGACCTCAACGTGCGTATCCAGGCCACGCGCATCCTTGGCGAAAACAAGGCCCAGGACGCGATCCCTGCGTTGATCCTATTGCTCGATGACAAGGAACCTCGTGTGCGCCTGGCTGCCGTGCAGTCGCTTGGCCAAGTGGGCTGGAGCGGCAACGACGCCGCCATCCTGCAGGCGCTTGCAGACGAGACCGATCGGCTGGCGCTTTACAGTGCTTGGCAGGTGATGCGCCGTCAGCTTCCGCTCGAGAAGCGGCGCGCCCTGATGGGGGACGACCGCGCCGGCATTCGTTTGATGGCCGCGCTTGGCCTGATGGAGGAGCGGCAGGCTACGCCGGAGCAGATCTTTGCGCTGCAGGACGACTACGATCTCCGGATCAGTTCCGTCGCCAACGATTGGCTCCAAAAAACCGGTGCGAGAAAAGCAAACGTGGCGCTGACTGCGACCGAGCGAAATTTCCGTGAGCGAACGAAAGTCAGCATGAAGGCGAGCGGCGACTACGATGTGCTTTTCACCACCGACGGCTCCACGCCCAAGGCCGGCGGCACGGCGAGCAAGTACGCCGGCGAGTTTATCATCGACAAGGACACGGTGCTTCGCGCGGCTGCGTTCGCGAGTGGGCGGCAGGTGTCGAAGGTCGAGACGCTGGCGTTGCACCGCATCACCGACTCGGAGTGGACCGATCGATTGTTCGTGCGCAAGCTTGCTGCCAAGGGCTCGACCGATCCCTACGACGCAATCGATGAAGGGTTGCAGCGCGGCGTCCTCCCCTACGCCGATGGTTCCGGCGAGACGATTACCGAGCTGCCGGATAGCATTGCCGGGGCAACGCTGGTTCGCACCCACCCGAAGGATGCCAGGATCAGAGACAATGAGTTTTTGAGTTTCGAGATCAACCTCCCGGCTAATTTGTACGTGGCTTACGATGCTAAGGCTGCGCCGCCGATCTGGCTGAAGGGCGGCTTCGCCAGGATCGGCGGCTCGGTGGTGACCAGCCGGGGCAACCGTTTCGACGTCTACCAACGCTCCGCCTCAGCCGGGCGGGTGACGCTCGGCGGCAACCACGGCGGCGGCGAAAAATCGGGCGCGATGTATCAGGTCTACCTTACCAAGGCCGGTCTCAAAAAAGCTAACCTTGCCGGCTCCGTTAAGGCGATGGACAAGGCCGACCCGGCGCATGGTCGTGAGATCTTTTTCGGGCGCGGCACCTGTTTTGCCTGTCACAAGGCGGCCGGGCAGGGGATCACGCTTGGCCCGGACCTCAACGGCATTCGCACCCGACGGGATGTTGAGTACGTCATCCGCTCCATCCTCATCCCCGATGAGTACATCGTGGAAGGCTTCCAGCAGACCAGCCTCGCGATGAAGGACGGCCGCAAGTTGTTCGGCATGATTCAGGAGGAGACGGCGGAGACGGTGAAGATTTACCTGCCCACCGGCGAGCAGGTCGTCGTCCGCGCGGCCGACATCCTCAAGCGTGACGACGCAAAGAACTCCGGCATGCCCTCGAGCTTCATTTACACCCTGAGCGACAAGGACGTGGCCGACCTGACCGCATGGATCATGACCCTGCAGTAGGAAGATGAGGCACCGCTTATTCCTGTTGATGTCGGTCGCCCTGCTTGGCCAAGCACTTGGCCAGGCGGAGGTGCTGCTCAAGCGCGGCTCGGACTGGCGCTACCTCAAGGGCTCGCAGACGCCCGGCGACTGGCGGGCCGCGGACTTCGATGACAGCGCTTGGCCAAGCGGCGCCGCGCCGTTCCGCTACGGCGACGGGCAGGGCGGCACGGTCCTGGCGGACATGCCCCGCCGCTACTCCACTGTTTATCTGCGACGGACATTCGAGGCGCGCAACGTCAGCCGATTCAGTGTGCTCGATTTGTTGGTCAACTTCGACGACGGGTTCCTCGTGTGGATCAACGGCAAGTTGGTGACCGGGGCCAACCCGCCGCGCAGTGCTGCTTCGCAACTGGCTTCCGGTACGCACGAGTCCGGCCAGTTCGAGCCGTTCGAGATTCGTGATCCCGGGTTTTTTTTGAAAAACGGGACGAACACCATTGTTGTTCAGGGATTCAACCTCAGCCTGACGAGCAGCGATTTTTTGATCGATGTCGAGTTGGTCGGCATCCTTAAGGATGCTGTGCTGCCGAGGCTCGTGGACTTTTCGCCGAAGCCGGGTCAGCTCGATCAGTTCAACCGGGTCACGTTGCAGTTTAGCGAGCCGGTGCGCGGCATCGACGGGAGTGAGCTGCGGCTGAACGGCGAGCCGTCCATCGCGATCGACGGGGAGGGTGCCGAGTGGACGTTTCAGTTTGAGGACGCCGACTATGGCGAGGCGGCATTGACGTGGGAGGCCGACCACGGCATCGAGGATTTCGGCCGGCCGGCCAATCCGTTCGTCCCGACCTCGGCTGAACTTGGGCGTTACCGTGTGGTCGACGACGTCCCCCCGACTTTGTCGGAGATCGTGCCACCCCCCGGTGCCACGGTGCGTGGGCTCAAGCGGCTGCGCCTTTTTTTTGACGAGCCAATCAACGACCTCCGTGTGGAGGACATTCGCATTAATGGCTTGGCACCGAAGAGCGTGACCGGTTTTTCCGCCGGCCCATGGGAGGTGGAGTTCGGGAAAATTTCAGCCGGCAAGGTGAACGTCGCTTGGCTAAGCGCAAAGGGCATCACCGACCGGGCGGCCAAGCCGAACGCCTTCACGGGAAGCGGGTGGACGTACACAGTGGATCCTGATCACTGGCCGGGTAGCGTGGTGATCAACGAGTTCGTGGCAACCAATCAGACCGGGTTGAGAGACGAGGAAGGTCAGGCGGCCGACTGGATCGAGCTGCAAAACACGGGGCGCAACGCGGTGAACCTCGGCGGCTGGGCGTTGACGGATGACAAGGGTCGGCCCGGCCGCTGGATATTCCCCAATGTGGAATTGGGTGCAGGCGAGTTTTTGGTGGTGTTCGCTTCCGGCAAAAACCGGCGTGTTGCCGGTGAGCCGCTACACACGAATTTCAAGCTCAGCTCGGCCGGCGGTTACGTTGGTCTGACCAGCCCTGAGCTACCGCGAAAAATAGTCGACAAAATTTCCGGTTACCCGGAGCAGCGGGGCAACATCTCTTATGGGCTGTCCGGGACGGACGAGCCCGTGTATTTCATCCGGCCGACCCCCGGCGCAGAGAACGGCGCGGGCAGTTTTAAGAACATCCTCCGCAGGCCTAAGTTCAGCCGGAAGCGCGGTTTTTTCACCGAACCGTTTGAGCTGGAGTTGAGCAGCCGGGACGATGGCGCGGTGATCCGGTACACGACTGATCACTCGGCGCCGACAACGGATAGCGGGCAGCTTTACGAGGCACCGATTCGGATCACGAAATCCACGGTCATCCGTGCGGCGGCGTTTCGGCGTGGCTCATGGCCGTCAAGAACGGCAACGCACAGCTTTGTGCTTGGCGACTCCGAGGCGGTCACGTCGCTGCCGATGGTTTCGCTGGTCACCGAACGGAAAAATCTCTGGGGCGAGACCGGCATCCTCGAGATCGAGCCGCGCAACACCAACAAGCGCGGGATCGCGTGGGAGCGGCAGACATCTGCAGAGCTGTTTTTTCCGGACGGCGCGGATGGGTTTCAGATCGAGAGTGGTCTGCGGCTGCAGGGCGGGGACTTCATTCGGGGACGCCACACGCCGCACGGCCCGGTGCCGTGGAGCAAGTATTCGTTTCGGCTTTATTTCCGCGGCGGCTACGGCGAGAGCCGGTTGAACCACCGGCTTTTTCCCGACCTGCCGCTGGACGAGTTCGAGCATGTGGTGCTGCGCGCCGGCATGAACGACTCGATCAACCCGTTTATATGCGACGAGCTTTGCCGCCGGCTGTACCGCGATCTCGGTCACGCCTCCAGCCGGGGCATCCTCGCGAACCTCCTGCTCAACGGCGAGAGTCAGGCCTACTACAACCCGACCGAGCGCGTGGACATCAACTTCCTCCGCTCGCGTCACGGCGGTGGTGCCCAGTGGGATCTCATCGCGCAGTTTGGTGAAATCCGCGAGGGCGACGATCTCGAGTGGCGGCGGTTCAAAAGCCTCAGCATCGGTGCTGACCTCACCGTCCCGGCGGACTACGCCAAGGCGGCCGCGTTAATCGATCTCGATAACTTCATCGACTACATCATGCTGTGCGTCTACGTCGACATGGACGACTGGCCGTACAACAACTGGCGTGCCGGCCGCGAACGCCGTGCCGGGGCCAAGTGGCGATTTTACATCTGGGATGCCGAACGCTCCTTCGGCACCGACGGCAAACAAATGCTGGGCCGGCAGCGGCGCGTGGTAACCTCCAACAACCTCACGAGTGGCGCACTCGCCAGCCGCGCCGAGATAGCCCGCATCTTCCGCTCATTTGCCGCCAATCCGGAGTTTCGACTGCGTTTCGCTGATCGGGTGCAGAAACATTATTTTAACGGAGGCGCATTGACGGATGATAACATCGCGTTGCGCCACAGCGAACTGGCCAGCCGGATGAAACACGTATTGCCGGACATGAGCCCGCACATTGGCGAGGTGTGGATTCCGCGCAGGCGGGCGATCGTGATGGAGCAGATGGCGAGCATCGACCTCCAGCGCTCGGCCAACGCCCCGCGATTTAGCCAACACGGCGGCACGGTCCCGGCCGAGTTCGGACTAAACATCACCGCACCGGACGGTGAGGTGCGCTACACCATCGATGGCACCGATCCGCGCGGGGCGAACGCCAAGCCGTTCACCGGGCCAATCGCGTTCGATCGCCATACCATCGTCAAGGCACGCACTTGGGCGGACGGCAAATGGAGCGCACTCACCGAGGCAAACTTCACGCCGGAGCCGCTTGGTTTTCCGGTTCGATTCACCGAGGTGATGTACGATCCGATCGGCGGCAGCGAGTACGAATTTGTTGAGCTGCAAAACGTCAGCCAGACCGAGGTCGACCTGAGCTGGTACCGCATCAGCGGCATCGATTTCCGTTTCCGGCTACAGGCCAAGCTTGGCCCGGGCGAACGCGTCCTGCTTGCCAATGCCATCGACTCCGACGCCTTGGCCAAGCGCTATCCCCGGCTAAAGGTTTACGGGAGATACAACGGCACCTTGGCCAGGGGTGGCGAAAAGCTGGTGCTCGAGAATCCGCTTGGTCAAACGCTGGTGACGCTCAAGTACAACGACAAGGCTCCTTGGCCAAGCGCGGCCGCCGGGGAGGGCCACTCCCTCGAGATCATCGATCCCCTGGCCAACCCCAACGACCCCGCCAACTGGAAAGCCAGCACCGAAAAGGGCGGCACTCCGGGAAAGTAATCCTGAAGTTTTCGACGATTGAACTCAGCCGCCGATGGCTGGGTTGAGCCAGGGTGTGCGGGCGTAGAACCAGAATGGTTTCATCGTCTCGACGTGGCCGTCTGACAGTGCGTTGACGCTCCTGCCGCCGTGGCGCAGATGAGGGCCGCCCCACCACGGATTGCTGGTGCCGGTCATGCACGGCGGGCAGCCGGAGCCGTTGATCATTACCGCCGGGTCGCCGATCATGAATGCCCCCAGCTTGGTGGTGGAATTGACATCCACGCTGGGCCGTTTGCTGGCGTTGGCCTGCACGCCGGAGTCGACGAGGTAGACGACCTTCGCGTGGTTCTTCACATTCGAATCCTTGGTGTGCACGTATTTGACCCAGTGGCTCAACTCGCCGCCAAGCACGTGGTTCATCGCGTAGTCGGTGGC
>DKGH01000146.1 GCA_002453165.1 Verrucomicrobia bacterium UBA6775
CCGGAGGGCGACTTGACCGTCAGCCGGATGTCGCCGCGAATCGGGTGCTTCATGTCCACCCGGACGCCGACTTGTTCGCACAGCAGCGAGTCCGGCACGTTGATCACCGCGCCGGTCTGCTCCAGCGCCAACTTGACCTTCAACCCCTCCTCGGCGGTGCTGGCCATGATGGTGCGGATTTTTTCACCGTCGTTTTGCGTGATGAAAACCGCCGGGATGGGGACGGAATCCATGTCGCCGAGGATGAATCGCTCGTCACCGCCGGTGTGATTGTAAATCACCGCGAACACCGCCCCGGCGTCTGCCGCGTGCCGCACTTTCTCGGAGAAAAATGCACCGCCACGCTGGATCAACGCCCCCGCGCCGCTGAGATTCGTCACGATCGGTTTCAACGCCTTGCCGACGTCGATGAGCGGCAGTGCCTCGATGGGATCGTCCGGCACCAACCCGTTGCCGGGACTCGCGCGGAAGGTGTTCACGGCCCCGCCAAGGATGGTCTGCACGAGCAGGCCATCGTCCGGCACGTTGTTGAGCGACTCCTCCTTGTAGGTTTTCTCGACCAACGATTCGGCGTTCGTCCAGTGCTTGGCCAAGCGAACTGATGAGCCGGCATCCGGCACTCCAAATCCGGTGTTGATGCTAAAACAATAGCCGGCCGCGTTCGGCGCAAGAAAGGGATCCTCAAAATCGTAGTGCCGCGATGCGTGGATCAAAACCTGTTGCACATCGCGGTACGTCAGTTCTGGATTTGCCTCGAGCATCAACGCCACGATGCCGGCAATCTGCGGCACCGAGTAAGAGTTGCCGCCGCGGTCGATCGCAATGTAGCTGCCGACCTCCGGGTCGTCGTTGTTTGACTTGCGATTCCAGCCCACCGAACCCATGCGATCGGTGGAGTAGACCGGGTGGTCCCCGCCAGTCTCACCGATCAACCCGGCGCACAGCACACAGGCGCCGGCGTTGCTGAAACCGGCAACACGACCATCGGCCCCAACAGCTCCGACGGTTACCACCCGGGGATCGTTCGAGTAGCCGTCATCGGCGGCGCTCCAGTCGCTGCTGCGGTTGTTGCCGGTCACTCGGACCATGATCACGCCTTTTCCACCGCGGCCATTTTCGATCGCCTCATTGATTGCCACCGCCTCGATCGACGGCACATCCAGTTGCTCAATCGAGCTTGAGCCCCAGCTGTGGTTTTGCACGTGGATGGCGTCCACACGGTGCTTGAACATGTTGGCCACCTCGAGTTCCGTCCCAAAACTGTCGCCGGCATCCCACACGACCTGGCTGGCAAACCGCGCTCCCGGCGAGACCCCGGCAATTCCCTTCCCGTTGTTGATCGTTGCCACAGCCAAGCCGGCGACCACTGTGCCGTGATTCTGCCTCGTGTTGAGCGGTTCACCCCGGGGCTGTTCAATGGTGAAATTATAGTGCAGATCCTCGGCGCCCTGCCCCTGAAAATCCGTATGCATCAGTTCCACCCCGTCATCGGCAAAGCCGATCACGATCCCCTTGCCGGTGGCCGTTGCCCACGCTTCACGGATGTTGAATTCCGGGCCGAGGATGGCTCCAGTTTCGGCGTCCCGATTCTCAAGCGTCCACTGCAGCGGAAACAATGGGTCATTCGGCCGCTTGGCCAAGCGCGACATTTTTTGCATTGGCCGCCGCCGAACCGGGTGGCTCACCTGCACGCCGTCGCGCAGGCCAAGCGTCTCGGCTGCGACCAATGCATTCCAGACAGAACGAGCCTCGAGGATGAACAGTTGCGGGGCAAACTCCCGTACGACTTCCAGCCCAAGGCCGGCGGTCGCCTTGCCAAGCGCCTGCCCCTTGGCCAAGCGCAGGATGATCTGTGAACCAAACTCTACCCGCACCCCGGGTCGATCCCGCTCATGCGCCTGCAGCCAACGAGGCCCCTCCGCCCGCTTGGCCAAGAGCGCGACCTCATAAGCAACCGGCGACGGTGTCTTGAAGTTGAACTGCGTTCGCGGAAGCCCCTCCGCCGCCACTGCCCCAACGATGGGGAGCAGCAAAAGAATCCACCCTCTCGCGATGACACGACGAAACCCGTGCATGCGCTCACCCTAACAAAGCCACCGGCACAATCCCACACCAAGCTTGGTTTACGCAAGTCGCATAGGCACAATCGCCGCATGACGACAGGAGAAAACCTGCTACAGGCACTTCGGGAATTCGAAGCCGCGGTGGCTGCAGTCAACGAGGAGCCGAAGCCGGACCTGATGGCGCACTTCAACCGGCTCGACGAGTTGACCACCCAACTGCCGGACGACACCGACGGCGAGCTGCTTCATTATCTGCACAAGAAAAGCTACGAGAAAGCCCGGCTGTTTCTCGAGGGGCGCCACGCTGAGATACAAAAGGGCGGCTGTCTCCGGTAGCGGATTGCCATGCTCGACGACACCATCGCCGCCATCGCCACTCCGCTCGGCCAGGGAGGACTCGCGATTATTCGCCTCTCCGGCGAAAACGCCGTGACGGTTGGGGACGCCGTGTTCCGGCCGCCGAACGGAACAGACGATCACCTGGCAAAGGCGAATTCGCACACAATCCACTACGGCCACATCGTGCACGGCTCGCAGCGGATCGACGAGGTGATGGTATCCATCATGCGCGCCCCGGCGACGTTTACCCGTGAGGACATCGTTGAGATCAACTGCCACGGCGGCATGCAGTCCACGCGGGCCGTGCTCGATGCGGTGCTCAATGCCGGAGCCCGGTTGGCCCTGCCGGGAGAATTCACCAAGCGCGCATTCCTCCACGGGCGGATTGACCTCGCGCAAGCCGAGGCGGTCGCAGACCTGATCCACGCCCGCACTGACCTCGCCCTGAATGCCGCCAACGAACAACTGGCCGGGAAGTTGTCGCAACGGATCAACCAACTGCGCGACGACACCATGTACGTGCTGGCGCATGTCGAGGCGCACATCGATTTCCCCGACGAGGACATCGAGCCGGACACGATGGACGGTCTGCTAAAACGACTCGAGTCTGCGGAGGCATTTATCGATCAACTGCTTGCCACGGCAAACGAGGGGCAACTTGTCCGGAAGGGTATCCGGGTGGCGATCGTCGGCCGGCCGAACGCCGGCAAATCGAGTTTGTTGAACCAATTGCTCGGTCACGACCGCGCCATCGTTTCGAACGTTGCCGGAACGACCCGAGATACAATTTCGGAGGAGGCGCAGATTCGCGGCATCCCGGTCGTGTTTGTTGACACGGCCGGGCTGCAGGAAACCGAGGACGTGGTCGAGCAGGAGGGGGTGCGCCGCAGCCGTGCCTCGCTTGGCCAAGCGGACCTCGTGCTGCACGTGCTCGATGCCTCCGAGCCGCCCGACCCAGATGCGGAGGCGAGACTGGCAGAATTGGCTGATCGAAATTGCATCGTGGTCCTGAACAAAAGCGACCTGCCATCGCAGCTTGGCCAAGCGGACATGCGCGGCAGCCAGTCTGTGCCGGTCAGCTGCCTCAACCGCAACGGGATTGAGGCTTTGAAGGACGCCATCCGCGCCTCAGTCTGGGACGGCGAGATCACCACGGAGATGCTCGAAGTGATGGTGAACTCCCGGCATCAGGAGGCGCTCAACCGCGCCAAGGCCTCGCTGCAGGCGGCGCTTGGCCAACTGCGGGCGGGTGCGGTGCTCGACCTCGTGGCCGTGGACCTGCGAATCGCCACCAACGCCATCGGCGAGATCGTGGGCAAAACGACCACGGAGGATTTGCTCGACTCGATTTTCAGTACATTTTGCATCGGCAAATAGCGGCGGGGCAAATTCCTTGAAGCAGCCACTTTGGGCGCGTAATCTCCCCGCACAATACTCGGACTGAGACAAAAGTTCGGTCACAACAATGAAGTTCACCAGTTCATTCATCATCCTGTTCCTGCCGTGGTTGATCCTGTCCGGCAAGTATGATGCGTCGTACATCGGGATGGGTGTACTCTGCGCGGCGATGGTGGCGTGGTGGTGCAAGGATTTGCTGTTCCCCAAAGAGCACCTCTCGATCGGCAACTGCATCCGCCAGGGGATACGATTCATCCCCTACGCCTGCTGGTTGTTTTGGCAGATCGTCCTGTCGAACATCCACGTCCTCAAGGTTTCGCTTTCGCCCCGGATGCACGATTTTATTTCGCCGAAGATGGTTCGCTTCAACACGGATGTGAACGAGGAGATTTCCAAGTTCGTACTCGCCAACTCCATCACACTGACCCCGGGGACGGTCACTGTGCGGGTGGAAGGACGTAAATTTCTCGTGCATGCCCTGACAGAAAAGGCAGCCTCGGGGCTTCCCGGTGAATCCGACGAGATGGAGCGCCGCATCATCAACGTATTCGAGAGGGAAAGTTGAACTCGTTCATCACCATCGCAGGCGTCGTCCTGATCGGCCTGATGCTGCTCGTGCTGGTGCGGGTCATCAAGGGGCCGACAGTGATCGATCGTCTGGTCGCCGTGAACGTGATCGGCACCAAGTCAAT
>DKGH01000224.1:0-35195 GCA_002453165.1 Verrucomicrobia bacterium UBA6775
TCACCCCGTCGTTGTCGGCATCGGCCGCGGCGTCGGCCGCGTTGGCGGGATCGAGTTTGTTCGCCACCTCCCATGCGTCGCTCATGCCATCGGCGTCGCGGTCGCCCGCAGCGGCGTCAGCATTTTTGCGACCGGCGGTCGGGGCGGCGGAGAGCCAGTTTTTCGGGTCGTCCCCGAACTTCGACCCGGTGATGCGCTGGAGCGAAAGGCCCGTGCCGTCGGCATCATCCGGCCACGGCTCGGAGTTGTCGTAGTCAATATTCTCGACCGGGATGTACGGCACGTAGCCGGCGTCCTCGTGGCCGATACCCTGCGTGTTGTCGGGGCGCAACAGGCCGACGGTTTCGCCGCCATTGGAGAGGCGTCCGCCAAACGGCCCTACCAACGGCACATCGTCCGGCACATCGTAATGTTCGATAAATCGCGAGGCGATCGCCGGCTCGGCGACCGGATCAAATCCAACGAGCAGCAGGTATCCGCCGGCACGCAGCGTAAGCTCGCCCGGCAGCGTCATGTTCACACCGCCGGCCAGGCGCCAACGGTTGTGCTGCTCCTGCGGATGGTACAAGGGCACGGTGCGGTTGCTGATGTTTCGCAGTTCGATGTACTCAAGTTGCGCTTGGCCAAGGCCGACTACGTCAGGGGCGCCCTCGTACTGAATCTCGCTGATCACGACCGGGCCGACGAGCGCCGACGAGTTGCCGGCCCCTTCGCCGGTTCGAAACTGCTCGACGGTTACCGGCAGGTCGCTGCCAAACGTGCGCCTGGTCAGGGCAGCGAATTTCCAACCCTGACTGGTCGGCACGCGGCCAACGGAAACGCCGTTCGCCGTGGGCGGGACGGGTTGCACAACGCGGTAACCGATGGGGTTGCCATCGGAATCCGTTGCGGTCAGGTAAACCGTGTCGCCGTGCGCGGAGTTCAGGCTGAAGCCGGTGCCGCCCGCGTTGAAGCTGCCCTCGTAAAAGACCGCATAGCCGCCGGGGGCGATTTTTGTGTCCGCTGGAATCTCAAACCGAGTGGCTCCGCTGGGGGTGTCACCCAACAGCCAACCGCCCACGTTTATCTCGGTGTCGCTGATGTTTCGAATCTCGATGGCATCCTCAAGCGGCGCGTCGGTGTGCGCCAACACCTCATTGATCACCAGGTCAAGCAGCGGCAGATAGTTGCTCGCGCCTGGAGTGGGCGTGTCGGGAAAATCAGCATAGGCCGAGGCACCGTCCGGCAACCGGCCCCGCGAGATGCCGTCAGCCTGATTGACGATCTCCACCTCGTCGATCGGGTTGCGACGACTGCCGTAGAGGCGCAGCAATTCGCCGCGACCCCGCAGGCTGAAGTTGACGTGGTGCGCACCGGCCCTGGCATCGCCATCGGCCACCCAACGTACCCACCCACCCGCGGGGATGAACGAGTTGTCGGGGATGACGAACTTGGTGCGGCCGACCGCGGTGGGATCATCCGTCAACGACAGGCCGCCCAGATTCACGGGGGAATCGGACGGGTTGAACAGTTCAAACCAATCAGCCCCGGAGGCCGGGTTAGCCATCCACTCATTGATCACGAGGCCAAGCGGATCGCCAAACGATGCAGCGGTCGCGTTCTCCGCACCGGGAGTCGGTTCGTTGAGCAACCGCCATTTGCCGGCGCTTTGGCCGATCGTTTGGTCGGCAATCTGGAAACCGTACTCGACCGAGTCCGCCACGAAGCCGTCGGGGTCGATGAGGAAAAGTCCCCCGCCCTCTGCCGGGAGCGAAAAGCCGGTGTTGGTGGAACTCGCCGGACGGTTGCCGTCGCACAACACCACGAGGTAGCCGCCCTTGGCCAGGCGAGTCTCGGCGGGAAACGGCCAACCGGTGCCGTTCGCCGAACGAGCAAGGCGCACGCCATCGAGCGACACCGACTTATCCGTGGCATTGTAAATTTCCACCCAGTCACCGGCACCGGAGCGGTTGAACGCGAGAAGCTCGTTGAGGCGCGGGCCGTCAAAATCCGGGACGATGTTTGGCGCACCCGGGGTGGCGCCGCGCGTGAACTTCGTGCGCTTGGCACTTCCGTCCGGCAACAGCCCCTCGGACACACCGGCGCGCTGGCGCTTGTAGTTCATGGTGGCGAACTCGATGCCCTCGGCGGTGATCAGCGTGATTGTCCCGCCCTCGGTCGGCAGCGACAGGTCGACGTGGTAGGTGCCGGATTTCATGTCGAGCCGCACACGTTGATGGCCCCTTGGCGGGATCGCGGCGATGCGGTGCAGTCCGCCGATCTCCTGCCCCACCCGGACGTGCAGGCCGGTGATGAGTGCCGGGGCGGTGGGATGCGAGTTGTAAAGCTCAATCCAGTCACTCCCGCCCTCCTCCGGAAAGGCCATCCACTCGTTGATGACCAGCGCGGTCGTGTCGGCCAGGGCGACCGATTGGTTTGCCGTGCCAAAGGTTGGGCGGCCAAGCGTCCAACCGTTGTTCGCACGGATGATGGATCCGTGGATGCGACCAAACGTAACGGCGTCCACACGGCGACCATCGGCATCAAACAACGCCACCGAGTCTCCCCCCTGGCCAAGGCCAAAGTCGGCACGAATGCCGTCCAAATCCCCCGGGCCACACCAAATGCACAGCAGGCCCGCTTGGCCAAGCGATGCCCCCTTGGGCAACGTGAACTTGTTGCCACCGCCATCGCGAAGCACCCAGCCCTCGAGGTCGACCTCCGCTTGGCCAAGGTTTCGCAGCTCAATGAAATCCTGCTCGGAGCCGTCCGCCGATCGGACATGCACCTCGTTGATGATCACGGCCGGGGCGCCGACGCCGGCTCCCGCCTGGCCAGGCGAACCGGCCTTGGCCGCGCTGGACGCCCAGTTGGACGCCGCGCCGGGATCAGCCAACAAATCGATCAACTCCAGCGAATGACCGTCGCCGTCGGCCAGTCTTGGCCAGGCGCCGCCGTCGCTAAAGTCCACCTCAACCACCCGGCGCCAGTTCATGTCGAGCAGGGTCAACCGCTCGCCACCATTGGACAGACTGCCCTTGTACCAGCCGTAGACCGGCAGCCCGGGGTAGCGGAGCTTGAACGCGTCGGGGTCGTCGTCCGATGCCAGAACTATATACTGACCGGGGGCGATCGTCGCGTCGCCGTCGAAGGTGTAGTCGATACCGTCGAACCGGTACCAGCCAAGCGGCACCTCGGAGTCGCCGCTGTTGTGCAGTTCCACAAACTCATACTCACTGCCGCCCGGCGGGTTGTACATGATCTCGGTGAAGCGTAGCGGCGTGCCGGCGCGGCCGGACTGGAATTGGTGTTCGACCAGCGCGCTCCACTGGCCGCCATCCATCGTGCGCGCGCGGACAACGCTGTCTTTTGTCAGTTTGATCGGCGACTCATACTTGATGGCGCCCTCGGCGAACTCCGCGCCGGTGCGCTTGCCGATCGACATCTCGGCGTTGATAAGCATGTCGGAGCTGCCAAGGCCGGCGTTCAATCCGTGAATCGCGAGGATATTGTTGCCGGTTTTCAATTCCTTGACGAATTTGGAGACATCAAAAGCGGACCACGATACAGCGGCCGAGTCGTCGTGCTGCCCGGTGGCGCCGGCGTTCCAGCGCGGACTCGTCGTGCCGTTAGCCCGGGCGATGCGAACGCCGTTGAGGAATGCGACAAACCCGTCGTCATACTTCATCCGGAGCATCAACAGGTTGGCGTCCTTCCGATCCTTGGCCGACACGCGGAACGGAATGCGGACAAACACCGACTGGTTGACGCCGTTCATGTCTGCGTCCACATCGATACCGATGTGCGGCCGATAGTCGTTGTTTTCGTCGTACCCGACCCCGTCGTTGCCGGATTCCCAGTCATCGTGGTCGAACGGCTCATCGCCACCGCGCCAGTCTGTGCCGAGTTCGCTCCCGCCGTTGTCCACCGACGGAACGAGCGCCCACTTTTCAGCATCGCCAGAGAAAATGGTCTTGCCACTCTCAGCCACGGCGCCCGGCTTGCGCGGATCGGATCTGTCGAGCGTGTAATAAATGTCGCCGGCCGGCGCAGTCAACTTAAGTTTATAACCGGCCGGAACCGCGCCGCCGTTCTGGCTGAACTGCGGTGCGTTTTCAGAAAACTGGATTTTCTGGCTGGCCATCTGGCTCATCACGATGTCACGCCGGCGCGGCACCCAGGTACTTTCAACCTGAGTGTTGAGATTGCGCAATGCGACGGACATGGTGTCCTTCATTTCGCGGAAACGGCGCAGCACGTTCTCGTTGGTTAACGCTCCGCCATTAAAGTAGTGAATCTGGACGCGATCGGCGAAGCGCATGCGAAATTCCGGATTCTTTTGCAACGCGCGATAAAAACGGGCAATGTCAGCATCACCGGCCAACGGGCCACTGCTCAGGTTGTTACCAGTAACATTTCGGCCGTTGTTGCCGAATGACCACTCTGCGTCCCAAGGAATGAATTTCCACTTGCCACCGGGTACGCGTTCTCGGGCAGCACGCCAGTTGTTGTGAGGCCAGTCGCCGGTGTTGGAGTAGACATTAAGCATGATGTAATCAATGAAGTTGTCTACATCGAGCAATCGCTCGACCTCGGCATAATTGCCAGTCACGGCGAGGTTCTTCTGCATCGCGCTCTTGAGGCGATTCCACATCACGACGTCGCCCTCTCGGATCTCGCCGAACTGAGCGACAATGTCCCACTCGGATTCGGTGCCGTGCCACGAGTTAAGGAAGTCACTGTCGATGCGCTCGGTCGGGTTGTAGTAGCCCTTGAATTTCCCGTTGAGGTACAGGTTCATGAACGTGCCACGCGCAGAGACCTGCCCCATGTCAGCGGCAAGGCGGCGGACCAACTCATCGATGATGAACGGGTTGGTGTGGTCGTTCATCCCGGCCCGCAACACAATGTGGTTGAAGTCCTGCACCTGCAGCCCCGGGAAAAACGGATAACGCAACCGCCCTGGCCCGTAGTCTCCACGGAAGTACAACCGGAACGAGTACTTGCCAGCCGGCGGCCCTGAGTTCGGGTTGTATCGGCCGCGAATATAGTTGCCACCCTGTACACGAAGACCGGCATTGGCGTGCAGCGTCTCGCCGGTGTTCGGGTAGATTAATTCCATCGAAACCGGGCGTTCCCACGCTATGCCGCGCTTGGTAGTGTTGCGTGGGTTGGTCTCCATGATGCCGGTGCGCCCCCACAGGTTAGACTTCTCCGTGACGAGCGAGAGCATCGGGAGCGACGTTGCCGAGTTGCCAAGGTTGTACGCATACGTATGCGTCTCCACCCGCGACGGCAGCATGCCGTCCTTGAACACCGCCGCGCGCACCACCATGGTCCGACGCACGTTCAGCGGCTCGGTGTACACCCTTCCGTTGGTCTGGGTCGGCTCGGAGTAGTCGGTCGTGTACCGGATCACCGCATCCGGTTCCTCCGTGCTCAGGTGCAGGCGAAATTGCGCGTTGTAGATGCCGCGCTTGGCACTGAACTGTGGCGGCGACAACAGACCGCGAATCGTTTTTCCGCCGTTGATGCTTCCCGGTGAGGGCGACGAAAACCAGGCCCAGTCGCCCTTGGCCAAGCGGCCGTAGGAAATGTTGCTGCGCTGCTCGGGATACACCGGCGCGATCTCGTCGACCACACGACGCGGCAGCTCCGGGCTGTACAGGCCAAGGTACTCGCCCTCGATGCCCAACTTGAAATTGGTGTGCATCGCTTGGCCAAGCCCGCCCCGGTTTTTGCCACTGGCATGCACGACCAGCGTCCCACCGGGCCGGAGGTCCACGCCGGGGAACACCCACTTGCCCGGCTTGGTTTCGTCATCGGTCAGCGACCAACCGGCGAGGTTCACGGTCGAGTTACCGGTGTTGTGCAACTCGATCCAGTCGCCGACATCCCCCTCATCATCCTTCAACCCATCGCGGTTGGCGGCGAGAAACTCGTTGATGACCACCTCGCCAAATGCGTGGTCGGCCTTCACATCGTAGTGCCAGCCCTCGGCAATCAGTTGGTTCGGCTCCGGTGCGATATCCGTCACGCCGTGGCCTTCCGCCCAGGCGATGGTCACCGTGCCGCTCTCCACAGGTTCAAACACAATCTGCCACGGCCCGCTGGCCACACCGGCAATCGACAGCGGCGGCTTGCCATTGACGCGCAGGTCGGCTGCATCGAGACCACGTACCGGTTCACTGAAAAACAGGCGCACCCGGTCCAGCCCTCGTACCGTGCTGCCCGGTGGTGGCAGGATGGTGGTCAACGCAGGAGGCATGTCATCGACAATCCGATACCGGTGGGTGGCCACAGCGGCGGCGGCATCCATCGCGTTGGGTGGCCGCGCCACGTCCACGATGCCGTGGTTGGGATTCCACGACAGTGTGGCCTCATGAAAATTGCCCGGCGCAAACGTGAACGTCCACAGGGTGCTCCCGCCACGGAGTTGCACCGCGGGATCGCCGTTGAGCCACAGGTCATCGGCATCCACCCCGGTGACCTCCTCGTCGAATCGAACGGTCACCTCCCGCAGCATGCCCACGTTGCCCGGGGGCGGATCAAACGAGGCCACCTTGGGTGGCGACTTGTCCGGCTGAAACGTCCGCAGCTCGGCGTTCATCATGAAATCGCTGCTGGTCATCCCGACGTTAAAGCCCATGATCGCGATCACGTTTCTGCCCTTGGTAAGGAACGACGACGGATCCTGAATAGCAAACGTCTCGAAGGTGCCGGACTCGTGGCCCACTGTAGCCACCGAGTCGTAGTCCGGATTGGCCGGACCACTCACGTTGAGAACCTCCTCCTCATTGATCCACACCGTGAACCCGTCATCGTAGTCGATGATAAAGTCCATCTCGGAGATGTTGTCCGGGTTGGCCACCGTGAATGTCTTGCGGAAGAACATCGTGGTGTATTTGTTCCGCATGTCGTTCAACTGGGTGCCGCCACTGCCATCGCCATAGCGGAACGGCGACGGGCCATTCTCCCAGTCGCTGTCGTCGAACTCGGCCTCCGTCCACTCCAGGTCACCGCCGGATGGATGGTCGTTGCCCTTGTAGTAATTCCACTTGGCCCCGCGCTTGAAGATGGTTCCCGCGTGAGCCGAATGAACGAACCCTGCACCGACCACACAAGCCAGTGTGGCCAGCACAAACAGTTGTCTTTTCATTTTAAACTGGGGGTTACCCCTTTTTGCGGTTCATCGCCATGACGCTGAGACCGCCAAAAATCGTGCCGGAGCCGCCCGTGATCACCCGTTGCACCGGCAGCCCGGTTTTCGGATCCTTCTTCAGCGGATCGTCGCTCATGCGTTGTTCCACCTCAAACCGGCGAACTTTTTGACCCTTCTTTTGCGGGATCGTTTCGTACGTGTATACAGGCATCGTTGTTAAACTCTTTTCAGCGCCCCGCAATCTAGCCCATTACGAGTGCTGATCAATCACTTTTCCGTCGGCCTCGTAAGCAACATATTCCGGCTTACCATCGCGGATCGTCACGCTGATTAGGTGCCGTTTGCTCTCTGCCTTGGCCAAGTACCACAGCTCGCCCGGCTTCGGCACTGCCCGCGTGTCCACTCCCCAGCAACCATCGCCGAGGTAGACGATCCCGCGCTTGCGGTCGATCTGGTTGTTCAGCAGTGGATGCGTTCGCTTGTAGGTGTGATGGTCGTTCTCAAACACAGCCGTCACCTGATATTTGTCAAACAACGGGCACCAGTGCTTGATAATCTTCTGCGCCAGCGGATCCTTCGAGGAATCATTCGAGTCGGCCGGAGGCTTGGCCGTGCCGTAAGCTGGTTTGTGGTAGCAAGGGTAGACCAGTGGCACCTTGCCGGCCCGCTCCGAGAGCGCCTTGTCCAACCAAGCCTCTTGCTCACCCTCCACCCGCTCAGTGTGGTCCGAGTCCAGCACGATGAGGCTCAGGTAGTCGCCAATATCCATCGCGTAAAAGCTGCGCTTGGCCGGCAGCGGGAATAGGCTATAAAAATACTTCGCATCCTTTGGCACCTTGCCAGTACCGCCGGCCACCTCGTGGTTGCCAATGGCCACCACCATCGGGATCAGCCCCCCGTCCCCCCTGCGGATGCAATTCAACATCCACGACTCCAGCCAGTCATCCCACTTGCCCACCTCGTTGGAGTTACCGTTTGCGTAGGCAAGGTCGCCGCCGAGCAACGCAAACCACGGGTTCAACTCTGCTGCGCGTTTGTTCATCGCGTCAACCCTCTTCCGGTCATGCATCATGTCGCCGCCAGTGACGAACCGCAGGTGCTTGGGTAGCGTCTTTGGCATCGTCCGGAACCGGAAGTACTGCCCACCGCGGGTCGGCCCCTGCGAGCGGATGGTGAAGACATATTCCGTGTTCGGCTGCAGGCCCTGCAGTTCCACATGGTGTACGAACCGCTTTTTCTGGTCGGCAAACGTGTGGCGACTGCCCCGGGCCAGCGTCCAACGACTGCCCCGGGGAGCGGCCAAGCGGCGGTACAACACGTAGTCGGGACTGTGCGAATCGGCATCCAGCCAGTTCACCATCATCGTTGTGGTTGGATCCCGCATCCAGGTCAGGTACACCAGCGGTCGCTTGGCCAAGCGCTTGGCCAAGGCCTTAAACGGCGCCAAGACCAGTACAGATAGCATCAGAAAGAACAACCGACGCCCGAATTTTAACGGTTCAAGACTCACAACAGCAAAAAAATCAGGGACAAAAAATAAGACCGAGCGGCCGCGAGTCAATGCGAAGCTTTCCTCAGGTGGCCTAAAACCCAATAATTAGGCCGGATTTTTCTTCAAACAACGTATTGACTCACTTTCGATTTTTGGTACTTTTCCCGGCCCCTTTGCTTCTGGGGGGTTCTGGATGAAGACCTATCTGCCAAAGATCGACAAGTTGAATCGTTCCGTGGATGAGCAGCCGCGCAAGTGGCACGTCATCGACGCGGACGGTGCCGTGCTCGGCAAGGTGGCCACCACGGCTGCCAATATTTTGCGCGGCAAAAACAAGCCGACATTCACGCCGCACCTCGACACCGGCGACTTCGTCGTCGTGATCAATGCCGACAAAGTTGTGCTCACTGGCAACAAGGAAACGGACAAGGTGATGTCCACCTTCTCCGGTTGGCGCGGTGGCCAAAAGCGCTTCACCCCGGCGGACGTCCGGGCCAAGCACCCCGAGCGACTCGTGGAGCGTGCCGTCAAGGGCATGATTCCTCACAACCGCCTCGGTCGCCAGATTTTCAAGAAACTCAAGGTATACGCCGGCGCGGATCATCCGCACGGTGCGCAGGCACCCGTCGCCTGCGAGGTCGCATAACCCAATTTTCATTTAATGGCTCAAACCGAGGAATTTTTAGGAACAGGACGCCGCAAGCGGGCCGTGGCCCGGGTGCGCCTCGCTGATGGATCCGGCAAGGTCACGGTCAACGGCCGGGATGTTGAGGAATACTTCACTGTTGAAAACCAACGCTCCCTCGCCGTTGAACCGCTCGAGACGGTTGAACTTAACGAGAAAACAGACGTTCGCGTGAATGTGTCGGGCGGCGGCATCGCCGGTCAGGCCGGCGCGGTTCGCCTCGGCATCGCCCGTGCACTGGAAAAACAGAACAGCGAATTGCGCCAACCGCTCAAGGAAGCGGGCCACCTCTCCCGTGACCCGCGCAAGAAGGAGCGAAAGAAGCCCGGCCAACCGGGTGCGCGGAAGAAGTTCCAATTCAGCAAACGCTAATTTGCGACACTTTCCGAGCCCCGCTGGTTGGATACTGGCGGGGCTTTTGCTTTTTAGGGGAACCCATTTAAACTCGCGCTTGGCCAAGCGCATCACTTGAGAAAAAGGAACATGGCAGAAAACAATATCAACGTGGCGATCGTCGGGGCCTCCGGTTATTCCGGGGAGGAACTGATGCGGCTACTGCTCGGACATCCACACGTCAACCTGTCGGTGCTGACCTCTCGCCAATACGCCGGTCAGCCGATGACCTCCGTTTTTCCGCGCTTCGCTGGCTACACCGAGGCAAGTGACCTGACGTTTTCCGAGCCGTCGATCGAACTGCTCGCCGAGAAGGCCGAGGCGGTGTTTCTCGCCCTGCCCCACGGCGTCGCGGCCGAATTTGCCGTGCCGCTGGCCGAGCGCGGCGTAACGGTGATCGATCTCAGCGCCGATTTCCGATTGAACGATGCCGGGGTCTATCAAGAATTCTACGGGGCCGAACACCCCGCGCCAGAGTGGCTGGCCAAGGCGGTTTACGGCCTGCCAGAGGTGCGTCGCGATGCCATCGCAGACGCCACACTCATCGCTTCGCCCGGCTGTTACCCGACCAGCATTCTGCTCCCGCTCATCCCGTTGCTGGAAGCCGGGCTGATCGATCCCAGGCAGATCATCGCCGACTCGCTCAGCGGCGTCAGCGGTGCGGGCCGCAACGCCTCCCTGCCCTTCCTGTACGTCGAGTGCAACGAGAGCCTGCGGCCGTACGGCGTGCCCAAGCACCGGCACCTCTCGGAGATCGAACAGGAACTCGGCTTGGCCAACGGCTCGCCGGTGACCGTGCAGTTTACCCCGCACCTCGTCCCGGTGAATCGCGGCATCCTCACCACGCTTTACCTCGCGCCCGCGCTTGGCCAAGCGGACGATTTTGATCAATGGACAGGCGCGGTTTCCGACTGCTTGACCAAGCGCTACACCAACGAGCCGTTCGTCCTAATCACCGGAAGCGAGCGGTTGCCCGACACGAAAAATGTCACAGGCACGAACTCAATCGAAATCGGTTGGACCGCCGATCCTCGAACCAAGCGACTGCGGATCTTCAGTGCCGAGGACAATCTCGTAAAGGGGGCCAGTGGTCAGGCGGTGCAGTCATTCAACATCCGGTTTGGCTTCGACGAAACCGCCGGCCTGCCGATCTGAGCCATGGCCAAGTTCAAACCTATCAAGGGATCGATCACCGCGCCGCTTGGCTACCGGGCTGCCGCCTCTTTTTGTGACGTCAAGACGCTCGGTACCGGCAAGGGCAGCAACAAGGGGCAAAAGAACGACCTCGCGTTGATCGTCTCGGATACTCCGGCCAAGGCCGCCGGGATGTTCACCACCAATCAGATTTGCGCCGCGCCGGTGAAGGTCTGCGTTGAGCATTTGAAAAACAACACCGCCCAGGCGGTGGTGGTCAACTCCGGCAACGCCAACGCCTGTACCGGCCCGCAGGGCATGTCCGATGCCCGTGAGATGGCCGCGCTGACCGGCCAAGCGCTTGGCCTCAAAGAGAGCGAAGTCGTTGTCGGTTCTACCGGCCGCATCGGGGTGCACCTTCCGATGGCCAACGTCCGCAGCGGCATAGCCGAGGTAGCAACGAAACTAAAGCCCACCCGGGCCGCCGCCACGCTCGCCGCCGAGGCGATCATGACCAGCGACACCCGGCCAAAGGAGGTCGCGGTGGAGTTCAAGCTGGGCAGTAAAACCGTCCGACTCGGCGGCATCGCGAAGGGCGCGGGGATGATCCAGCCCGGCATGAGCCCGACCGGTGCGCGTCCCGCCTCCGCACCGCAGGGGCTGCACGCCACCATGCTCGCCTACCTGACCACCGACGCAAACATCGCCGCCGGTGTCCTCAAAAAATGCCTGCGCGAAGCGGTCGCCCAAAGTTTCAACTGCATCACCGTCGACGGCGACATGAGCACCAACGACACGGTGCTGCTCCTCGCCAACGGCCTCGCTGGCAACCGCAAATTGAGTGCGACGGATCTGAAAACGTTTCAGGCGGCGCTGAATCACGTCTGCCTTGAGTTGGCAAAGATGATCGTCCGCGACGGCGAAGGCATCACGCGGGTGGTGACCGTGCGCGTGACTGGTGCCAAGTCCAACGCCGATGCCGATGCCGCCGCGAGGGCGGTCGGCAACAGCGCGCTCGTCAAGACGAGCTGGTGCGGCGGAGACCCAAACTGGGGCCGGATCATCGATACGCTGGGCTACTCCCCCGCAACCGTGGTCGAGAAAAAAGTCGACATCGCCTACAGCGCCACCGGCTCGCGGAAGAAAGTTTTTTCACTAAAAAAAGGACGGCCCACTCGCACATCATTCGAGACACTTTGCAAGGCGGTCGAGCCAAGTGAATTCGACCTGCACATCAACCTAAACCTCGGCCAAGGCGAAGCCATCCTGTACGCCGCCGACCTCACCGAGGAATACGTCGATTTCAACAAGGGGGACATCACCGACCCCAAATCGCTGGGAGGATAAATGGACCAATTGATTGCCAAAGCGGCCACTCTTTTGGAGGCGTTGCCCTACGTTCAGCGGTTTCGCGGTGAGACATTCGTCACGAAGTACGGCGGCAGTTTTATGGACTCGGACGACCCGGCCACTCGCAACGGTGTCGCGCGGGACATCGTGTTTCTCGAGGCGGTCGGCATCAACCCGGTGGTCGTTCATGGCGGGGGCAAGGCGATCACGAAGGCGCTAGCTGAGTCCGGAGTCGAGACGCGTTTCGAGCAGGGCTACCGCGTGACCACGCCGGAGTCGGTGAAGGTGGTCGAGCAGGTTTTGTCCCACGAGGTGAACCCCGGTATCGTCCGGATGATCAACGAACTTGGCGGCAAGGCGCGCGGTTTTTCCGGCAAGGAGATTTTTCGCTGCCAGCCGTTCCGGCCGCTTGGCCAAGCGAGGGAACCAATCGACATTGGTCTCGTCGGCGAGGTGACGGAAGTCAACACTTCCCCGCTGCTGGAGTGCATCGAGCAAGACATCACCCCGGTGATCAGCCCCACGGCCACCGGCGAGGACGGCCAAATTTACAACTGCAACGCCGACGTGGCGGCCGGCCAGGCGGCGGTGGCGCTACGGCCCAAGCGCTTGGTTTACATGAGCGACGTGCCGGGTCTGCTACAAAACCCGGACGACCCGGCGAGCGTCATCTCACACCTGCCGGTGGCTGAGGTCGAGGCACTAAAAAGCAGCGGCGTCATCTCGAAAGGAATGATCCCAAAGGTCGACAGCGCCGTCCGCGCGGTCGCCGCCGGGGTCGAGAAGGTGTTTTTCATCGACGGCCGGATGAACCACTCGCTGCTGCTGGAGATTTTTACCGATGCCGGCGTTGGCACGGAGATTGTTGAAAGATGAGTCAGGAAATTAGGGATCGCTTCAAGCAGTTCGTCGCCCCGACCTACGGGCGGTTCCCGATCACGCTGGATCGCGGCGAGGGCGCGTACGTTTGGGACACCGACGGCAAGCGTTACCTCGACCTCGGCGGCGGCATCGCAGTGAACTGCCTTGGCCATTCTCATCCGGAGATCAGCCAGGTGCTCGCCGAGCAGTCGAGTCGCCTAATGCACTGCACCAATTTTTACCACTTCGAAGGACAGGCGCAGCTCGCCGAAAACTTGGCCAAGCGGCTTGGCCAAGGGCGCGTTTTTTTCTGCAACAGCGGCGCGGAATCGTCCGAAGTGATGCTCAAGTTGTCCCGGCGCTTCGGTCAGGCAGAGGGTCGGTTTGAGGTAATCACCACGGAGAATTCATTTCACGGCCGGACGATGGCCGGCATCTCGGCAACCGGCCAAGCGAAGGTCAAGGACGGTTTCGCCCCCCTGCTACCCGGCTTTGCACATGTCCCCTTCAACGACCTCGATGCCGTGCATGCCGCGATCACGCCTGCCACGGTGGCGGTGATGATCGAAGGTGTACAGGGTGAGAGCGGCATCCGGCCTGCCTCCGCCGAATACCTGCTTGGCCTCCGCGAGTTGTGCGACGAGAAAAATCTGCTACTGCTTTGGGACGGCGTGCAGTGCGGGCACTTTCGCACCGGATCGTTTCAGAGTTTTCAGGCCATTCTCGGTGATCAACTCGGTGACTTTTTGCCGGACGCCGTGGGCATGGCCAAGTCGCTTGGTGGCGGCTTCCCGATGGGTGCCGTTTGGATTTCCGAAAAACACGCCGACGTGCTTGGCCCGGGAACACACGGCTCGACCTTCGGCGGAAATCCGCTCGCCTGTGCCGTGGCGAACAAGATTTTCGAGATAATCGACCGCGACGAACTCGCGCAAAATACCACCGAGATGGGCCGTTTCCTCGTTGAGGGACTGACCGCGATTCAACAAAAGTACCCAGGCACGATCCGCGAGATTCGCAGTATCGGCCTGTTAATGGGCATCGAGATGGGCGGTGAAGTGCCATCGTTCGACGACAAAAAACAGACCTCTGTCCAATGGGTGTCCGCACTGCACGAGGCCGGTATGCTGACCATCCCTGCCGGCAAGTCGGTTGTCCGTTTTTTGCCGGCACTTAATTTGACCCAAGCCGAGGCTGCGGAAGGTCTCGGGCTGTTTGAACAAACCATCAAAAAACTGACCGCATGAAACACCTGTTAAAACTGGAAGGCATGCCGGGCAAGTCGATGCGAGAGATCCTCGACTCCACAAGCGCCATCAAGGCCAGGCGTGGTGCCGGTGAGGCCAAGCCGCTCGACGCCCAGACATGGGCAATGATTTTCACCAAGTCCTCGACACGCACGCGGGTGTCGTTTGAGGTCGGCATCCGCGAACTGGGAGGCTCAGTGATGTTTCTCAACGCGAACGACATGCAACTGGGCCGCGGCGAACCGATCAAGGACACCGCGCGCGTGCTGGGCCGAATGGTGCACGGCGCAGTCATCCGCACCTACGCACAGGCTGACGTCGAAGAGTTCTCGGCCCTGTCCAACATCCCGACCATTAACGCCCTGACCGACGACGAGCATCCCTGCCAAATTTTGACCGACATTTTCACGTTCGAGGAGGCGCGTGGACCGATCAATGGCAGAGTGGTTACCTACGTGGGTGATGGCGCCTGTAACGTACCACTCTCATGGGTCTACGCAGCGGCGGCGTTGGATTTCGAGTTGCGCATCGCCGCCCCGGCGGAATTTCAACCAAGCGCCGAGACCTTGGCAAAGGCCGGTGGCAACATCACCTGCACCGAGGATATTCAAACCGCCGTCGATCAGGCGGACATGGTTTACACCGACGTCTGGGTGTCGATGGGCATGGAGGCCGAGACGGAGGCGCGCTTGGCCAAGCTGGCCGGCTACCAGATTAACGCCGAGGTAATGCGCTTGGCCAAGCCGGACGCGCTCGTAATGCACTGCCTTCCCGCTTACCGCGGAAAGGAGATCGACGAGGAAACCTTCGAAGCCCATGGCAACACCATCTTCAATCAGGCCGAAAATCGATTGCACACGCAGAAGGCCATCATGACTTGGCTCGCGGTTTAATTCCGTTGCCAACGGCGGCAGAAAAGTGCAATGGTTTCTTCAGTGCCGGTTTACAATAAAAATCAGAAAAGGATTAATGTACGACGTCCAGAAATTATGGACGAAGTCAAAGAGGAAGTTGTAATTCACTACCGTAGTCCTCTCGTTGAACATATTCGTGCAAATGGTTCAAAATATGCATTCGGCAATACAAGCGTTCGCTTGGCGAAGGAATTTGGCTTCTGTTATGGCGTTGAGCGAGCGATCGATTTAGCTTATGCGGCAAGACGATATTTTCCCATACAAGAGCCAGTCTACATTTTAGGAGAAATAATACACAACGCTCATGTAAATGAACAGATTCGTGATATGGGCGTAACTTTTCTGAGCGGCCAATACAAAGGAGCTGACGTTACTGACTTAAAGGAGGGTGATGCTGTTGTAATTCCAGCCTTCGGAACTGAAGTTGATATTAGAGAAGAACTTATTCAAAAAGGCTGCACCATTATCGACGCAACTTGTGGAGATGTTATGAGCGTATGGCGGCGTGTTAGACAAAACGCGAGGCATAATGTAACTAGTGTAATACATGGTAAAGCTTGGCATGAGGAGACTATGGCAACAAGTTCACAAGCAACCTCAAAAGGGGGACATTATCTCGTTGTTTTTAACCTCGAAGAAACTGATTACTTATGCCAATTTATTGTAAACGGGGGTGATCGTGATGAGTTTCTCAACAAATTCGATGGAGCTTACTCCGATGGATTTGACCCTGACATTCACCTCAAAGCCATCGGAGTTGCTAATCAGACTACGATGATGAGGGGAGAAACCGAAGAAGTACAACGCCGAATCCGTCAAGCAATGATCAAACGCTTTGGCAAAGAAAAACTTGAAGATCATTTCCGATTCTTTGACACAATTTGTGGAGCAACTCAGGATCGTCAAGACGCTTTGAGAGATCTTTTAAATCGAGAGATGGATCTACTTTTAGTTGTTGGAGGATACAACTCTTCAAATACCGCCCATCTAGCAGAATTAGGTGAACAAAAAATTCCCACATACTTTATAAAAGATGCAGAAGAACTAGTTTCCGCTGAAATTCTGAATCATTTTCTGCAGGAAAAACACCAGATGTCTTCGACCAAAAATTGGCTTAATATAGAAGGTGAATTAGTCTTCGGTGTCACAGCTGGAGCTTCATGCCCCAACAACCTTATAGAACAAGTTATACTTCGCGTATTTGAGTTACGAGGCGAATCCACAGAAACTCTACTCGAATCGATTCAGGCCTAATTCCCTAAAATGCCTGCCAACTTCGCAGAACTCGAATCCTGCGAAAGAAGTGTACTAGCACCCTTTGCGCAATTCAGCGCTGACTCCCGCGGACGCAACCACCCTGAAGAACCACCCGAGTGGCGCACCCAGTTCCAGCGCGACCGCGACCGCATCATCCATTCGCGCGCCTTCCGCCGACTGGAGCACAAGACACAGGTTTTCTTCAACGGCAGCGGGGAGCATCTCCGCACACGCCTCACCCACACGATGGAAGTGGCCGCCATCGCCCGGAACATCGCCCGTGCACTGCGGCTCAACGAGGATCTCACCGAGGCCATCGCCCTCGCGCACGACCTTGGCCACGCGCCGTGCGGCCATTCCGGCGAGGAGGCCCTCGACGAACTCATGCAGGATCACGGCGGCTTCGAACACAACCGACAAAGCCGCCGCGTCGTCGAGATACTCGAGCGAAAATACCCCAACTTCACCGGACTGAATCTCACGTGGGAAACTCTCGAGGGCTTGGCCAAGCACGAGCCCGCACCGGACATGCCGCTTGGCCAAGCGCAGGTGCATTTCCCCTCCTCCTCCCTCGAGGCGCAGGTGGCCAACCTCGCCGACGAGATCACCTACTACAGCCACGACCTCGACGACGGACTCGACTCCGGCCTGCTGACCGAGGCCCAGCTCGAGCGCGACATCGACTGTTGGAAAAACGCCTCGGAGCGCATTCGCGACGAGCACGGCGATCTGCCGGAGGAATGCCGGCATTACTTTATTATCCGTTGCCTGATCGACGAACAGGTGCACGACGTCGTCGGGACCACCGAGGCCAACATCGCTGCGGCCGGGGTCGCCTCCGCCGATAACGTACGACGACAGAAAAACGGACTCGTCGCCTACAGCCCCGCCCGCCACGAAGCCAACCTCCAACTCCGCGCCTACCTATACAAAAATCTCTACTTCAGCGAAGTCGTATCAGAGCCGCACAAGCGTGCCACACGATTGCTGGGGGAACTCTTCCGGCACTATCAGGCCCATCCCGGAGACTTGGGGCAGTTTGCAGAATCCATGATCGCCGAACACGGTCTCGAGCGCAGTATCTGCGATCACCTCGCCTGCATGAGCGACCACACCGTCATCCGCGAACACGAACGCCTCCTTAACGCCTGAGCGTTGGGTGTCAGTTTTTCTTTTTGGGCTTGGTCGACTTCGACTTGCTGTCGCTCTTCGACTTGCTGTCCTTTTTTGATGTCGATTTTTTGGAATCGGAATCCTTCTTTGCACCGGCCTTGTAGCTTTCGCTGCGGTAGTCGGTCTCGTAGAAGCCGCTGCCCTTGAAGATGATACCTGCCCCGGTGCCGATCAACCGGCGCACCATGCCCTTGCATCTGGACTGCGGACAGTCCGTCAGCGGATCCGCCTTGATGGACTGAAACACCTCAAACTCGTGGTCACACTTTTCACAAATGTATTCGTAGGTAGGCATCGGACTGCTTCTAAAAACCGGGCCAGTAACGGCAAGCCCCCGGTGAAAGTCAAGACCGCGCCCGGCCGATGGCATTTCCCGCTTGGCTTGGCGCCGTGGGATTGGTTCCCTCCTGTGCATGGCCAAGGCAAAACTTGCCGACATCGTCGCCCACTGCAACCGCACCCTGAAACCGGACTCATTTGAGGATTGGCCCGGCGCAGTCAACGGGTTGCAGGTGGAAAACCGGGGCAGCGTCTCCCGCATCGCCGCCGCGGTGGATGCCACACCGGCAACGGTCAAAAAGGCGGCCGACGAGGGTGCCGACCTGCTGATCGTTCATCACGGATTATTCTGGGGTAAAACCCATCCGTGGACCGGCAACCGCTACAAGCTGCTGCGGCTGCTGCTTGACAACAACATCGCCGTTTACAGTTCGCACCTGCCGCTCGACGCCCACCCGCGACTTGGCAACAATACTGGGCTTTGCCGGGAGCTTGGCATCCGTTCGCCCAAGCCGTTTTTCATCGAACGCGGCCAGGCGATTGGTTTGCGCGGCGAGCTGGACATCACCCGGGCCGGCTTGGCCAAGCGCTTGGCCAAGGCCACCGGCTGCGAGCCGACCGTGCTGCCGGGCGGTGCGGCGCGCTGCAAAAAGATCGGCGTTGTCACCGGGGGCGCCGGGGCGGAAATGAAGACGGCTGCCGACGAGGGAGTCGACACGTTCATCACCGGGGAGGGCCAGCACTGGACGTTTGCGCTGGCCGAGGATCTTGGCCTGAATGTGCTGTACGGCGGCCACTACGCCACGGAGACGTTCGGCGTCAAGTCGCTCAGCGATTCGCTCGCCAGGAAATTCAAGCTGCCGTGTGTGTTCATCGATCACCCAACCGGATTGTGACGGGACGCGATGTCGTGATTGCCAGCGCCTGGTTTTCAAAATACGTTTTCCCCGTGAACCGCATTTCACAACTTGCCGCGGCACTGCTTGTTTTCGGCGTGGCCACCGCCGCCCATGCCGAGGCTAAAATCAGCAAGGTCCTGCCGCACTGGCTCGACAAAAAGGGGCGCCACACGCTTTCGCCCAGCCTGTTGGAGCGCGACGCCTATCAGGCCCAGCTCCGCGCCAACCCGGATCAACGCTCCGGGATTCGTTTCGATGTCAAGTGGAGCGGGATTGGCAGTGAGTTGAAACTTAAGGTCGAGTTACAAATCACCGACGCGGCCAAGCCGGTCGTCCTCAGCCAGCCGCTCAAGGCTGGTCGACGCGGAGGTTGGAGTGCCATCACGCTCGATGGAGAGCGTTTCAAGTCTCTCGGTAAAATTGTGGCGTGGCGGGCAAGTTTGCTCGACGGCGACAAGACGCTGGCCGAGCACAAATCATTTCTTTGGCCGCGCGAAACGCCGTCGAAAAAGGCTGCCGATTGACAACCGGCCTCCCCTTCCCCATCTTTTGCACATGGCAAAAACCGGTCTAGGTCGCGGACTGGGTTCACTGTTGGGGGCGCGCCCGTCGGCTGCCCCAAGCGAACCCACCGAGGCACCACCCGAACCCACCCCCGCGGAGGCTTCTCCCGCCGGGCCAGGCGAGGTTCCCGTGGGCGAAATCCTCCCCGGCGCGATGCAACCGCGCACCGGTTTTGATGATGAGTCGCTCAATGAGTTGGCGGAGTCCATCCGGGAAAACGGCATCATGCAGCCGCTCGTCGTGCGGCCTCGCGAGGGAGGCTACGAACTCATCGCCGGCGAGCGACGTTGGCGTGCCTCACAAATGGCCGGCTTGGCCAGGGTGCCGGTCATCGTCCGCGATGTGGACGACCAGACCGCCCTCGAGCTGGCACTGATCGAAAACCTGCAGCGCGAAGACCTGGACCCGATAGAGGAATCCAAGGGCTACTCACAGTTGATGGATCAATTTGATCTCACGCAGGAGGAGGTCGCCACCCGGGTCGGCAAAAATCGGGCCACCGTGGCCAACGCCCTGCGCTTGGCCAAGCTGCCAGCCGAGGTGCAGGCTTACGTGCGAGACGGCATGCTCTCGAGCGGCCACGCCAAGGCCATCCTCGGCCTGAAAGATGCCGGGGATCAGGTCGCCGCGGCCAAGCGGGTAATCAAAAAGGAGTTGAGCGTCCGCGCCACGGAGGATCTGGTGAGTGAGCTTGGCCAAGCGGACGGCACGAAGGCCAAGCGCGGCAGCAAGGCCAAGTCCCCCGCCGCCACCGCGCACATTCAAAATCTCGAAGCCAAGCTGCAGGAGCGGCTGGGCACCAAGGTCACACTGCGTTATCGCAAGGGCAAAGGCTCGGTGGACATCAAGTTTTTCAATGACGAGGATCTGCAACGCATCCTCGAGACGCTCGGCGTCGAAGCCGATTAATTTTCATGGTTCTGGATATTGTCAAATACGGAGACCCGGTGCTCCGCCAAAAGGGCGAGCGTGTGGAAAACATCAAGCCCGAGCTGACGCAACTCATCGACAACATGCTCGAGACGATGCACGACGCGCACGGCATCGGGCTGGCCGCACAGCAAATCGGGCGCGCGCTGCAGTTGGCCACGGTGGACGTGACCGGTGTCGAGGATCGCCCCTCGCGCATGGAGGTGAACGGCGAAAAGGTCAACCCTGAGGACTACATGCCGTTGATCCTGTTCAACCCGGAATGGACCGCCGTCGGGGATGCGACTGAGGTCGGCCCCGAGGGATGCCTGAGTTTCCCCGAGGTGTACGGGGATGTGAAACGACCGGAGGAAATCGACGTCTCTGCCATGGACGAAAAAGGCGAAGCAGTCGCCTTCCGGTGCGGCGGGCTTTTGGCGCGGGCCATCCAGCACGAGTGGGATCATCTTCAAGGCATCCTCTTCATCGATCGCATGGACGGCCTCGTCCGCGCTGACCTCAAGCCGGAGATTGACGCCATTCAGGCGGAGACGAAAAAGGCCCTCGGCTAATCCCCTCCCTGCCATGAAAACCTGCTCCCGCTTTCCCACCGTTGGGCAGGCCAGCCGTGGCTTCACATTGATCGAGCTGTTGGTGGTGATCGCGATTATCGCCATCCTCGCCGGACTGCTCCTGCCAGCATTGGCCCGGGCCAAGCAAAAGGCGCTCGGCATCTCCTGCATGAACAACCTCCGGCAGTTGCAGTTGGCCGTCACCTACTTTTGCGATGCCAACGACGACACCCTGCCGAGCCACTCGCGCTGGGTGCAAAACCAGTGGATGGATTTCAATGGCAGCAACCCCGCCAACACCGAATTGGGCATCCTGATGAATCCCCGAAACGCGCTGCTCGCCCCGTACACCGAGACGCCGGCTATTTACAAATGCCCGGCGGATCGCAGCACCGTGAAGATCAAGGGCAAACCGGTGCCGCGCATCCGGAGCATGTCGATGAACGCCGTGATCGAGGGGTCGGACGACTTTTATTCCCCGAACCAATACCGCTGGTGGATCGGTGTCCCGCCGTATCGCGTGTACAAAAAAATGGGCGACATCACTGCCCCCTCGCCCAGTCAATTTTGGATGCTGCTCGACGAACACCCGGACACGATCAACAATGGCGACATGGCGGTGAAGTGTGATGCGAGAGGGGCGGATGCGCGGTTCATCGACTACCCGGCGAGCTACCACAACGGAGCCTGCGGAATCTCGTTCGCCGACGGTCACGCGGAGATCAAATTGTGGATCGACAACCGAACCAAGCCGCCGGCCACCTACGGAAAGTCCTCCCCCATCACGCCCGGTTCACCAAACAATCCCGATATCGCCTGGTTGCAGGATCGCACCTCAGCACTGCGGGCAAATGTTGAGCGCTAAGGCTGGGCCGGCTTGCCCATTTTTATGCGGACGTTGTTCAATAGGCCCTTCCCGCGGAAATATTTTTTACTGGCGATCTGCCCGGCTTTTTGTGCCGCGGCGATCTCGTTTTGTGCCGCCTGTCTTTCTTCCGGTTTCGTTGCCTTGGCCAACTGGTTTTGAGCGTTTTGAATGCGAAGTCGCTCGTAATGCATGCCACCCTCCGCCACCTTGACCGCCTCGCCCAGTTCCTTTTCTGCTTCATCCAGTTTTCCTTGCTGCATGTAGGCGAGTCCCAGGTTTTGGCGAGCGTCATAATAGGTCGGCTGGATGCCTACCGCCTTCGCGAAGTAAGTCTCTGCCTTGCCAATGTCGCCCCGCATCGCGTGAACCGTACCGAGATTATTGTGTGTGTTAGGGTTGTCCGGGAAAATCTTGATCGAGGCTTCGTAATGCTGGATCGCCTCCGCGAACCGTTTTTGATCCTTCAATAGGTTGCCAAGGTTGTTGTGTGCCTCGGAATATTCCGGCGCAAGCTGGATCGCCTTTTCATAGGCGGCGATCGCCCGGTCCGTTTCACCCCTCGCCTTGTGCGCGATGCCCATGTTGAAAAACACATCGGGGTCGCCCTCGCCATCGGCGAACTCCAATGCCTCCCGATACTTGGCCAACGCACCGGCAGGGTCCCCTTTTTGGACAAGCGCATTCCCCTCTTCCATCAAATTCACGACCTTGTCCGGGTCTCCCAGTTTGGTGGTCGGGTCGTCGTCCAGCTTGATCGCGTTGAGCTGCTTTAGAATGTCATCCACCGACTCCTCCCCATCACCACCGGTCACGCCCGGGTCTGTCGGCTCCAAAGATGGCTCAAGCGATAGCGGATCAGAAAGCGTTGGTTCCGTTGGTGGAGTGACTACCACCGGCTCCAATGAAGGCTCGATGCTCGGTTCCAGCGATGGCTCGAGAGACGGCTCAAGCGTTGGTTCCAAATTAGGCTCAACCGCGGCTGGTGCAGCAGGTGCCGATTCCACTGAAGGAGCCACCGCCGAAGGAGGCGTAACAGCCGCCTGATTCGTCTCAGCAACAGCCGGGGCGGCCGGCTGCTCAACCGTCGTCGGTTCCGAACCGCAGCCGGCCAACAACAGTGACAATGCAACCCCAGCCGCCAAGCGCTCTGTTAAAAACCTGTTCACCGGCAGGGAATCTAACAGACCTTGGACAAGCCGCAACCATCTTGCGGACGAAATCCCGTTGACTTGGCCAAGTACTTGGACAAGCAGGTTAGCGTTATGAATACCAAGCCGCTACTCATCCTCTCGCTGGCACTGAATGTCGTTTTCGGTGTCGTCATTATCACCACCCTCTCTCCCGAAACGGACTCCACGCTTGGCCTTAGCGGTACCGGTAACTACAGCGAATCTCCACTTGGCCAAGCGGCGACCAACAGCCAGCAGGTTGTCACCAACACGGTCGTCAAGCAGATGACCTGGGAAACGGTCGAAGCAGCCGACTATCACGAGTCCATCGAAAACCTCCGCAACATCGACTGCCCGGAGGAGACCATCCGCGACATCATTCTCGCCGACGTCAACAAACTCTAAAAAACCAAGCGTCGCGAGTTGGGTGGTAAGAAGGAATTCGAATTTTGGAAAACCAACTCCATGCTTTCGACGGGTATCGACCGGTATAACGCCGAGGCGATGAAGGAACTCGACTCCGAGCGGGATGATCTCCTTCGGGAACTCGGCATCGAGAGCAGCCTCGAGAGCACGGTCAGTCAGCTCATCAATCCGCTCGAGCAGATGTTCAGTTTTTTGCCGGAGAAAAAACAGGTCGCCGTCATAAAGGCCATCGGCAGCGAGGACTGGAAAACATTCACCGGCCGCAAAACACTCAAAATGCCCCGAATGCGGTGGAAATTCCAGAGCCATAACACCGTTTGATTCAGCCATTCCGCGCTTGGCCAAGCGGTACGCTGTCCATACCATCGCCGACCCAGTATGCTACGAAATTGTCTCGTTTTCATCGCCGCCCTTGGCTTGGCCTGTAGTTGTGCCTCCGCCCGGGAACTCAAGGAGTTCGACAATGACGTCAACTACGACGAGTCCCGAATCCCGCACTACGACCTGCCCGACCCGCTGATCACCGCCGAGGGCAAACCGGTCACCACCGCCGAGCAATGGCGTAACGTCCGTCGGCCGCAGATTTTGTCGCTCTTCGCCAATTTCATCTACGGCGCCGTGCCAGTGCCGCCCGAGCCCATCGAGCAAACTTACAAGGTCATCAAGGAGGACAAGGCGTTCATGGACGGCAAGGCGACCAAGCTCGATGTCTCCATCAGGTTCAAAAATCGCAAGGGAGCAGTGCAGACCCACGTGGTCGTGTTCATCCCCAATGACGCGAAGGAACCGGCACCGGCGTTCATGATGCTGAGCTTCGACAGCCCGCGGGGAACAAGTCTACAGTTGAGCAGCAGCCGAAAGGGCCGGCTACGCAACGGCGTGCCGCTGGCCGATCTGATCGCAAACGGCTACGGCTATGTGTCGGTGTATCACGGCGATCTCATTGGGCACAACGAGGTGTCGTTCGGGCGCGGCATCCACAAGCTGTTTTTCCGCGACGGACAAAGTTTCCCCAAGGCCCACGAGTGGGGCGTCCTCGGGGCCAACGCCTGGACCGGCATGCGCGCGCTGGATTACCTTGAGACAAACGACCGCATCGACGCCAGTCGGATGGCTGTCATGGGCCATTCAAAAATGGGCAAGGCCACGCTTTGGGCGGCTGCGCAGGATGAGCGGTTCGCGCTGGCCATCTCGGCCCAGTCCGGCTGCGGCGGCGCGGCGTTGTGGCGGCGCAAGTACGGCGAGACGATGGCCAAGCTCAACCGCTTCCCCCACTGGCTCAGCATCAACGCCCGCAAGTTCAACGACCGAGAGGACGACCTGCCGGTGGATCAGCACATGCTGCTCTCGCTCATCGCCCCGCGGCCGGTGTACGTCGCCAGCGCCACGGCGGATACGTGGGCCGATCCTCACGGCGAGTTCCAGTCCGCGAACCACGCCGCCCCGGTCTACCGACTGCTCGGCAAAAAACCGCTCTCCGTTACCAAGCTGCCAACCGCCAACAAGCCGCTGCTCGACGGCGACATCGGCTACCACATCCGCACCGGCGGCCACTCGGTTGATCCCTACGATTGGGATCAGTTCATCCAGTTCGCCAACCGGCATTTGAAGCGGTAGCCTTGGCCAAGCCGGTTGGGACGGCATTGAATGAAACCCCGTCCTCCGACGTTCTAACAGTTGTGCGTAAATTCACTTTTAACCTTGGCCAAGCGCTTGGCCTGCTGGCTGTGGCCCTGCTTTCGCAGGCGGCCGCCTTGGCCAAGCCGGCGCTGTCGGGTGAGTTAATCTACGCGAACCAGTGCGCCAAATGCCACGGCGACAAGGGACAGGGCGTTGCCGATGAATACGACGAGCCGCTCATTGGTGATTGGCCGGTCGAAAAACTGACCCGCGTCATCACACGCACCATGCCGGAGGACGACCCGAAAAAGTCCGTCGGCGACGAGGCTGAACTCGTGGCGCGATATATCTTTGATGCGTTTTATTCTCCCGAGGCGCAGGCGCGAAACAACCCGCCGCGAATCGAGCTGACACGGCTCACAAACCGCCAGTTTCTCCACTCGATCGCCGACCTGATTGCCAGCTTCACCGGACGGGCCGGCTACTACCGAACCGGCGGCCTTCAGGCTGGTTATTACAACAATCGCAACGTCCGACAAAACAACCAGAGCGTGAAACGCACCGATGGCAACATCGACTTCGACTACGGAGCGGGCACACCCTTCCCCGACAACGCGGATTTCAAGTCGGAGGAATTTTCCATGCGCTGGACCGGCTCAGTGATCGCGGAGGAGACCGGCGACTACCGATTCATCGTCTCCAGCGAAAACGGCGTCCGACTTTGGGTCAACAACATGGATTTGAAACTGATCGAGGGCTGGACCTCGAGCGGCGAGCGCCGCGAACTCAACGGCACCGTGCGGCTCATCGGCGGGCGGCCCTACCCGGTTCGGCTCGATTATTTTAAGTACAAGAGTAAGAGCGCCTCGGTGAAACTGGAATGGCACCCGCCGCATGGAGCGCGGCAGGTGATCCCCGCACGCAACCTCTCCCAGGATACCACCGCAAGCACATTTGTCTTGCGGCAACCGTTCCCACCGGACGATGCGAGCATCGGCTACGAGCGCGGTAGCGCCGTTTCCAAAAAATGGGACGAAGCCGCCACCTATGCCGCCATCGAGACCGCCAACTGGGTGGCCGATCATCTGGACAAACTGGCCAACACCTCGGCCAACGCGCCCGATCGCTTGGCCAAGGCCCAGCAGTTTGGCAGCCGGTTTGCCGCACGAGCATTCCGACGACCGCTCACGGTCGAAGAGGAGCAGCTATTCGTCCGCTCACGCTTTGCCAAGGGCAAGCCGGCGGCCGACTCGATCAAGGAGGTCGTCCTGCTCACGCTCAAGTCGCCCCGTTTTCTTTACCCGGACCTTGGCCAAGCGGATGACCACTCGGTCGCCGCCCGGCTCGCGCTTGGCCTGTGGGACTCACTGCCGGACGAGGCGCTTGGCCAAGCGGCGGACGCCGGACGCCTGCGCACCGCCAATCAGGTCAGGCAACAGGCGTTGCGAATGCTTCGACACCCGCGCACAAAGGCCAAGCTCCGCAGCGTCATGCATCACTGGCTTGGCCTCGATCACGCCGAGGAGATCGCCAAGGACACGGAGCTATTTCCCGAGTTCGACAAGTTGCTCGAGGCGGACCTTCGAACTTCGCTCAACCTGTTTTTGGACGAAGTCGTTTGGCAGGAGGCCGGCTCGGATTTTCGCGCCCTATTCAGCGCGAACCATCTCCCGATGAACCCGCGCCTGGCCAAGCTGTACGGCGCGCGGCATCGGGGAACGCCTTCCGGTTTTTCGCCGGCGACGTTTACCAGCCAAAAACGCGCCGGGCTGCTCACGCACCCATACCTGCTCACGCTTTACTCGTATCACAACAGCACTTCTCCGATTCACCGGGGTGTGTTCGTCACCCGGCACCTGCTTGGGCGCTCGCTCAAGCCGCCCCCCGAGGCGGTGGTTTTCAAAAACGAGGAGTTTCCCGCGAACCTGACAATGCGAGAGAAGGTCACACAGCTCACCAAGGCCGACGCCTGCATGACCTGCCACGGCATCATAAACCCGCTTGGCTTCACGCTGGAACAATTCGACAGCATCGGCCGACGGCGTGACAACGAAAACGGTAAACCGATTCACACAGCCTCCGACTACCTGAGCGCCGACGGTTCGCCGATCCATATCGCCGATCCATCCGACCTTGCCCGTCACGCGATGGAGAGCCCCAGCGCCCATGAGGGCTTCGTCGAGATGCTCTTTAATCAGGTTGCCAAGCAGCCGATCCGGGCCTACGGTTCCGGGGTGTTGAACCGGTTGCGAGAGGATTTCGCACAGTCCCGTTTCAACATACAGTTTTTGCTGGCCGAAACCGCCGTCATCGCCGCCCTGCGCGGAGTCGAGCGGCCCGGCTCACCCGGAGAGGAGCAGCCATGAACCAAATCGATCGCAGACAGTTCGTCCGTAACCTCGGAGTGTCCACCGCGACACTGCCTTTCCTTGTTGGCCTGCCGAGCCTTGGCCTGGCCAAGACCGCACCGCGCCGCCAGCGCCTGGTGGTGATGTTCAGCCCGAACGGCACCATCCCGAAAAATTTCTGGCCGGACGCCACCGGCAGCGACTTCAAGTTGAAGGAAATCATGAAGCCGCTCGAGCCCTTCCGCGATCGGATGCTCGTGCTCAACGGTGTGAACAACAAGCTACAGGGCGACGGCGACCGCCACATGCGCGGCATGAGCTGCCTGCTCACCGGCATCGAGCTGTTCCCCGGCAACATTCAGGGCGGCTCAGATACCCCAGCCGGCTGGGCCAAAGGCATCTCCATCGATCAGGAGATCAAAAACTTCTTTCAAGGCAACGACCCCACGCGCACGCGGTTTGGCTCACTGGAGTTCGGTGTCGGCGTTTCCGACCGCGCCGATCCGTGGACGCGCATGTCGTACGCCGGCCCCAACCAGCCGGTCGCCCCGACCGATGACCCGTACCAGATGTACCAGCGGCTCTACGGCCAGTTGCGCGATCGCGACAGCCTGTTGAGCGTGTTGGACGTCGTCCGCGATGACCTTAAGCGCGTCTCGCGCTCGATCAGTGCCGAGGACAAACGACTGCTCGAGGAGCACGCCGAATTCGTCCGGCAGATGGAACAGGAATTTGGCCAGGCAGATGGCAAGGCCCTAGTCAGTGATCCGCCGAAATTCGAGGTCGGCATCACCAACCAGAACGACAACGTCCCCCGTCTGAGCCGGATGCAGATCGACCTCATGGTGAACAGCTTCGTCAACGACTTCGCAAGGGTTAGCACGCTGCAGTACACCAAGTCGGTTGGCCAGGCGCGGATGAACTGGCTGGACATTAAGGATGGCCACCACGGCCTGTCCCATGAACCGGACAAGAACGACGACGCAGTCGACAAACTAACCCGCATCAACAAATGGTTTGCCGGCGAACTGGCCTACTTGGCCAAGCGCTTGGCCGAGACCCCCGAACCCGGCACCGGTGGCAGTTTGCTCGACAACACCACCATCGTCTGGACCAACGAACTCGGTAAAGGCAACAGCCACACGCTCAGGGACATCCCGTTCGTGTTGATCGGTAACGGCATGGGCTTCCAGATGGGCCGCTCGCTAAACTTTAAGGGTGCCGCCCACAACCGACTGCTCATGGCCCTGGCCCACGGCGTGGGTCATCGCATCGACACCTTCGGCAACAAGAAACTCAGTCAGGGCGGCCCGCTCGATCTCAGCTAAACCGGGCCAACCCATCGCCAGCCCGTCCGCGCAACGACCGGGGCACAGTCTTGTGTAGAATGAAACCGCTCCTCGTTTTTGCCATCGCTGCCCTGCTGATTGCCGGTTGTGAGAAGCACGATCCCCCAGTCTACTCACCCATTCCACAACCCCCGCCGGCGGACCCCGTCACGCCAACACCGCTGACCGTTGACGACCCAGTAGCACTAGAAAAATTAAAAAAACAGTGGTACTGGGCCATCCACGAGGGCAACGAAAAAAAGGTCATCGAGTTCATCGCCGCAAAAAAAGACGTCAACATGGTCATCAACCGGGGCAGGACTCCGCTCCACTACGCGGTGGACTCAGGGCAGGACGAGATTGCGCAAATGCTGATCTCAGCGGGGGCGGACATCAACGCGCGCACCCTCGCCGGGGACACGCCCCTTGACTACGCGAACTACAAACAAAACGAACTGATCGCCGGCATCCTCCGCAGACTGCAGGCGCGTGCCTACGATCGTTGAGCTTGACCGGCTTGTTTTCACCCATCATTATCGTATAATCCCGTTTCCACAAGTTGACTTCAAGTTGTGCTAATGAAAAAAACAGGGTTAACGATATTGTTGCTCGCCGGGCTGATATCGCAGGTCATTCCAGACACGACCAATCTGGACACCGACAAAGCCCGGTTCCCCACCCTTCCGGACGGATTTGAGATCAGTCTCTTCGCCAGCGAACCACTCATTCGCAATCCCACCTGCATTGCGTTCGACCGCCGTGGACGGGCGTTCGTCGCGCAGGGACCGCAGTTTCGCAAACCAAAGAAGGACACCCCCGGAGACTCGATTAAAATCCTCATCGACCACGACGACGACGGTGTCGCCGACGAGGTCAAAACATTCGCCCACGGCTTCAACAGCATTCACGGGCTGGCATGGAAGGGCAACGATCTGTACGTCGCCAACGCGCCCGACTTCACAGTGGTGCGGGACACCGACGGGGACGATGTCGCAGACGAGTACATCCGCATTTACACCGACCTTGGCAACGTAGAGCACTCGCTGCACGGGCTCAACTGGGGACCGGATGGCAAGCTCTACATGTCCAAGGGCAACTCCAAGGGCCTCACGCAGTCGGGGCGAATTGCCCCCAAGCCATTCCGCGAACTCTGGGGAGTCGAATCTCCAGCCGGCGCCCCGGACCTGCCGCCGGCCAGGACGTTTACACCGGAAACCTACCGCAACACCTACCACCATCCGTCGGACGACTGGGGCCGCGAGGGTGGCATCCTGCGATGCGATCCCATGGGCAAAAACCTCGAGATTACCAGCCGAGGGTTTCGCAACCCCTGGGACATGGCGATGAATGACACCTTCGATTTCATCGGCACGGACAACGATCAAAACGAGGGTGACAAGATTTTCATGCCGTTCTTCGGGGCACACTTTGGCTGGGGACACACATGGAGTTACAACTGGTCCGACGGCAGTCACCTGCCGACCGCACCACATAGCGGACCATTTTTCAACGGCTCCGGAACCGGCGTGATTTACTACTCGCTCGACAAGTTTCCAAAGCAGTATCGCAACGTGTTTTTCATCAACGACTGGGGACGCAAATGCACCTATGTTATGCGGCCGCGCTGGAATGGTGCCCTGCTCCAGAGCGACACCGGCGACGAGCCGCTCGAGATTTTTGCGGATGCAAACAGCAGCCTGTTCAAGCCAAGCGACATTGATATCGGCCCGGACGGGGCACTGTGGATTCTTGGCTGGGGCAACGGCTACGGTGTTGAGTGGAACGGTGAACCGAAACTGGAAAACCAAATCAACGAAGGCCGCATTTTCCGCGTCTGGCATCGCGACAGCCCACCGGACAAACGAACCAACTGGCTCACGACCAAGCGCACCAAGCCCATCGCCGAATGGACTCAAGCAGAATTAATCAACGATCTCACCAAGCCAATCGCGGGCTGGCGAACGGACGCGCAGGACGAATTGCTTCGCCGAAACACCCCACAAATGCGCGACGCGCTCATGCGCCTGGCCAAGCGCGCCCAGACTCCGGCTGAGGAAACCTGGCTGACATGGACGCTGGCACGGCACCACACCAACGCGCCGTGGCAAAACGCCAAGACCGATCATGCGCTGCTCCGACTGGCCACGGGCAACGGTTCGCTGAACCAACAGGTTCAGGCTTTGCGGGCAATTCGGCTGCGCTTGGCCAAGGCCGAGGAGAAGGCCAACATGATCGCTGCGCTTGGCCAAGCGCTTGGCCAAGCGAATGCGAGAGTCCGATTCGCCGCGCTGCAAACCATTCGGCAGGCCAAAATTGACCAATTCGCCCCGGACATCGTCCGCCTCACCGCTACCGAGACCGATCGCATCACGTTTTACGCCGCTTGGGGCGCGATGCGCGAACTGCTGACGGCTGACGAACTCCGCACGTTGCTTGACGACGAACACGCCGGCGTGCGTCGGGCCGCCCTGCTCGCCCTGCTTGAGTCGCAGCTCGTCACCCCGGCCGAGGCCAGGCGATTGGTCAACGACCCCGACGCCGGTGTGGCCACCGTGGCCGCACTGTACCTGAGCAAGGTGGAACGCGACCTAGCCAACCTGCTGCAGGTCAGCCCGAGTGGCGGCGAATTTGTCGACAGCCAGACAATCTCGATCCAAGCGAACATTAATGACACGCGTGTCCGTTATACGCTCGACGGCAGCGAACCCAACGGCCGTTCGCCGGTTTATAGTGAGCCGTTCACCATCGATCAATCCGTCCGGCTGCGAGCCGCCATGTTTCGGGACGAGGAACAGGTTGGCCCGATCATGAAGTTGAACTTTCAAAAAATCGATCTACCGGGTGAATCAAACAGTGTCGTCGTTCTGGACACGAACGCCACCCAGCGCTCGGTGAGGGTGGCCGGTGGACTGCGCGAAGGCGCCCGAGTTTACCTCGACCGAAATTACCGGTTTACAAGTCTTCCCGATGCGCTCAAGGGAGCGGCTTATCTGGTGTCCCGCAACGACGATGCCGGCTCACGCGGGAACGGTCTCGTCACCCTGACCGCCGCTTGCCTTGTCGATGTGTACATCGCCCACGATCAACGTGTCGCGCCTGCAGCCAAGCCGACCTGGCTGCAACGCTTTGCCTCCACCGAACAGCAACTCCGCACCAGCGATGCACGGATGGCCTTGTTCCACCGGAGGTTCAATGCCGGCGAAACCATCGTGCTCGGAGGCAACACCACCGACGGCACGGACAGCGGCAAGTCAAACTATGTCGCGGTTTTCAGCCAAGCGCTGCTTGACCCCCAGCCGAAACCGATCACACAAAACGAGGTTTTCGCTGCCCTAGAGCAGGCAGATGCCGGTCGTGGACGCCGGATTTTCTTTGATCAAAAAGGGCCGCAATGTGCCATCTGCCACGAGGTCAATGGGGTTGGAAAAAACTTTGGCCCGGAACTCAGCGGGATCGGCTCGCGCGACAACGCCACCACGATTTTGCAGTCCATCCTGCAACCCAACGCACGGCTGGTTGAGGGCTACCGCACACATATCGTCGAAATGAAGGACGGCAAAACCTACGCCGGGATGGCTCTCGAGGAGAGTGGCCTGACATTCAAATTGGGCCTCGCCGCCGGCCAAAGTGTAATGCTGGACAAAAAGCAAATCGCCAACCGCACCAGCGTCGACACCTCCCCCATGCCGCCCACCTTTGGAGTGCTGATGAACGCCAGGCAACTGGCCGATCTCACTGCGTTTCTCGTGAGTTGCAAGGACAAGGCCCGAAAAACAGTGACCCAAAAAGAAGACTCCAAAACCGGAGTGCAATTCGAGCAGAGCCAGGGACAAGTCGCTATCCTCATCAACGGCCAAAATGTCGGCACCTATGTTCACAGCGATCCAGTCACGATGCGGCCGTTTTTCAAAAACATCCGCACGCTTAGCGGGATTCAGGTCACACGAAATCATCCGCCGATCGAGGGGGTGGACGATGACGATCATGCCTCGATGCATCCCGGTATTTGGATGGCGTTTGGAGACATCTCCGGCTCGGACTTTTGGCGCAATCGCGCGCGGGTCGTTCACGAGCGGTTCATCACCCGGCCAAGCGGGGGTAAGTCGTTCGGTTCATTCTCCGTGTCAAACCGGTTTGAGACCAACGACGGCAAACTGATTTGCCGGCAGGTCGTCACCCACACGGTCCGCTTGGCCAAGGGCGACTGGCGGCTGACGTACGACTGCGAGTTCACCGGCCCGGACGATTTTTATTTTGGCGACCAGGAGGAGATGGGGCTGGGCGTGCGCTTGGCCACGCCGTTGATCGAGAAAAACGGTGGCCAAATCCACAACAGCGCCGGGCAGGTCAGCGCGAAGTCAACGTGGGGACAACCGGCGATTTGGTGCGACTACTCCGGTGAAATCGCGGGCAAATGGGCCGGCATCACCATCATGGCCAACGGCAAGACCCCGCGCGTGCCGTGGTGGCATAACCGAAATTATGGCCTTATGGTGGCCAATCAATTCGGCAGAAAAGCCATGAAGCAGGGGGAGAAAAGCCAATACAAAGTGAAGGCCGACAGTACCCTGCAACTCTCCTTCACCGTGCTCATTCACGAGCACGAAAATGCGGCGGAAGTCGCAGAGTACCTCAAGGCGCTCACGAAATAATATCGCGGATCACCCGGCCGTGGACGTCGGTCAACCGGAAGTCCCGGCTGGCATAGCGGTAGGTCAGACGTTCGTGATCGAAGCCCATCAGGCGCAGGATCGTCGCGTGAAGGTCATGGACGTGCACCGGGTTTTCGGCCGCTTGAAACCCAAACTCATCGGTCGCCCCGTAAATCGTGCCACCCTTCACCCCGCCCCCCGCGAGCACCATCGAGAACCCAGCCGAGTTGTGGTCACGGCCCAGTTTTGATTTGCCGGCGTTTGTGATTTCCACCGTCGGCGTGCGGCCAAACTCACCGCCGATCACGATCAGCGTGTCCTCGAACAGGCCTCGCTCCTTCAGGTCGGCGATCAGTGCGCCGATGCCCTGCGAACATTCGCCCGCCAACTTGCGGTGGTTTTTCTCGATCTCGTCGTGGTTGTCCCACGGCTGCCATTTGCCGTGCCAAACCTGCACGAACCGAACGCCGCGCTCGATCAACCGCCGCGCCATCAGCAACTGGCGCGACTGAGTGGTCTTGCCGTACCGCTCGCGCACCGACTCCGGTTCGCGATCCACGTCGAACGCGTCAGTCGCCTCCATCTGCATCCGGTATGCCTGTTCGAAACTCTGGATTCGCGCCTCCAGTTGTGGATCGTGCCCGCGCTGGTCGAGGTGTCGGCGGTTGAGCGACTGCAACAGGTTAAGCTGCCGCCGTTGATCCACCAAGCCAAGCCGGGGGTTGCGGATGTTTTGAATCAACTGCTCGACCTTCGTATGCGCGGTGTCCACGTAAACGCCCTCGTAAATGCCCGGCAGGAATGCGGACCGCCAGTTGTCCGGCCCCTTAACTGGATGTCCGCCGGGACACATGGCGATGAAGCCAGGCAGGTTTCGATTCTCCGTGCCCAGGCCATAGGTCAGCCACGAACCGAGACTGGGGCGGGCCAGCGTGTTGTCGCCGCTGTTCATCAGCATGAGCGACGGCTCGTGGTTTGGCACTTCGGACTTCATCGAGCGCACCACGCACAGGTCGTCCGCGTGCTGGCCAAGGTGCGGAAATATGTCGCTGATCGGGATGCCGCTCTGCCCATATCGCGTGAACTTGAACGGCGATGCGAACGCCGCACCGGTCAGCCGCTCGGTCACAAGATTGGGCGTCGGCAACGGTTTGCCGTCATGCCTGGCCAGCATCGGTTTGGGATCGAAGCTGTCCACATGTGACAGGCCGCCGTTCATGAAAATGTGAATCACGCGCTTGGCCCGCGGCACAAAGTGCGGACCGGTGGGTGCGAGCGGGTCGGGCAGATCCAAGCCGGGATGCGGCCCGGCCATCACGTCGCGCAGCCCCAGCAATGCGAATCCCATGCCGGCACGTGACAGGAAATCACGGCGGTTGGCCAGGCGCTTCGACTGCGGTTGAAGCGGGGCGATGTCCTTTTGACGATTCATTGTCACAGGATTTTTTCCATCGCCCTCCCCCTGGCGAGCTCTTCGATCATCTCATCCATGTAACGCAACTCCCGCATCAGGGGCTCTTTAACCTCCTCCACACGAACCCCACAAACGACACCCTTGATGAGCTTCCGTTTTGGATTCAAGGCCGGTGCCTCGTTGATGAAAGTTTCCATATCCTTCTCCTCGTCGATCAGGTGCTGCAACCCCGCCGGGTCGTAGCCGGTAAGCCGGCAGATGATCTCGTCGAGCTCCGCCTTCGTGCGGTCTTTACGCTCCACCTTATCGAGAAGCAAAGGATACACCTTCGCAAACAACATCTTGCAAACTCTATAATAGGACATGGTTTAATCTACGAACATAAATTCGTTGGACAGCAGGAGTGCCTGCGCCAATTCCTGCCACGGCAGCGTCGCCTTGGACAGCCCGGACTGCGCGACGAAGCGCTTGGCTAAGCGCAACTCCTCGGGATCCGGCTC
>DKGH01000224.1:35586-44477 GCA_002453165.1 Verrucomicrobia bacterium UBA6775
CCAAGCGCTTGGCCAAGGCCTCGGCTCGCGCCAGCACGAACGGATTGTTCAATAGGAAAAGCGACTGCTGCGGCACGGTCGTCCGCGAGCGGCCCGGCGCGGAAATGTCCGGGCACGGAAAATCGAACACACGAAACACGTCCGGCAAATTTTCCCGGTCGACGAATGAATACAGTGTGCGGCGGCGATTGGCCGCATCATCCGGTGCCTTCTCCAGTGGCGGCCCGTCGGCGTGGTGATCAAGCTGCCCCGAGACGAACAGCATCGAGTCACGCATCGTTTCAAACCCCATCCGGCGGCGGTTTTTGCGCCAAAGCAGCCGGTTGTCCGGATCCATCCCGCGAAACGCCGGCCGGTCGACACTCGATTGTTGCCAGGTTTTTGAATGCATGATGTAGCGGTTCAACCGCTTGATCGACCATTCGTTTCTCACAAACCAGGCGGCGAGGTGATCGAGCAACTCCGGGAGGCTCGCCGGTGCGGAGCGCACGCCAAAATCGCTCGGAGTCTCCACCAGCCCCCGGCCGAAGTGCCACGCCCACACGCGGTTGACGATCACCCGCGCCGTGAGCGGGTTGCTCTCGCTGGCAATCGAATCGGCCAACGCCAGGCGGCCGCTGCCGTGTTCGATTGGCCGCGCGCGGCCCCCAGTGTAGACCGCCGGAATGTGCCGGCCTGCCCTCGGGCCAAGGCGGTTTGCATCGCCCCGGAGAAACACATGCTGCTCACCCGGCTGACGTCGATCCGCCATGAGCATCGGGCGCGGGCTGGCTGAGTTCCACTTCTCGAGATAAACCCGCTCGATCGCCGCAAAATGTTTCCGAACTTCCGTGCTCTCATCCAGCGCGTACAAATCCGCCGATTCGTCCACCGTCATCGTGGCCGGAAAATCCGCCGCATACATGGCACGCCGGACCTGTTCCTTCGCGGCATCCGGCAGCGCAGTCGCGTCGGTATTCGCTTTCTGAAATTGCCGCCACTCGGTCTCGACCGACTCAATCAATGTGCCGTAGGCATCCGCAACGTCCGCCATGTTTTTCGGTGGCTTTGATTTGAAGGCCTCTACCACAAGTGGATTCGATTCACTCCCTTTCTGCCAAGCGCGAAACTCGTTTTCAAATTGAGCCGGGATGGTCTCCTTTTCCAATTCGAACAACCGCCGCCACATTCCGAAGATCGGATCGTCCGGCTGGCGCGACTCAAGAAAAAGGCGCCAGCGAATCACACCGCCGCTCGCGTAGGCGGCCACCTCGCGGATCACCCCGCGCTCGGTCCGTATCTCCGGCTGCGCCTGCGTCCGGTGACGCGGCGTCGACTGCACGATGTACCGCAAATAATCTCCGGCCCACGCCCTCAGCTCATGCTGAATCTGCCGGTGCAGTTTATCCCGCAACGCGTCGTACTTACCGGCCGCCTCCGTGAGCTTCTTTTGAATCGCTACATCCTCCGCACCGGCCTGCGTGCCGATAACCGGCCAGCGGTCCGGTGAAGGCTCGTGGGAGTTGGCGAACACGCCGTACAACGAGTAGTAATCCTCAATCGGAATCGGGTCGTATTTATGATCGTGACAACGGGCGCACGCCGCCGTGAGACCGAGGAAACCACGGGTCACGACGTCGATGCGGTCGTCGATGATCTCATGCGGAAAAAAATTGAAGCGCGCACCTACAGTGAGAAAGCCCAGCGCAGCCATCGACTCCGGGGTCCTGCCGGGTAACAGGTCGGCCGCGATCTGTTCACGGATAAATCGATTAAATGGCAGGTCACGGTTGAACGCTTCCACCACATAATCGCGATAAGTGTAGGCAAACGGATACTTCGATTCCCCGGCATCGACGTAGCCCTTGGCATCGGCGTAGCGCGCCACGTCCAGCCAATGCCGCCCCCAGCGCCGCCCGTACTCGGGCGATGCCAGCAATCTGTCGACCAGTCCCGCCAATGCCTGCCGGGCATCGGAATTGTATTCAAGCTGAAACGCCCGTGTCTCGGCAAATGTCGGGGGCAGGCCTGTCAACTCGATCGTCGCACGCCGAATCAACTCCCCTGGTTTCGCAGGCGGGGACGGCCACATGCCGTTGGTCTGCAACTCCCGCAACACGAATGCGTCGATCGGGGAGCTTGGCCAGGCGCTGCTCGAAACCGGAACCGACGGGTCAACGACAGGCTCGAACGCCCAGTGCGCCTCCTCCGCTTGGCCAAGCGCGATCACGGCCAAGCCGCCGCAAACGACGGCAATGCGCTTGGCCAAGCGCAGGCAAATCAAACTGGCAACGACTATACTCAAGGACGCGAAAAAGCCTATGCCGCGCCCGCACCCTGACAAGCGAAAAGGCTATCCGCCCAGAGTCACGACGTATCGGAGAATGGCATCAGCGGATCGAATATGGTATCCGGTGGCACCGCGTTTTTTCCGAACAGATTGCTATGAAAAAGAGACAGTTTTTATTGGCTGCGTTCGCTGCATGCATTTCATGTGGCTCAGCACCGGTGTATGCCGCGAAACAACCGAACGTTATTTTGATCCTCGCGGACGACGTCGGCTACGAGGCGCTCGGATGTTACGGTGGTGAGTCGTATCCCACCCCTCATCTGGACGCGTTGGCCAAGGGCGGCTTGCAAGCGATGCACTGTTACAGCATGCCGGTTTGTCACCCGACGCGGGTGGCCGTCCTGACCGGACGCTACCCGATCAACGTGAGCAGCCCGAAGTGGGGCACGTTCCCGGCGAAGCTGGAAAAACAAACTATAGCCCACGCGATGAAGGCAGCCGGCTATTCTACCGTGGTGACCGGCAAGTGGCAGTTGACTCTGCTCCGAGATGATCCCCTGCAGCCACACCGCATGGGCTTCGACGAATACAGCGTGTTTGGCTGGCACGAGGGCGCGCGCTATCACGAGCCGATGATCTACGAGAACGGCAGGGTCAACGAAGCCGCCCGGCAGCAGTTCGGCCCCGATGTTTATCGCGAGTTCATCGAGTCGTTCATCGACAGGAGTATGAAGGAGGAAAAACCGTTCTTCGCATTTTACTCGATGGCGCTCTGTCACGACGTCACCGATGACCTCGACAAACCGGTTCCGGTTTCGCCTAGCGGCAAATACCTGTCGTACGCGGAGATGGTTGCGGAGATGGATCGCCAGGTTGGCCTGCTCACTGCGTTTCTCGAAAAGAAAAAACTGCGCGATGACACCGTCGTGATTTTCACGACTGACAACGGAACACCGTCGAAGATGATCTCCCATCATGTGAATGGGAAACTCATTCGCGTGCCGGTTTTTTCCCAGTTAGCCGGCAGGCGCATCCAAGGCGGTAAAGGCCGGCTGGACGACACCGGCACCCGCGTTCCGCTGATCGTGAACTGGCCCTCGGTGATCGAGCCGGGCAGCCGCACCGATGCGCTGATCGACATGGCCGATTTCTTCCCCACCAGCCTCCAACTCGCGGGGGCAACAGTGGATCAGCCGACGGACGGAATCAGTTTTTTGCCAGTGCTCCACGACAAGGCCTCCGAGCGCAGCTGGGCGTACAGTGAGCATCGGGGCAAGTGGTGGGTGCGGGATCAACGGTACAAACTGCATCACACCGGCAAGTTCGTGGAGGTCAGCCAGAAAAATCCCGGCAAGGAAACAGAACTGAAGGGGGAATTAACGGCGGGTCAAAAAAAGGCCAAGGCACGGCTGAAAGCAGCCAGGCCGCATGATTAATCTGATTCGCTGAGGCGCTTGACCGGGGCGTCGTAGAGCATCTCGTGGGCCTCCTCGAGAATCCCCTGAAGCCGGTCTGCAAACGGGCTCCTGGCCAAGCTCTCGGTGAGGTCGAGTTCGCGCGACTTGGCCGCGGTTTCGCCGGGAAACCAGTGGTCCGCTTGGCCAAGCAGATTGTAGCGCATCTTGCCCCAGTCCACCAAGTCGAGCGACTTGGCGTAGGTCCAGAGTCGAATAATCTCGAGGGCGTTGATCTCGCCCGGCACGTTGAGGTACTCCGGCACATTCTCAAACCACCGTTTGCACCAGTCCTGCCCGAGGACGTTGACCATCTCCTCTCGCAGCCGTGCCTCGATGGGTGACATCACCTCGGCGATCCGGTCGTAATGCTCCAACCCGGCGATGTGTTCATCGAAGTCGCCTGGCTTGGCCGCACCGCAACTGAGCGTGTGCACCTGCGGCCGGTTCAGGCAGTAGAGCGCATTGAACTGCATCGGCGAAAGCGGCTTGCACAAGTCGACCAGCTTGGGCGGCGGCGCGTAAAGTTTTCCACCCTTGTCGTTCGGGCTGATGATGAACACGCCCATGTCCCGCTGGGCAGCGGCCTCGACACACGACCAGTTCAGGTCGTTGACGAAGTACCAGTGCAGATTGACGTACTCGAATGCGTCGCTCTCGATCGCCGACTGGATAATGTGCGTCGAGGCATGCGTCGAGAAGCCGATGTGCTTCGCCCTGCCCTCGTCGATCAACCTGTGGATCGCCTCGACACAACCGCCCTTGCGGAGTGACCAGTCGAGAAACTGCGCGTTGTTGATGCCGTGCAGCGACAACAGGTCGACGTGGTCGAGTTGCAGGTATTCCATCGACTTGTCAAACGTGTCGAGGAACTCCTTCTGCGTGGCGAACGGCGCGACCTTGGTCTGGACGATCATCTCGTCGCGCGGCAGCTTGGGCAGCACGTATCCCAACTGCATCTCGGACGAACCGTAGCCACGCGCGGTCTCGATGTGATTGATCCCCAACTCCAGCGACCGGTGGATGGTCGCCTCGAGATTGGCCTGTCCCTCGTCCGGCACTTCGCTGGGATCAATGTCATCCCACTTGTGCTGGTAGCGCATTCCCCCGCAGGAGAACACAGGCATCTGAATCTCCGTCTTGCCGAATCGACGATATTTCACGTTGCGGCAGTTTCGTTTTTCACGGGGGAAGATACAAGAAGAACCAAGCGCTTGGCCAAGCGTAGAAATGTCGACGAATTATTCGCCGGGAACATCGAAGCGAATCACCGTCTCATCCGGCCTGGCCAAGCCAAGCTGTTCACGAGCCAGACGCTCCACGGTCTTGGGGTCGCTCTTGAGGGAATCGATCTCGAGGCGAAGCTCGCGGTTGACCATTTCCTCCTGCTGGATGCGTTGATCTAACTCGATGATCTGCTGCCGCATCGCCTCGTTTTGGTGCATCAACGGGAAGTAGAGGATGGCCACCCAGACCAGCGCAGCAACAACCAGCAAAGTCACGACTACACGGGTGAGCTTGTCCCAAATTCCGGTATCGACCTTCATCTCCTTGGCAGGCGAATCCCTGTTCACGAATGCGACCGGCAGAATCTAGACTCATGCCCGCAAGAGGGCCAACACAAAAATTACCCTTTTTGGCGAGGTAAAAAAAGTCGCGTCAGATTTTCGCGCTCTCAAACAACGACTCAAGGTTGTCCGGCACGTTCTCCTGGGCGTGGGTAATCGGGTTCAACGCCGTCTTGAGGTAGTCCACCGCATCTGCCACACGCTGTACACTCTTGGGCAGTGCCGCTCCGGCGGCGTTCGCGTGCCCACCACCCTGCAACTGCTTGGCCATCCGCAACGCCCCTCCCTCGGAGCTGCGCAGGCTCACCATAAACTGGTTGTTCCCGATGCGGTTGAGCGTCAGAAGAATCTTGTACGGCTGGGAGTCCTCACGAAGCAGCTTGTTCAGGATCACATTCGAATTGCCCACCACGGTTTTTACGAGACCGACTTCCGGCGTGATTTCCTGAATATTTTGGCGGCTCCAGTTGAGCCCCATGGGGTCCTCGACCTCGCGCTTCACGCGCATAACCTCCAGCAACGGATGATCGAGCAGTTTCTCCGGATCGCCATCGACAATCGAGTACATGTTCCAGAAACCATACGTCTTCACCAACGAGCCGTGGTCGTTGGCCAGTTCAAATTCCGGGTCATCCTGGAGGAACAGGTCGCCAACGTTTGCCAGATGGACGAGGCGGTCGAGATTCTCAGATTCCAGTCCGTGCTCCCTGCACAGCCCGTAAGCCAGCATGCAGGCGCTCTTCGATTCGTCGTGAACAAGCCGCGCCTTGGTCGGCGTGGTGTTCGTAATGTGATGATCAACGACCACCCAGTTGTGGCGGTCCATGCGCTCCTCGAACGCCAGGTCGCTGACCCAGGCAGAGTTCTCGCGCAGACAACGGCTGTGCCAAGCGTGGGTTTGGTAGCCCAGCAAACGAACTTCCTCGCCATAAAGCGTGGCGGAAAGTTTCTGCAGCAACATACCGGAAAGCAGTCCGTCCAAGTCGCCGTCATGTGTAACAATGATTTCGGGTTTGGGGAGATCGCCCATAAAGCGGCCACAACCGTACAACAACTTTCAATGGAACCAAGCCAATAGTCGCCGTTTAAAATGCAACCCGACCCGGTAGGCGGAACACGGTGTCATTTGAAGATCGCCGTTTTGAGTTTCCCCTCACGGTCGATGTAGCCACGGCTCATTGCCGGCGTGTTAAACTCCATCACGACATTCCCCTCAGCATCGATGGCAATCACCCCACCGTTGCCGCCAGCTTTTTTAAGGACGGACTTCACCACGTCATCGGCAGCCTTGGCCAGACTCTCCTTTTTGTAGGCGATGCGCGCACTGATATCGTGTGCCACGGCGTGCCGGATGAAGTACTCACCATGGCCGGTGCAGGAGATGCCCGCGGTGCGATTGTTAGCATACGTCCCCGCGCCAATAATCGGCGAATCCCCGATCCGGCCGAAGCGTTTGCCGGTCATCCCCCCGGTCGAGGTTCCGGCAGCGATATTGCCCTTTGCATCCAGCGCCACGCAACCCACCGTGCCGAAGTAATCCTCCGGCTGCTCCGGAGTGGTGGCAGCCTGCGGCTTGGCCCTGGCCTCCTCCTGTTTGCGCCAGTTTAAAAACTGCTTCCACCGCCGATCCGTCCGAAAGTAATCCGGCTTCACCAATTCCAAACCGTTATCTGCGGCGAACTTTTCGGCTCCCTCGTTGGTAAAGAAAACATGCTTCGAATTCTCCATCACGGCCCGGGCTGCCCGGATCGGATTCTTTACAGTCGTCACGCCACCGACCGCTCCAGCCTGAAGCCCGCTGCCATCCATGATCGAGGCATCGAGTTCGTTTTTACCCTCCGCAGTGAACACCGATCCCTTGCCAGCGTTAAAAACAGGCGCATCCTCCATGATCACGATCGCCGCCTCCACGGCATCCAACGCACTGCCACCGCTGCGCAGGATCTCGTGCCCGGCCCGAAGCGAACGCTCAAGCGTCTCGAGATAAAGCCGTTCAAGTTCCGGCGAGAGCGATTTGCGCTCGATTCGCCCCGCCCCGCCGTGGACAACAATGGCAACTGGATTCGCTTGAAGAGACATGGCAAAAGAAAGAAGAAAACCAAAAACAACAGCCTTCACGGGCCCAAGCTTGGCCAAGCGCAAACCGGAAGGCAAACCCACAACCGAGTATCGAAGGGAGAAAATCGAGATGGTACCAGTGGAGGGACTCGAACCCACACTCTCGTGAAAGAAGCGGATTTTGAATCCGCCGCGTCTACCAATTCCGCCACACTGGCAATAAAAAAATGGTACCCCGAAAGGGCCGATCACCACAAAAAATAGGCACCAAAATAGGCACCAAAATCACCTCGGGCAATCTTCCCTCAATTAGCTCAAAATTCAAGACGATCGTAAAACACCGGCAGGTTGGCTTCACAACTCCACGCGCATAATTCATGAATAATGAAATTGGGCATGGAGAATTTTTTAGCAAAAGTGAATTGCTTCGCGAAATGGAACGTGGAATTGGCTAAGAGTGTTGTGCTGGAGAAACCAAAACAAAGCTTCAACCACAGACTAGCTACCGGCATCTGCACGGTGTGGAACGACAACCCGAAGGCGTTCAAGTGGTGGAGGGAGTTGGTTTACGACTCTTAACTAACAACAAAGCAAGTTTGCATCATTTTCGGAATCCGGCTGAAACCTAGATACATCCTCTGATTGAAAACGTATCCGTTTTCTTTACTCAGTGCGACGAATTCAGCATCGCTTCGAACCTTTAGCAAATTCATGCAAGGCAGTGCTGGGTGCACCTGCTAGACGAAAGCTTTCAAGCGATTCGCAATATTTACCATCAGTTCGACAAGTTTAAGAGTGATACCTGTAAAGTTAAAATGAAAAAATAAAGGGACAAAGTTTCCTTTTGCCCTTAACTGCTGGGATATAATGACTAAAGACTTCCAAGTTGATTTAGACAAAGCAAAATAGATTGGTATAATTTTTAATGTTGTTTAGCGACAATTGCCTGTTTAATTTACATATAAATATCAATTTCAACAGAAAACGATGGAAGTTCTTTTAGTTCTCGGCACAGTCGCAATATTTGTATTAATTTTTGAGAAATTCCTTTCTCATAGCACTCATAAGGCAAATCAAACAAACAATCCGCGCAAACCTAGACGAGAAATCATAATTGTAGATGTTACACCAGTTTAACTATGAAACAATTAGAATTACCACTTGGAATGCATAAAATAAATGGAGTTAAGCGCTCTTATTTAGGTCGTCGAAAAACTAAGGCTAGTACTTTGGTTGCTGATTGGTGGTTCAGGAAAATTCACAAAAAAATTGCCGGTAATTTATCCCTTAAAATGAGAGAATCTCACTGGTCACGAGACCCAAGATTGTGATCTCGTCGACCTTTAGAACCAATTCTTCGATGTAATTTCACCTCGATTAGATTTGAAAAAATCAATTGGTTATTGGAGTTGTTCAAGATTGCTAAGTTAATATATATTTAGCTCCATCTATTATGCTCGCTAATAATGTACTTCAGATAATTTTAGCTATCGGCTAGATTTTAAAAAGACGTTCTTTGTTAGGGTAAAAAATCGTTATTTA